>JAZQBE010000072.1:0-26050 GCA_045545575.1 Shuttleworthella sp.
CGCAGAAGCGGCAGACAGATCAGGTATGCCAGATAGGCGTACAGATACCAGTAAGGCGGAATGATGTTGTCGCCGATCGTGTTCCGCAGGAAAAACAGCGCCGAAAACGTGACGTCACCCCGCACAAGGGCAATGGCATACTGAAGCACGGAAAACAGGACGATCACAAGGATCATGCGCAGAATCCGCTTCCGGAACAGATCCCATAAGGATTCTTCCTTCGGGATCAGCAATGCGCCGGAAATCATGAAGAATACCGGCACCGCGACGGCGATCAGGGCCGCCATGGCGATGAAAAAGATCCGGCGGCCGATCTGCGGCTCATAGGCGTACATGTAGTAGCCGCGCTCGTTCGTGTGGTTATAGACCACGAAGAGGATGCAGAGGATCCGCAGAAAATCATAGTGAAGTTTGCGCTGTTTCATGGGCGGTTTCATCTTTCAAAAAATCCCCGCCCTTTTCAGGCGGGGATAAACGATACGCCTTCCGGCGTGTTCAGGCGGTGCTTTACAGCTGCGGGCCGGCGGCAACCAGCGCCTTGCCGGCTTCGTTGCCTTCGTACTTCTTGAAGTTCTTTATGAAGCGGGCAGCCAGATCCTCCGCCTTCGCCGTCCACTCGGCGGCATCCGCATAGGTGTCGCGCGGGTCAAGGATCGCCGGATCCACGCCCGGAAGGGAGGTCGGCACTTCGAAGTCAAAGATCGGGATCTGCTTCGTCTCGGCCTTGGCCACATCGCCGTTTAAGATCGCGTCGATGATGCCGCGGGTATCCTTAATGGAGATGCGCTTTCCGGTGCCGTTCCATCCGGTGTTCACCAGATAGGCCTTCGCACCGCTCTTCTCCATGCGCTTGACAAGCTCTTCCGCGTACTTCGTCGGATGTAGCTCCAGGAACGCCTGGCCGAAGCAGGCCGAGAAGGTCGGGGTCGGCTCGGTGATGCCGCGCTCGGTACCGGCAAGCTTTGCCGTGAAACCGGACAGGAAGTAGTACTTGGTCTGTTCCGGCGTCAGAATGGAAACCGGCGGAAGCACACCGAAGGCACCGGCGGACAGGAAGATCACGTTGTCGGCAGCCGGGCCGGCGGAAACCGGATTCACCTTCAGCACGATGTTGTCGATGTGATCGATCGGGTAGGAAACGCGGGTGTTCTCGGTGACGCTCTTGTCGGCGAAATCGATCTTGCCATCACCGTCGACCGTCACGTTCTCAAGAAGCGCGTTGCGGCGGATCGCATTGTAGATGTCGGGCTCGGAATCCTTGTCGAGGTTGATGACCTTCGCGTAGCAGCCGCCCTCGAAGTTGAAGACGCCGTTGTCGTCCCAGCCGTGCTCGTCATCGCCGATCAAAAGACGCTTCGGATCGGGGGAAAGCGTGGGCTTGCCGGTGCCGGACAGACCGAAGAAGATGGCCGTGTTCTTGCCTTCCATATCGGTGTTGGCCGAGCAGTGCATCGCGGCGATGCCCTTTAACGGCAGATAGTAGTTCATCATGGAGAAGATGCCCTTCTTCATCTCGCCGCCGTACCAGGTGTTTAAGATGACCTGCTCGCGGCTGCTGATGTTGAAGGCGACGCAGGTCTCGGAGTTGAGGCCGTAGTCCGCGAAGTTTTCAACCTTCGCCTTGGAAGCGTTGTAAACGATGAAGTCTGGCTCGAAAGCAGCCAGCTCCTCTTCCGTCGGCTGGATGAACATGTTCTTGATGAAATGCGCCTGCCAGGCCACTTCCACGATGAAGCGGACGGACATGCGGGTATCGGCATTCGCGCCGCAGAACGCGTCCACGACGAACAGACGCTTGCCGGACAGTTCGGCCACAGCCAGTTTCTTCATGTCGGCCCAGGTCGCTTCGCTCATCGGATGGTTGTCGTTCGGATACTCCGGCGTGGTCCACCAGACGGTGTCCCTGGAATTCTCGTCCATGACGATGTATTTGTCTTTGGGCGAGCGGCCGGTGTAGATACCGGTCATGACGTTCACCGCGTCCAACTCGGTCAGCTGACCCTTGTCGAAACCGGTCAGCTCCGGCTTCATCTCCTCTTCGAACAGGAATTCGAAAGACGGATTGTGGACGATTTCGGTGGCGCCGAGAATGCCGTATTTGCTCAGATCCAGATTGCTCATTGGTTTGTACCCCTTTCCTTACAGGTGTAATGGATCGATATCACATGCTACAGGAAAAATTCTACCATAAAAGTCCGTCAAAAGACACAAAAACCCTGCGGATTCTTTAGAAAAAATTACGGAAGAATTGTTTCTGATTTTGTGCAATTTATTGAACCGCCGCCATCCGTCAATGATGGAACAGACGAAGTCCGGTGAATGCCATTACCATGTCATACTTGTCGCAGGTCGCGATGACATGATCGTCGCGGATCGATCCGCCCGGCTCGGCCACGTACTGAACGCCGCTGCGGTGGGCGCGCTCGATGTTGTCGCCGAAGGGGAAGAAGGCGTCGGAGCCTAAGGACACGCCGGAAAGCTGATCCAGCCACGCACGCTTCTCTTCGCGGGTAAAGACCGGCGGTTTCTCCTTGAAGATGTTCTCCCACGCGCCGTCCGCAAGAACGTCCATGTAATCCTCACCGATGTACAGATCGATCGCGTTGTCGCGGTCGGGGCGGCGGATGGTGTCAAGGAAGGGCAGATTCAGCACCTGCGGCGCCTGGCGCAGCCACCAGTTGTCGGCCTTCGAACCGGCCAGCCGCGTGCAGTGAATGCGGCTCTGCTGACCCGCGCCGATGCCGATGGCCTGTCCGTCCTTGACATAGCAGACGGAATTGGACTGGGTGTACTTTAAGGTGATCATGGCGATGGCCAGATCAATCTTCGCGCTGTCCGGCAGATCCTTGTTCGCCGTGACGATGTTGCCGAAGAAAGCGTCGTCGATGACGAGCTCGTTGCGGCCCTGTTCAAACGTGATGCCGTACACCTGCTTGCGCTCCAGCGGATTCGGCACGTATTCCGGATCGATTTCGATCACGTTGTAGTTTCCGTTCTTCTTCGAAGACAGGATGGCCAGCGCCTCTTCGGTGTAGCCCGGGGCAATCACGCCGTCGGACACCTCGCGCTTGATCAGCTTCGCGGTCTGCGCGTCGCAGGTGTCGGAAAGCGCGATAAAATCGCCGAAGGAAGACATGCGGTCCGCACCGCGCGCACGGGCGTAGGCGTTCGCCAGGGGCGTCCACTCCATGTCCATGTCCTCAACCCAGTAAATCTTCTTTTCCACGTCGGAAAGCGGAAGGCCCACGGCGGCGCCGGCGGGCGACACGTGCTTAAAGGACGTCGCGGCGGCCAGCCCGGTCGCGCGCTTGATTTCCTTCACCAGCTGCCAGCCGTTGAAGGCGTCCATGAAGTTGATGTATCCCGGTCTGCCGCAAAGCACGCGGATCGGCAGGTCGCTGCCGTCCTCCATGAAAATGCGCGAGGGCTTCTGGTTCGGGTTGCAGCCGTATTTCAGTTCCAGTTCGTTCATCTTACACTCGTTCCTTTCCTGCTTTTACTGATTCACATTGCGGATGCGGGTCTCATATGTGCCGGCCGCGATGTCGATATAGCGGACAAACAGCGATACTTTGTTGTCGGCATTCAGGGCTTCCCACATCATGTCCGTCATGGCGTCGATGTCGTCGCACACGTCGACGGGCGTCGGTTCGCCTTCAAAGCTCGGCAGCGGATTGCCGTCGTGCTCGTAGGTATGGATGAAACGGCCCTCGCCGGCCGTCGGATGGGCGTATTCAAAGGTGTAACGCAGGCACTGGTTGGGGTCGCCATTGTCGCTCTTTAAGATCGACAGGGCGTATTCGAGCATGCCGCCTTCGATGGTCACGACACCGGAAATGCGGGGCGTGTAGTTCGGCGGATCCGGCTCAAAGCAGCGGCTGCGCAGGGACTCTTCCATCGGAATGCCCGCCTCGAGACCCTCGTAGATCGTATCGGTCTGGTCGCCGTTCGTGACGATGGTCTGATTGCCGAGCACACGCACCGGCGCGTAGATGATCAGCGACGGATCCTCCAGCTTGGAAGGATCGAACGCTTCCGTGCGGATGCCTTCGCCTTCTTCCACGAAGACGCGGTTGCGGCTGTTGCTGCTGCGGCCCATGATAAAATAAGCGATCACGGCCTTCTTCTCATCCGACGTTCTTCCAAGGACGATGCCCCGGCCCGGATAGCTGTTCTGCGCAAGTTCCTGCTGCAAAGATTTACGTTCCATTTCTGTACTCCTTCCTGTTAAACGGCAACGAAAGAATATTACAACGAGCGCATGCTCCAGTCAATGGGCGATTCGCCATGGGCCGCAAGAAACGCGTTGGCTTTCTGAAAGTGGCCGCAGCCGAAGAAACCGCGGTAGGCCGACAGCGGGCTTGGATGGGGCGCCTCCAGCACCAGATGCTTCGGATTGTGCAGCATCGCGGCCTTTTTCCGCGCCGGCGACCCCCACAGCAGGAACACGATCGGCCGGTCCTGTTCGTCCAGGACACGGATAACGGCATCCGTAAACTGCTCCCAGCCGATGCCCTGGTGCGAATTGGCCTGATGGGCGCGAACCGTCAGTACGGTATTCAGAAGCAGCACCCCCTGGTCCGCCCAGTTTTCCAGACAGCCGCTTTTGGGCATGTCACAGCCGAATTCGTCATGGATTTCCTGATAGATATTGACCAGCGAAGGCGGAATCTCAACGCCGTCCCGTACGGAAAACGCCATGCCGTGGGCCTGCCCCTCGTTGTGATAGGGATCCTGCCCCAGGATCACCACCTTCACTTTTGCAAGGGGCGTGTGATGAAACGCGTTGAAGATATCGTCCGCCGGCGGGTAGACACGGTGCGTCCGGTACTCTTCGACCACCTTTTCATACAGGCTTTTGTAATAGGGCTTTTTAAACTCCGGCGAAAGCGCCGGAAGCCAGTCATTCGAGATTGCTGCCATAGGGCCCCTTTCGCACCGGAACACCCTTTTGGGCCAGATATTCCTTCAGATCGCCGATGTCCAGCTCGCGGAAATGAAACAGCGACGCGGCCAGAGCCGCATCCGCGTGTCCCTCGGTAAACGCCTCATAGAAATGCTCCATCGTCCCGGCGCCGCCGGAGGCGATGACCGGCACGTCTACCGCGTCGGCGATGGTCCGCGTCAGTTCCAGATCGTATCCGGCCTTCGTGCCGTCCCCGTCCATGGAGGTCAGCAGGATTTCACCGGCCCCCAAAGCCACGCCTTTTTTTGCCCATTCCACGGCATCGAGGCCGACGTTGACGCGGCCGCCGTGTTTATAGACGTCCCAGCCGCTTTTGTCGGGCCGGCGGCGGGCGTCGATGGCGAGCACTACGCACTGGCTGCCGAATTTTTCAGCCAGCTCGGCAATCAGCTGCGGCCGTTCGATCGCCGACGAATTGACCGAGACCTTATCCGCGCCTTCCTGCAGGATGCCCTTCGCGTCCTCGACCGAACGGATGCCGCCGCCGACGGTAAATGGGATAAACACCCTCGACGCCACCGCGCGGACCAGGTCCGTCACGGTTTCGCGGTGGTCGGAGGATGCGGTAATATCCAGAAACACCAGCTCGTCCGCGCCGCAGGCGTCATAGACCGCCGCGACCTCCACCGGATCGCCGGCATCCGTCAGATTGATGAAATTGACGCCCTTCACAACGCGGCCGTTGTTGATATCCAGGCAGGGAATGATTCGTTTGGTATGCATGGGATTCTTTCTTTCAGATCTGTAAAAACCGTTTCAGCATGGACAGGCCGGCGGCGGAGCTTTTTTCCGGGTGGAACTGGCACGCAAACATGTTGTCCTTTTCCACGGCCGCCTGAATCCGCGTTGAGCCGTACTGCGCAGCCGCCGTAACGATGGACGGATCCTGTGCCTGCAGATAATAGGAATGAACGAAGTAGACATAGGGCTCGCCGGTGCACCCGGCAAACATGCGTCCGTCGTTTAAAAGCTCCAGCGAATTCCACCCCATGTGCGGAACCTTGATCCCGTCTTCCTTCGGAATGCGGCGGATCCGTCCCTCCAGCAGACCAAGTCCCTGTACGCCGGGGCTCTCTTCGCTTTCGGAAAACAGCAGCTGCAGGCCGAGGCAGATGCCGAGAAACGGCGTCCCTTTTGCCGCCGTCTCTTTGATCGCCGGCACCAGTCCGAAACGTTCAAGGTGTTCCATGGCATCGCCGAAGGCGCCGACACCCGGCAGAATCACGTGGTCCGCATGAAGGATGACGTCGGGATCCCGGGTCAGCACCGTCTGGTTTCCAAGGTATTCACAGGCGCGAAGGACGTTTCGCACATTGCCTGCATCATAATCAATTACCGCGACCATGGCGGTCCTCCTCTTCTGTCTAAATGTTCTGCAGCGGCGACTCTGATGAAGTCATCGGTTCTGATCAATCCTGCATTTCCGCAGATTACGACGGATCCGATGGTTCCGATCCATCCGCTGACGCCGTCTTATCTGACGATACGGCAGACGCGTCAAAGGTCACCCAGAAGGTGACGCCGTCGTCGTTGTTGACCACGCCGTACTGCTGCTGCATGTTTTCTGCCGAAGCCTTCACCAGGGAAAGTCCGATGCCTGTTCCCCCGTATTCCCGGGAACGTGCTTTATCCACCTTGTAAAAATTATCCCACAGCCGTCCGATGCTCTCTTCGGGAATCCGGTCGCCGGTGTTGTACACGCAGAACCGGTACCGGTCCTTCTGGCGGATGCCATAGAGACGGATCTTCTTTTCATTTTTTGAATAATGAATGGCGTTGGAAAGGTAATTGGATACGATCTGCTCCGTCAGGGATTCGTCGGCCCAGATATAGGTGCCGGGGGCAATGTCATTCTCAATAACGGCGCCGTACTGTTCGGCTAAGATGGCATGGGAACGGACAATACCGCTGACGATCTCATACAGATCCAGGCGCTCCATATCCACGGAGATATCGCCGTATTCCAGGGTGTTTAAGGACACGATATCCTGCACCAGCCGGCCCATATGCCCCGCTTCGTCGTAGATGGTGGAAACGTATTCCTGCATGCTTTCTTCGTCCGAGGCCACGCCTTCCATCAGTCCTTCGGCATAACCGGAAATCACGGCGATGGGCGTTTTTAATTCATGGGAAACATTGGACAGAAACTCCCGGCGCATCTGCTCGTTCTTTTCCCGCCGTTCGATATCACGCTTCAGATCACTGTTGGCGGTTTTCAGGTTTTCGATGGTGCCTTTCAGCTCGTCGAACATGGCGTTCATATCGTTGCCAAGTTCGTCGATTTCGGCGATCTGGCCCGATGGCTCATATTTCGCTTCAAAATCCAGATGTGCCATGCGCCTGGCCAGAACCGTCAGTTCCCGCACCGGCCAGGTGATGTAGCCCGCAATCAGAAACGACGCAAGAAGGCCCAGAATAATCATGGCCAGGGCACCGTAAAACAGAAAGCGGTTAGCGATATCGACACTGTCTTCAATGCCGGAAACCGCCGTGCGGATCAGGATAAAGTCACCGTCGGACAGGTTGCCGGAAAGGACCAGATAGGTTCCGGAAATCCAGGGATCCTGCTGGCGCAGAATCATATACTCATCCGTGGATTCCAGCAGCGTGACCTCATGTTCGTCCATGGCAAAAATGGTCTGGCGCAGTCGATCCACCATGCGCTCGTCGTTGGCGGCAAAGGAAAGGACCACGGATCCATCCGCCTTGGAAACCACGATGGACAGATTGTTTCGGTCACACATCTGCTCGAAATGCAGCTGAAAGGCCTGGGAAAACATGGCGTCTCGTGCAGAGGCCGCATCCACCACGTGATAGGCCTGCTGCAGATCTTCCTGCTTCTTTACCTGATAAAACCTGCTAAGAAGGATACTGTTCATCAGAAACAGCAGCGCAAGAACCATGGCCATGGGAATAATGATTCCCGCAAAGATCCGGTTCCGAAGACTCTTCCTGGGCGCCGGCAGCTGAAACCAAGCCTTTTTATTCTTCATCCGAAACCTCAAACTTATAGCCCATGCCCCAGATGGTGTGAATGTATTTTCCCTTCTCGCCGATCTTGGCCCGAAGCTTCTTTACATGGGTATCCACCGTGCGGGAATCGCCGTAATATTCGTAGTCCCACACGCTGTTTAAGATCTTTTCCCGAGAAAGGGCAATACCCTCGTTCCGGATAAAGTAGGACAGAAGTTCAAACTCCTTTACGGACAGCTGCATGGGACGGCCGTCCACATCCGCCTGATGGGCGTCCACATCAATGTGAATGCCGCCGGCTTCCAGGGAATGCACCGCATCTTCCTCATGCCCGGCGCGGCGAAGCAGAGCTTCCACCCGGGCCACCAGAATCTTCGGTGAAAAGGGCTTGGCAATGTATTCGTCCGCCCCGGCCGAAAATCCATGCAGCTCGTCGTCCTCGTCTCCCTTAGCGGTCAGCAGAATGATCGGAACCGGGGACTGGGAACGGATCTCACGGCACACCTGATATCCGTCCATCTTCGGCATCATCACATCCAGAATGATCAGTGAAATGTCATTCTGACGGTAAAAGACGTCGATGGCTTCTTCACCGTCCCCTGCCTCCAGCACTTCATAACCGGCACGAATCAGGAAATCGCGAACCAGTTTCCGAATCCGGCTTTCATCATCCACAACCAGAATTTTTGCTCCCATTTTCTTCTCCCTTTTTTAGCGCCATTTGCGCATACATAAATATAATAACACAATCGCGCCAAGGACGGTAGGCATCCTTCTTTCACTTTTTTCCGGAATAACTTTCATACGCATGTTCTAACTCCCCCGGTTAATCAGTCTCAAGCCTGAGTGCCTGAACCCCAGTGATTCCAGTGCATTTCCGCTGGTCAGCACCGATATCACAGACACTTCCTACGACCCTATGTGCTTATTACACCTTATTACGCTTTCTGTAAGCATATATAAGAGCGATGGCGATTAGTGAAGCAGCAATCAGCGTTGCTGACCATCTATTACAATACATTTAGCCATACAAGAGGGGCCTTTCGCATCGCTGTAGCGAAAAATGTTGAAATCCCTAGGCTTCAAATGTAGAATAGCAGCACAGCTTAAAAACAGTTGACTAAAGAGGAAAAGAAACTAATGAACAAGTCGACTAAACAGAAGCCTGCAATAAGTTTGATCATGCCAATTTACAACTCAGAATCCCATCTTGAAGAAGCCGTAACAAGTGCACTCGGTCAAACACTTACCAATATAGAGCTGATCTGTATAGATGACGGATCTACTGATAGCTCGCCTCAAATTCTAAGTCGCTTAAAAGAAGCAGACAAAAGAATACAGGTCATCACTCAAGCTAATTTGGGGGCCGGTCCTGCAAGAAATGCCGGTCTAAGGGCGGCCCGTGGTTCTTATGTGGGTTTTCTGGACTCAGATGATCTATACCCCAGCGACACCTGCCTTAAGGAGCTTTATGATCTTGCTGTAGAGCATAAGGCGAAGATCGCCGGTGGTTCTCTTTTTTTCCTTAAAGAAGGCCAAACTTCAAGGGCGGTAACAAAAGAAGCTGACTTCACCTTTCACGAGACAAAAATGATTAACTACAAGGACTTTCAGCAGGCATATTACTATCAGCGTTTCATTTATTCACTGGATATGCTAAAAAAAGCCCGCATAGCTTTTCCGGAGTACAGACGTTTTCAGGATGTTGTTTTTTTTGTAAATGCCATGATAGAAGCCAATGTATTTTTATCAACTGAAATCCCCAGTTATATTTACAGAGTGAGCAACAACTATGTCACCCTTAACGATAGACAAATTACCGATATGCTCAAGGGTTATAAATATGTTTTAACAGTAGCAAAAAATAAAGAATTTTCCAGCCTTTTTTCCTTTTTGTCTGTGAGAATAAGCGGAAAAAACAAGATCAACGAAATGGTTGAAGAATCCATAAAAAGAGGAAATAAAGAAGCTGCCGCACTATATCCTGCTGTTCTCAGTATTTGCAACAGCCCTTTTGAAGAAAAGATTGATGCGGATGCGAACGATCTGTTAAAAGATGTTCCTGCCAATATATATATAAATACAAAGGTTGGAAACAATGAGCCCGGGCTTCGTGCCAAGTTAAGGTCATTATTTTCAAAGGCAGAAAAATAGTCTGATATTTATTCACTGGATGGTTTATCAAGTTCTTCAAGTGCTTCTTTAACTATAGCATGAAAAGCAATTTTTTTCTTGATGCCCTCTATCTCTGAGCTCATTTGAGCAATCTCTTTTTTCAGTTTTTTTTGTGTAATGCCGGATGCACTTCTTTTTTTCAGGTATTCGGCAAGTAACCTTCTCAGCTTTTTGGCTGCATCACGCCTCTTCTCTGCGTCCAAAGCACACACATAACTCATCCAATCAGATACCTCTTCTCTGCATATTTCAATATTCTCACACAGTTCCTTTGTTAGCAGTTTATCCAATTCAATAAGGGCATACATTTCAGGTACAAGCTCATAAAAGATCTTGTAGTCTGGAATAAGCATAAAAAGAGTCTTCAATTCAGATATATATTGTGCCTTATCCTCTGCAGATACTTTACCGTTTTCGTATGCATAAATAAATCTCATTGCATATGCATGATAACCCAATTGCAAGCAATATTTATAAGCATAAGAATTAATTTGCCCCTCTTGAAGCAAATGGGAAAACAATTCTCCTAATGAAATCAGTTCATTTTTTGATCTATTGAGCGAGTATTCTGATGTAGCAGATCCCTTTCTTTGCAAGTAGTAATAGCAAGCCTTATTTTCTGATGCATACAAGCCTACATTTGTACACAGGCGTAATAAGAATGTGGTATCGGCAGCATTAGCAGATTCTCCATACCTTATATTCCCATTTAATATGGATTTCCTGAATAGCACAGTCTGATGTTCATAATGCAAATACAGATATAAGGGTTCTCCCTTGGCAAGCCTCGACTCTATAACAACATTCAGCTTGCTCCGAGGTTTAATTTCCTCCATGCTGCCCTCTTTAATCTTTATTCTCGTGCCTTTTACAATGTCTGCACCGGTTTGCTCTGCCTTTTTATAGAGCAATTCATAATAATCGGGTGCTACCCAGTCGTCAGGGTCTATAGAGTTTATATATGTTCCTTGTGCTGCTTCTATTCCTCTGTTCCTCGAGCTGCCTTCACCGAGGTTTTGTTCATTCCTAAGGATTTTAACCCTATGGTCAATGGCAGCCCATTCAACTACCCTTTCCATGCTTTTATCCTTGGAGCAATCATCAACAAATATAAACTCCAATTCCTTCATGGTCTGCGCTTTAAGGCTATCGATACAGCGATATATATATGGACCGGCATTATATACGGGGATAACTACAGATACCTTAATTATTTCGTCGTTTAATGTCATGTTGGTATTATCCTTTTCAAAGCCTTATTTGCGATGTTATTGAAATCTGATTTTGCTTTCAGCCCTCTGACTCTGCTCCGAAGCTGATGCATCTCGTTTTTTAATGTATCTATAGATGTCCCTGTTTTTAGCCTCTTGTTTAAATATGCTTCCAATAATGATTTCAGCTTATCTTTTGGCGCATTCCCGAATCTTCTGTCATAAGCCGCTAAAAATGTCATCCAATCTGATACTTCATCTTTGCATATTGAAAGATCAGTGTTCAATCTTGGTGCCGGAACCATGTTCAATTCTACTACTGCAAATAATTCCGGAATTGTTCTATACATGATCTCATGATCAGGAATACGAAGAATCTGTTTTTTTAACCCGGAAACATAATCAGCCTTTTCCCTTGCTGATACTTCCTCTGCTTCGATGGCATGCACATATCTGGCTGAGTATGCGTAGAACCTGTTCGCGCAATAAATATACACATATTCATCAAAAAACCCTTTCTTCAAAAAATGGTCCACTTGCTCGCCAAGAGAAACAAGCTCTTTTTGAGCTCTCTTAAAAGAATATTCAGCAGATGCAGACTCCAACCTTTGCAGATAATAGTAATATGCTTTATTCTCAGTTGCAAAAGTTCCTGCTCTTGCACAGAGTCTCAATAAAAATGTGGTATCAGCTGCATTAGGTGACTTACCGTATCTTATATTTTCGTCAAGCAATTCCCTTTTAAAAATGATCGTTGTATGTTCATAATGGAAATGCATATATAAGGGTTCTCCTCTGGATAAGCTTTCCTCTAATAAAGAATTAAGTTTACTGCGCGGCTCTAGCTCCTTCATGCTGCATTCTTCAATTTTTATCCTCGTGCCTTTTACAATATCTGCGCCTGTTTGCTCCGCCTTTGTATAAAGCAATTCATAATAATCGGATGCTACCCAGTCATCAGGGTCTATAGTATTTATATATATTCCTTGTGCTGCTTCTATTCCTCTGTTCCGCGAACCGCCTTCGCCAAGGTTTTGTTCATTCCGGACTACCTTAACCCGTGGATCAACAGATGCCCATTCATTAACCAGCTCCATGCTTTCATCCTCGGAGCAATCATCAACAAATATAAACTCCAATTCCTTCATGGACTGAGCTTTAAGGCTTTCTATACAACGCACTATGTATACACCTGCATTATAAATTGGTATAATAATAGAAACTTTTATCTTGGAATCATTGTTCTGCATTATATTGTCACTCCTTATTTATATTCTTATCTCAATCATCGAACCTTTCAAGGACGAACTTACCAAAATCAACCGAGCTATCCGGTCAAGCTCCGAGGCAGCACTTGCGAAAATCGTGACAGCAAAAAACCGCATACTGAAAACACTCAGGTGCGGTCTTGCTGCGTGTAGTGATACACGAAATATGGAATCTTGCTCGAACTCATTTTTTCCTACAAAAGTTCGAGTAAGGAACTTTTGGTGGACCAGGCGGGAATCGAACCCGCGTCCAAAAACCCATCCCCTGTTCTTCTACGAGCGTAGTCTGTGCTTTGACATTCCCTTGGCCATACGATACGCAGACAATCTTATGACTTCAGTAGCTTCATGATACGCCCGACGGGGCAAAGCTTACCCGCCGTCGTTTCCTGCCTGGATGAAGCCCGTATCCCGGGATGCAGGTTCCCCGGGGCGGACTGCTGCTTAATTAAGCAGCGATGGCAACACGATTGTTTGCACTTAAAATTTAGGGTTGGAATTTAACGCATCCCGTGCGGCTCGCTTCCCCAGCTTCAAGATCCCTGTCGAAACCTTTACTGGCCCATATGAATAACGCTATGTAAATCATACTGTTATCATAACGCTATTTCTATAAGGTTGAATCGAAACATCGTTTCATAACGCTGTTTCAGTAATGCAACTGCAGCAATACAATTTCTGTAACACTATTTTAAACTGTGGATTTTGAAATCTCTCCGCGCTTCCCGCTCCACGTCCTTTTTGGCGATGCTGGCCCGTTTGTCGTAGGCGTGCTTGCCTCGGGCGAGAGCGATTTTTACCTTGATCAGACTGCCGGAAAGATAAACTTCCAACGGAACGATGGTGACACCCTGCTCTTTCACCTTCTGGTGCAGTTTGCGGATCTCCTGCCGATGCAGCAGTAGTTTTCTGGTGCGAAGCGGGTCCCGGTTAAAGATGTTGCCCTTTTCATAGGGCGGAATGTGCATCTTTTTGATCCAGATTTCATCGTCCTTAATCTCAATCCAGGACTCCTTGATGGAACACTGCCCCATGCGCAGGGACTTCACTTCCGTACCGGCCAGCGCGATGCCAGCCTCAAAGGTATCCTCGATAAAAAAATCGTGATATGCTTTTTTGTTGTTGGCAATCAGCTTCACGCTGCCCTTCATACCCATAATACCACCAGAATATAGTTATGGCCACGAAATTGCTTTCGTGGCCGCACAAAACAAAATCTCTTTTACTGAAGGCTTCCGAGATTTAAAACGATGGAGAGCACGAAGAATGCGACCACCAGAATCGTCGTGATACGAACAAGCATGCCCTCGCGGGAACGGCCCTTGTTCTTGCCCCAGTAGGATTCGTTTGTCGATGCCTGTCCGCTTAAGGAACCCAGCCCGGCGGATTTGCCTTCCTGGGAAAGAATGATCGCTGACAGTGCAACACAGACCGCGATGAGAAGAATCATCAGAATAATACGTACTACCTGCATGGAACCAACTCCTTACAAATGTGAATCACAAAGCGCTTACCGCTTCAACTTTGCAAGAATACCACAGCACCGGATAAATGTCAAATAAAAGTAAAAAAAGCGGGATCCGCGCCGGAAAGGCCACGGATCCCGCTCTGCTGTTTATGAGATCTTTTTTCGGAAGCGCTGTCGCTTAGTACGCAACACCCTGGGCAAGCATAGCTTCTGCCACTTTCACGAAACCGGCGATGTTCGCACCGGCTACGAGGTTGCCCTCTAAGCCGTACTTCGCGGCGGCGTCGTAGGAATTGTGGAAGATGCCGACCATGATGTCATGCAGCTTTGCGTCGACTTCGTCGAAAGTCCAGTGCAGACGCTGGCTGTTCTGGCCCATCTCCAGCGGGGAGGTGGCCACGCCGCCGGCATTGGCTGCCTTGGCCGGTCCGAACAGGACGCCGGCTTCCTGGAAAGCAGCAACGGCTTCGGGCGTGCTGGGCATGTTCGCGCCTTCAACAACGGCCATAACGCCATTGGCGATCAGAGCCTTGGCGGACTCGCCGTCCAGCTCGTTCTGGGTAGCGCAGGGAAGCGCGATGTCGCAGGGGATCGTCCAGATGCCCTTGCAGCCTTCGTGATACTCGGCGCCGTCCACGCGGTCCGCGTATTCTTTAATCCGGCCGCGCTCGACTTCCTTGATCTGGCGGACCACGTCAAGGTTGATGCCGTTCGGATCGTAAACGTAGCCGTTGGAATCGCACATCGCCACGACCTTGCCGCCGAGCTGGGTGGCCTTCTGGCAGGCATAGATGGCAACGTTGCCGGAACCGGAAATGACCACGGTCTTGCCCTGGAAGGAATCCTGCTTCATGCACTTTAACATCTCGTCGGTGTAATAGCACACGCCGTAGCCGGTCGCTTCGGTACGGGCCAGGGAACCGCCATAGGTTAAGCCCTTGCCGGTCAGAACGCCGGTAAATTCATTGCGCAGACGCTTGTACTGGCCGTACAGATAGCCGATCTCACGGCCGCCCACACCGATATCACCGGCCGGAACGTCGGTGTCCGCACCGATGTGCTTTGCCAGCTCGGTCATGAAGCTCTGGCAGAAACGCATGATCTCACGGTCCGATTTGCCCTTCGGGTTGAAATCGGAACCGCCCTTGCCGCCGCCGATCGGCAGGCCGGTCAGGCTGTTCTTGAAAATCTGCTCGAAGCCCAGGAACTTGATCACGGAAAGGTTGACCGACGGATGCAGACGAAGGCCGCCCTTGTACGGTCCGATCGCGGAATTGAACTGGACACGGTAGCCGCGGTTCACCTGAACCTTGCCGTTGTCATCTACCCACGAAACGCGGAACATGATGATGCGCTCCGGCTCGACGATACGCTCGATGATGCCTTCGGCCTCCAGACGGGGATCCTGTGCGACAACGGGCTCTAAGGACTCCAGCACCTCACCGGCAGCCTGAAGGAATTCCTTCTGCTCCGGATTGCGCTCGCAAAGTCCGTCATACACTTTCTGCAGATATGCACTCTTAAACTCCATGGATATGCTCCTTTCCTGTGCCTGACTTTTTCACGTCAAAGCGTTAAATGATTTTCACATCCCGCACATTATAATACAAAGAAAGAATCGTAATCAATGAAAACCTGCGGTTTTCTCAATCACGATTCTTCATAGCAGTTATTCTCTCATGTTATAGCATCGGATTGAAGCCCGATGCAGAAGTTATAGCAAGTAAGAAGTCAGAAGAGACGGCCTCCTTTGACTCATTCCACCTCCACGATGGCTTCGATTTCCACCGGAACGTCCATCGGCAGCTGATTGATGCCCACGGCCGTGCGCGCATGCATGCCGGCTTCACCGAATACGTCCACAAGCAGTTCCGAAGCGGCATTGGTCACGATATGCTGACGGTCAAACCCGGTCTTGCTGCTGATAAACGCCTGCACCTTGACGACGCTTTTGACGCGGTCCAGGTCTCCGACGCAGCCCTTGATGGCAGAAAGCATATTGATGACACACTGGCGGGCGCACTCCGCGGCCTGCTCTTCTGTCACGGTATCACCGACCTTGCCGGTGTACAGCGGCTTGCCGTCCTTCACCGGGATCTGTCCGGCCAGAAATACAAGATTTCCCGTCTGTTTCGCAGGAACATACTTTGCGGCCGGCACGGAGGCGGCCGGAAGATCGATGCCAAGTTCCTCAATTCTCTTCTCGATTAACATAATGTAACCTTCCTTCAAAACCTTATACGTTAATCTCCGCTTTCACCCCCAGCAGCTCGGCATTTTCCTCGAGCAGGGGGCGCACCACGTCGGTCAGATACCGCGTCACCTGATAGGGCGCGCGTCCGACGTAGCGGGCGGGATCCATGCCGGCTTCGAGTTCTTCTTCCGTCAGCGGGAATACCGGGTCCGCGGCGATCAGGGACAGCAGCTCGTTGTCCTTGCCTTCTTCCTTGACACGGCGGCCGGCTTCCATGGAAAGCGTGCGGATTTCCTCGTGCAGCTCCTGACGGTTGCCGCCCTGTTTGACGGCGTCCATCATGATGTTTTCCGTTGCCATGAACGGCAGCTCGCTGCGCAGGCGCTTTTCGATGACCTTCGGATAGACGACGAGGCCGTCGACGACGTTCAGGCACAGATCCAGCACGCCATCGGTGGCAAGAAAGCCTTCCGCGACGGACAGGCGCTTGTTGGCGGAATCGTCGAGGGTGCGCTCAAACCACTGGGTGGCGGACGTGATGGCCGGATTCAGGGCGTCGATCATCACATACCGGGAAAGGGACGCGATGCGCTCGCTGCGCATGGGATTACGCTTGTAGGCCATGGCGGAGGAACCGATCTGGTTCTTCTCAAACGGCTCTTCGATCTCCTTTAAATGCTGAAGGAGACGGATGTCGTTGCTCATCTTGTGCGCACTGGCCGCGATGCCGGCTAAGATGTTGCAGACGCGGGTATCGACCTTGCGTGAATAGGTCTGGCCGGATACCGGATAGCAGGCGGCAAAGCCCATCTTCTTCGCGATCATCGGATCGATTTGATCGATGGTTTCCTGGTCGCCGTCGAACAGCTCCTGGAAACTCGCCTGGGTGCCGGTGGTTCCTTTGCTGCCGAGCAGCTTCAGCGTGCCGGTCACATAGTCAAGATCCTCAAGATCCATCATGAATTCCTGCAGCCAGAGCGTGGCGCGCTTGCCCACCGTCGTCGGCTGCGCGGGCTGGAAATGGGTAAAGGCCAGCGTGGGCAGATCCTTGTTGCGGTCAGCGAAATCGGCCAGAAGCGCGATGACGTTCACAAGCTTTTTGCGGATCAGAAGAAGGGCGTCGCGCATGATAATGATGTCGGTATTGTCGCCGACATAGCAGCTTGTCGCGCCGAGATGAATGATGCCGGCCGCCTTCGGGCACTGCTGTCCGTAGGCATAGACATGGCTCATCACGTCGTGGCGGACTTCCTTTTCACGCGCACGGGCGACGTCGTAATTGATGTCGTCGATGTGTTCGCGCATCTCGTCAATCATATCCTGGGTGATGACCGGCTTTCCGTCCTGGGAAAGGCCGAGCTCCATCTCCGTCTCCGCAAGGGCGATCCACAGGCGTCGCCATGTGGAAAACTTCTTGTCCTGCGAAAAGATATACTGCATTTCCTTGCTGGCATAGCGTTCGGAAAGCGGGCTGGTGTAGCGGTCAGTGCTCATGGTATACTCCTGTCCTGTTTACGCCTGGAACTTCTCCTGCGTCAGCAGCTCATAGGCTTCGATATACTTCTCGATCGTGCGGTCGATGACATCCTGCGGAAGCAGGTAGTCGCTGTCCGGGTTCGCCTTCAGCCAGTCGCGGACAAACTGCTTGTCAAAGGACGGCTGGCTCTTGCCGGGCTCATAGCCTTCCACCGGCCAGAAACGGGAGCTGTCGGGCGTCAGCATTTCATCGGCGAGAACGACATTGCCGTCCTCGTCGAGACCGAATTCAAATTTGGTGTCGGCAATGATGATGCCGCGCTCTCTCGCATAATCGGCACACTTTTTGTAAAGAGCCAGCGTGCAGTCGCGGATCTGGCGGGCATAATCGGCGCCCTTGCCGGGATACAGCTTCTCGAGGATTTCGACGCTGTCATCGAAGGTGATGTGCTCGTCGTGCAGACCGATTTCCGCCTTCGTGGTCGGCGTATAGATGGGCTCCGGCAGTTTGTCGGATTCCACCAGACCTTCCGGCAGCTCGATGCCGCACACCGTGCCGTTCTTCTGGTAGCTCGCCCAGCCGGTGCCGGTGATGTATCCGCGCACGATGCACTCGATGGGCAGCATGGACAGTTTCCGGCACATCATGCTCTTGCCGGCATATTCGGGGCTCTGGAAGAACGCGGGCATATCCGCCGGATCCACCGAAACCATGTGGTTCGGAACGATATCCTGTGTATAGTCAAACCAGAAACGGGACATCTGGGTCAGGATCTTTCCTTTGTTTTCGATTTTGTTCTTTAAGATGACGTCAAACGCGGAAATCCGGTCCGTCGCCACCATGACAATGTTTTCTCCGCAGTCATAGACCTCGCGGACCTTGCCCTCTTTCATCGGTTTCATCTGCTTTGCTCCTCCTTTTCCATCTTTCCGCGGACGCGCGCAAGGCCTTCTTCCGCAATCTCGTATCCCTGTTCCTTTGCCATCTGATAATATGCATACGCCGTCCGGTAATCCTGCTCTACGCCGTATCCGTGTTCGTAGAGATAGGCCAGATTGATCTGCGCGGGCGCGTATCCAAGAAACGCGGCGCGTTTCTGATAGTACGCCGCCTCTTCGGCGTTGAAGGACGTTCCTCTGGCGTTGAAATACATGCGGCCGATCTGGTTCAGCGCCGGCGCGTAATCCTGCTGTGCGGCGCGCTCGTACCACTCCCAGGCGGATTCGGCGTTGGCTTCCGTTCCCAGTCCGTCCTCATAGATCTGTCCGACGTAAAACTGCGCCGGGGCATACTCTTCCGCCGCGGCAATCATGAAATAAAAAAGCGCCGTCGTCCAGTCCTTTTCGGCTGCATAGCTTAATCCCAGCCGGGTATTCGCTTCGTTGACAGCCCATCGGTCCGTGGGATCGGCGATTTCCGTGCCCGCGGCCCGCTGAAGGAGCTGCCGGACCTGCATGGCATTCTGCGGATACAGAAAGCCGGTGTCCATACAGACGGCCTTCATCAGAAGTCCGTCCGCGTTTTCGGCGCGGACCGCGCGTTCGAGGCGGCTGCGCAGAAGCGGCTCAAAGCTTACGTCAAACACTTCCGGATCGCTGCGGTGCGCTTCGTACCAGCGGACGATCCCGACGTCTCCTTCCACATCCCCGCGCTCTGAAGCCAGGGAAAACCAGTACAGGGACGGATAGGTCTGCCGGTCCTCCCAGAGGAAAGGATCGTCGTCCGAAGAATGAAAATAGAAATAGCCCAGCTGCACCATGGCCGGCGTGTAATCCATCTGTGCGGCGGCGGTGTACCAGCGGAACGCTTCGGACAGATTCTGGTCCCGGTCCAGTCCGTAATCGTACCGAAGCCCCAGGATATAGGCCGCGACGGGATCCCCGTCGTAGGTCAGAATCTGAAGCCGGCCGTCCTCCATGGCCCACCGGCTGTCTTCCGTCAGTTCTTCCGCCCGGGACTGCCGGAACGGAAGGATCACCAAAGCCGCCAGAAGAAACAGCAGGAACACGCGGCAGGCGCTGCCGGTCGCGGCAGGTTTTCGCATAAGAAACCGTCCTTTTCGTGCTTCTTTTGGAACCTACGTATCATAACATAAAAAAGGGGCAAGGGAAAGAACCCTTGCCCGCTGTGCTGTAGAAAAAACAGCCCGGAATCTTACTTATAGCATACGATTTTGCCAAAGTCCGGCTTCAGGGACGCGCCGCCGACGAGGCCGCCGTCGATATCCGGCTTCGCAAACAGGGAAGCGGCGTTGCCGGCATTGACAGAGCCGCCGTACTGGATGCGGATTTCTTCCGCCGTGGCATCGTCATAAATCTCGGCGATGCAGGCGCGGATGGCTGCGCAGACTTCTTCCGCCTGATCATCCGTCGCGGTTTCGCCGGTGCCGATCGCCCAGATGGGCTCGTACGCGATCACGGTCTTCGCCGCGTCGGCCGCCGCCACGTCCTGATACGCGATCTTGATCTGCATACGGATCCAGTCCAGATAAATGCCCTGGCGGCGCTGGGTCAGCGTCTCGCCGCAGCAGATGATCGGGGTCAGGCCGTGCGCGATCGCGGTTTTCACCTTCTTGTTGACGGTCTCATCCGTCTCGGCGAAGTATTCTCTGCGCTCGGAATGGCCGATGATGACGTATTCCACGCCGGCGTCCGTCAGCATTTCCGCGGAGATTTCACCGGTGTAGGCACCCTTCTCCTCAAAATAGAGGTTCTCGGCACCCACCTTGATGTTCGTGCCGGCGACGGCTTCCTTTACGGGGATGATGTCGATCGCGGGAACGCAGAACACCACGTCCACTTCATCGTTCGCTACCAGCGGAATCAGCTCCTTCGCAAGGGCAACGGCCTCGCTCGGGGTCTTGTTCATTTTCCAGTTGCCGGCAATAATTTTCTTACGTGCCATGGAATCCTCCTTATTTGTCGTTCGCAGCCGCAACGCCCGGAAGCTCCTTGCCCTCAAGGAATTCCAGAGAAGCGCCGCCGCCGGTGGAGATGTGGCTCATCTTGTCGCCAAAGCCCATCTGGTTGACAGCCGCAGCGGAATCGCCGCCGCCGATGATCGTCGTCGCGTCGGTATCGGCCAGCGCCTGGGCAACAGCCAGCGTGCCCTTCGCAAGAACCGGATTCTCGAACACGCCCATCGGTCCGTTCCAGACCACGGTCTTCGCGGTCTTCACGGCCTCGGCATACAGCTCGGCCGTCTTCGGTCCGATATCACAGGCCTCGCGGTCCGCCGGCATTTCCTCGGAGGTGTAGATCTCGACTTCGACCGGAGCGTCGATCGGGTTCGGGAACTCGGCGATGGTCACCGCGTCCACCGGAAGCATCAGGGTCTTGCCCAGCTTCGCGGCCTTCTCGATCATTTCCTTGCAGTAATCCAGCTTGGAATCGTCGACCAGGGATTTGCCGATTTCCATGCCCTGGGCCTTTAAGAAGGTGTAAGCCATACCGCCGCCGATGATTAAGGTGTCGCACTTCTCCAGCAGGTTGTTGATGACGTTCAGTTTGTCCGCAACCTTCGCGCCGCCGAGGATCGCCACGAACGGACGCACCGGATCCTCAACCGCGTTGCCGAGGAAGTCGATTTCCTTCTGCATCAGATAGCCGACCACCGCGGTGTCGACTAAGGAAGCCACGCCGACGTTCGAGCAGTGCGCGCGGTGCGCGGTACCGAACGCGTCGTTCACGAAAACGTCGCACAGGGAAGCCAGTTCTTTGGAGAAGGCTTCGCCGTTCTTCGTTTCTTCGGCGCGGTAGCGGGTGTTCTCAAGAAGAACCACGTCGCCGTCCTGCATCGCCTCAACGGCTGCGCGGGCATTCGGGCCAACCACTTCGGGATCCGCGGCGAACTTGACTTCCTGGCCCAGCAGCTCGGACAGACGCGCCGCGACGGGCGCTAAGGAAAGCTCCGGCTTCGGCTCGCCCTTCGGCTTGCCAAGGTGCGAGCAAAGGATGACCTTGCCGCCATCGGCGATCAGCTTCTTGATGGTCGGAAGCGCCGCGACAAGGCGGTTCTCGTCGGTGATTTTGCCTTCTTTGAGAGGCACGTTGAAGTCACAGCGGCAAAGGACGCGAAGGCCTTTGACATTGATGTCGTCAACGGATTTCTTGTTCAGTCCCATGAGGAACTCCTTTCTAACGTTATCCGTAAATGCCGCAGAGAATCTCTGCAAAAAAGGGTCCGGCCCGAAGACCGAACCCTTCCGTTCAAAAACATACCGTCCGCGATCGGTTCACGTCACGGTTAGCGCAAGAACTTATTTGTTCAGGAACTTCGCGAAGTACTTGATGGTCTTGCACATATTGGAGGTGAAGGAATTCTCGTTGTCATACCAGGAAACAACCTGAACCTCGGTCTTGCCTTCGCCGGCCGGGACAACCATGGTCTGGGTGGCGTCGAACAGGGAACCGTAGGTCATGCCGACGATATCCTTGGAAACGATCTGATCCTCGTTGTAGCCGAAGGAATCATCCGCGGCAGCCTTCATGGCGGCGTTGATTTCGTCCTTGGTCACGACGCCGTTCACAACGGCGGTCAGGATCGTGGTGGAACCGGTCGGAACCGGCACACGCTGTGCGGAACCGATCAGCTTGCCGTTCAGTTCCGGAACAACGAGGCCGATGGCCTTCGCAGCGCCGGTGCTGTTCGGAACGATGTTCTCGGCGCCGGCACGGCCGCGGCGCTTGTCGCCCTTGCGGTGCGGGCCGTCGAGGATCATCTGATCGCCGGTGTACGCATGAATGGTCACCATGATGCCGGACTCGATCGGAACGAGGTTGTTTAAGGCCTTCGCCATCGGAGCTAAGCAGTTCGTGGTGCAGGACGCCGCGGAGATGATGTCGTCATCCGCCGTCAGGGTCTCATGGTTGGTATTGTAAACGATGGTCGGAAGGTCGTTGCCGGCCGGAGCGGAAATCACAACCTTCTTGGCGCCGGCATCGATGTGAGCCTGTGCCTTGGCCTTGGAGCAGTAGAAACCGGTGCACTCTAAGACAACGTCAATGTCAAGATCTTTCCAGGGGAGTTTGGAAGCATCGGCCTCTTTGTAGATTTCGATCTCGCTGCCGTCCACGATGATGCTGTGCTCGGTGCAGGACACCAGATCAGCCTTCGCGTAACGACCCTGAGAAGAATCGTACTTCAGAAGATACGCAAGCATGTCGGGGCTGGTCAGATCGTTGATCGCTACGATCTCAAAGCCCTCAGCCTGGAACATCTGGCGAAACGCCAGACGGCCGATACGTCCAAATCCGTTGATTGCAACTCTTACCGCCATGTTCATTTCCTCCTATCGAATAAAAAGTCGGTTATATGCGGAAAATGCGCCTCGATAAACGCACTTCGCAGTTCTTTATTATTGTATCGAATCGGGTACATGAATTCAAGTGGCAAACGCAAAGATTGACAGAAAAATATCGTGCAGAACACCGCCGCGTTGCAAAGCGAATCGTTCACTTTTATAATGGTTTCGACGGGGGACGGTCTGCGAATCCATGCTGTCTGTTTCCTCCCGCCATCGGATCCCCGAAAACACCACAGGAGAAACCGTCTTGAAAACCGACCATCGCGTACAATATACACAAAAAGTCATTACCGACTGTTTCTTTGATCTGCTGAAACAGATGCCCGTAAGCCGCATTTCCGTCAAAGCGATCTGTGAAGCCGCCGGTATCAACCGGTCTACGTTCTACCGGCATTATCTCGACGTTTACGATCTTCTTGAAAAGACCGAAAACATCTATCTGGATGAGCTCGTCCTGTATTCGAAAGAATACACCTCCATGGAGGAAGCGCTTCGAATCATGCTTGAACAGGCACGCCGGACGGAAAGCCGGTTCTTTCTCCTGCTTCCCCCGACGGGAAGCGCCCGTTTTCTCGACCGGATCTATGAAACCGCCTATCAGCGGTACAAGGACGGATTCGCCCGCCGGCATCCGCATCTGCCCGAAGAACGCCGGCGCTGGCTGTTCCTGTTCATCACCACCGGTACCATCGCGATTGTACAGGAGTGGCTCAAAAGCGGCAAAACCGCGTCTGTCGATGACGTGATCTCTCTCATCGCCGCTCTCGACGAACAGATTCTGTCCGCGCGTTTATAGGTTCCCGGTTATTGCTTCAGCAGCTTTGGAAGGCGGTTTCGAAGGTCCCCGATGGTCCAGATTCCGTCTTCTTTTTTTATGGAACGAATCTCCTCCGGTACAGACCAGAGCCCGATCTCGCCGTCCGCGGCCAGTTTAAACAGCTCACCCGAAACGCCCTGCGCCTCATCCGAGGACAGCCAGGCCAGAAACGGCACCATGCCCTCTGCCGTCCGCTTCATCGCCTCCGGCGCGTTTGCCTCCACCGCCTCCGCGGGAATCCCCTGCTGTCTATAGCTGGATTTCGCATTGTACCATGAGCGTGTCCGGGCAAGCGGAGTATACGCATTGACCGTGATCCCCGTACCGGCCAGATCCTTTGCCGCCGCGCGGCTCAATGCCGCGACGCCCGCGTTTCCGGCCGCATAGGCCGCATATTTGCTGATTCCGACAAACGCATCCGATGCGGAATTCAGAATCCGGCCGTAACCCTGCTTCATCATATAGGGCAGAGCCGCGTGCATCAGATAGTATGTTCCGCTCAATTTCGATCGGATCTGCGTATCCCAGATATCAATATCCATATCCAGGATGTTTCCCGTCCAGTTGGACGACGCGTTGTTCACGATAATATCGACCCGCCCCCAGGCATCTGCCGCGGTCTGCACCATGCGCCGCGCGGTATCCGCGTCCGCAACGTCTCCGAAAAAAGGAATGGCTTCTCCGCCGGCCGCAATGATTTCATCGGCCGTCGTCTTCGCGTCCCCGGAAAACGCAAGGAGTTCCCTGCGTTCTTCTTCCGTAAACGAAATCTCCGTCTTTTCAAATGCCTGGATCGATGATCCCGGTTTCCGGTTGTTCGTCACGACCTTCGCCCCATGTTCCGCAAGGCAAAGTGCGATACAGCGTCCGATGCCCTGCCCCGATCCGGTAACAATTGCCGTCTTTCCCGCCAATAATTTCCCCATCGCCGATCTCCTTTCACTGAATCCGAGAAACTACGGTCAGCATAATCGAAACATCCGGCACCTTCAATCATCACTTTTCCGGTGGCAGACCTTTTTGCAACAAAAATTAAAAAGTGTCCCGCAAAAAAGCGGGACACGGTGTTCATTCTCATTCCTTCGCAATCGCCGCGGGCTCGGCCTTGCGTTTTTTATATATGGCAATCTGTGAAAAGCCCAGATCGCAGAGATCTTCGAGTGCCTGCCGGATTCCGGCGCCCGCGTCGGACGGCTTGTGAGCGTCCGCTCCGATGGTCAGAAGGCTTCCGCCCATTTTCCGATAGCGCTCCAGAATCCACGCCGCGGGGTTTGCGGCGTGCAGCGAAGAACGCAGCCCGCCGGTATTGACCTCGAGGGCGATGCCGTTTTGAATCAGCCTGTCCAGAATCGCGTCGATCAGCTCCGGACAGGGCTGATCCCCAAGAACGGCGCGCTCTTCGGCCGGCACGTAGCGCAGGATGTAATCCAGATGGCCGAGGGTATCGAACCCGTGCCAGGCGTCAATGTTCTCCAGAACGGCTTCGTAGTACCGCCGCACGCCCTCCTCTGGGGAATACCGTTGGAAATACGCCGGGTAATACGGGTCAATGCCGTCCACCTGATGCACGGAACCGATGACAAAGTCGAAGTAATATTCCTTTGCAATCTGTTCGTGCACGGCCGCAAGGTGGGGCTGCAGGCCGATCTCGATGCCGAAGCGCACGGAAAACGAACCGTCGCCGCGATACACTTCCCGCAGCGCGCACATCCGCTGTGCATAGGCGTTCAGATCCAGATCAAACAGATGCGGTTCCATTCCGTAATCCAGATCCAGGTGATCCGTAAACGTAATGCCGGAAAGGCCGGCATCCATCGCAGCGCGGATCATGCGCAGCTCATCCGCTTCGCTGTCCCCGGAGAACCGTGTATGCATGTGATTGTCCCAGTATACGTTTGCGTTCTGATTCATATCGTTTTCCGTTTCTTCCTGCGGATCAGTGCCTTGGCATCATCATACAATATCCGGCGGCAAAAAGAAACGCCCTGCCTGGGCGGCAGGGCGCAAACAGATCGAAATCCGTTCTGATTTTTAGTTTTCCATTTCCAGGGTGATCGCGTCGGTGCCGTCCGCGTGCTCGAAGGCGGCAAGCTCGGGATGCTCTCTCTTCTCTTTCGTATAGTTCTCGTAGGGCGGAACCTTATGCTCCTCGGAGGCCCAGATCTTCGCCGCCTCCGGCGCCCACTTCGCAGCGTA
>JAZQBE010000073.1:0-7321 GCA_045545575.1 Shuttleworthella sp.
TGCCCGCGTGGAAGCACAAAATGACCGGCCCGCCCCACACCTGGCCGGCCGCCGCCATTTGGAAGCAAGCCGCGGGCAACAATGAACAAAGTTTTGATCGAAACAAGGAAAAAACTGGCGAAAACAGACATTGTTAAAACATTATCAATCTGGAAGAATAAAAGAGAACAAACCGGCGGCTTCGGATCCGGAAGCACCACCCGGTGCGTTCTCTTTTTGTTCCCCAAAGGCGCATTTCACAGAAGGAGTTTTCGATGGCTGAATTGTACCCCGTGGTGGAGACCACACAGGACTTCGAGGCGATGCTGGCCCGGGTGCGCGAGGCGCAGCGCCGCTACGCTTCGTACACGCAGGAGCAGGTCGACGCGATCTTTCTTGCAGCGGCGACGGCCGCGAACCGTGCGCGCCTTCCGCTGGCGAAGATGGCGGTGGAAGAGACCGGCATGGGCGTGGTGGAAGACAAGGTAATCAAAAACCACTTCGCTTCGGAATACATTTATAACTATTACAAAGACACGAAGACCTGCGGCGTGATCGAGCGCGACGAGGCCGGCGGCATGGAGAAGATTGCCGAGCCCATCGGTGTCGTGGCCGCGGTCATTCCGACGACGAACCCCACGTCGACGGCGATCTTTAAAGCGCTGCTTTGCCTGAAAACCCGCAATGGCATGATCGTCAGCCCCCATCCGCGCGCGAAGAAAAGCACCATCGCCGCGGCAAAGATCGTTCTTGAGGCTGCGGTGGCCGCGGGTGCGCCGGAAGGGCTGATCGGCTGGATCGACGTGCCGTCGCTGGAGCTGACGAACCTGGCGATGCATGAGGCGGATATCATCCTGGCCACCGGCGGTCCGGGCATGGTGAAAGCGGCCTATTCCTCCGGCAAACCGGCCATCGGTGTAGGTGCCGGAAACGTGCCCGCCGTGATTCATGCTTCGGCGGACGTGCGTCTGGCGGTCAACTCCATCATCCATTCCAAGACCTTTGACAGCGGCATGATCTGTGCCTCGGAGCAGTCGGTCATCGTCGATGCGGCGCGCTATGACGAAGCCCGTGCGGAGTTCGCGGCGAGGGGCGCTTACTTCCTGGAAGGGGATGAACTGGATGCCGTCCGCAAGACCATCATCATCAACGGCGCGCTGAACGCGAAGATCGTCGGTCAGAAGCCGGCGACCATCGCCGCCCTCGCCGGTGTGACAGTTCCCGCTGAGACCAAGGTGCTGATCGGTGAGGTGGAGAGCGTCGATTTCTCCGAGGAATTCGCCCACGAGAAGCTGTCTCCGGTGCTGGCGATGTACTGCGCGAAGGACACGGAAGACGCCTTTGCCAAGGCGGAAGCCTTAGTGGAAGGCGGCGGCTTGGGCCATACCGCGTCTCTCTATGTGGACACGGTTCGCCATCCGGAGGTGGTGGAAGCCTATGCGGCGAAGATGAAGACCTGCCGGATTGTGGTCAACACGCCTTCGTCCCACGCGGGCATCGGCGATATGTACAACTTCCGCATGGCGCCGAGCCTGACCCTGGGCTGCGGTTCCTGGGGCGGTAATTCGGTGAGCGAAAACGTCGGCGCGAAACACCTGCTGAATATCAAGACCGTCGCGGTCAGGAGGGAAAATATGCTGTGGCTTCGGACCCCGGAAAAGGTATATCATAAGAAGGGCTGCCTGCCGACCGCGCTGGCGGAGCTGGGCGGAGCCATGGGCAAAAAGCGCGCTTTCGTCGTGACGGACCGCTTTCTGTATGAAAGCGGCGCGGCCCGTGCGGTGACGGATCAGCTGGAGGCCATGGGCATGGCGTATTCCGTGTTCTTTGACGTCACGCCCGATCCGACCCTGGCCTGCGCCCGGGAAGGCGCGGCGCAGATGACGGCTTTTGCGCCGGACGTGATCATCGCCCTCGGCGGCGGTTCCCCGATGGACGCGGCGAAGATCATGTGGGTGATCTACGAGCATCCGGAAGTGGATTTCGCGGATATGGCCATGCGCTTTGTGGATATCCGCAAGCGTATTTACACCTTCCCGAAGATGGGCGAAAAAGCTTATTTCGTGGCGATCCCCACCAGCGCCGGCACCGGTTCGGAAGTGACGCCTTTCGCCGTTATTACCGACGAAACCACCGGGGCCAAGTATCCGCTGGCCGATTATGAGCTGCTGCCGAACATGGCGATTGTTGACGCGGACGTGATGATGCATGCGCCGAAGGGCCTGACGGCGGCGTCGGGCATCGACGCCATGGTGCATTCGCTGGAGGCCTATGCTTCGATCATGGCCACGGATTACACCGACGGCATGGCTTTGCAGGCCATTCGAATGATTTTCGAATATCTGCCGCGGGCATATGAAAAGGGCGCGGACGACCCGGTCGCCCGGGAGAAGATGGGTGACGCGGCGACCCTGGCCGGCATGGCTTTCGCGAACGCGTTTCTGGGCATCGGCCACTCCATGGCGCATAAACTGGGCGCGTACCATCATCTGCCCCACGGCGTCTGCTGCGCCCTTGTCATTGAGCAGGTGATGCGCTTTAACGCGTCGGAAGTGCCCACCCGTATGGGTACGTTCCCGCAGTATGAGTACCCGCACGCGCTGCGCCGCTATGCCGAGATCGCGGAAAGCCTTGGCCTGAGCGGAAAGAACGATCAGGAAAAACTCGAGGCACTGATCGCGAAGCTGCACGCCTTAAAGCAGGCCATCGGCATTAAGGATTCCATTGCGGAATACGGTATTTCCGAGGAAGACTTCCTGGCGTCCCTGGATCAGATGAGCGAGGATGCGTTTGACGATCAGTGCACCGGCGCCAACCCGCGCTACCCGCTGATTTCCGAGATCCGGGAGCTGTTCCTGGAAGCGTATTACGGTGAGAAGAACGAAACAGCGGAATAAGCAGGCCGCTGTGACAGGCCGGCATTCTGATGACATTCTGACGATCAGAAAGAGAGGTAAAAATGAAACTGGATCAGGTTTTAGCATCCCGCACGCATAAAACCATCTATCGCGACGGGGACCGGGTGATCAAGGTTTTCGATGAGAGTTTCAGCAAGGCGGATATCTTAAACGAGGCACTGAACCAGGCCCGCGTCGAGGAGACGGACTTAAAGATTCCGAAGCTGCTGGAAGTGGGCATGGTCGACGGAAAATGGGCGATTGTCAGCGAGTATATCGAGGGAAAGACGCTGGCGCAGCTGATGGAAGAGGATCCGGAGCATTATGATGACTATCTGGAGCGCTTCGTCGATCTGCAGCTGGAGGTTCATCGTCACACCTGCAAGATGCTCAATGCCCTGACGGAAAAGATGCACAACAAAATCAGCGCCAGCAGCCTGGACGCGACGACACGCTACGAGCTGCACACCCGGCTGGCCTCCATGCCCGTGCACCGCAAAGTGTGCCATGGCGACTTCTGGCCGTCCAATATCATCATCACACCGGACGATGAAGCGTACATCATCGATTGGTCCCACGTGACCCAGGGCAACGCGTCCGCGGATGCCGCGCGCACCTATCTGCTGTTTTCCTTGCGCGGGAAAAAAGAAGAGGCAGAAAAGTATCTGAATCTCTTCTGTAAAAAAAGCGATACGGCAAAGCAGTACGTGCAGCGATGGATTCCCATCGTTGCGGCCAGCCAGTCCGTCAAAGGCAAGCCCGAAGAACGGGAACTTCTCCTTCAATGGGCGGACGTCGTGGAGTATGAATAACCGCAAAAGCGGACCGGGTGCCTGACCCCCGTTCCGCTTTTTTTGGAACGGGGGTCAGGCACCCGTTCCGGTTTTGTGTTATGATGGTGAGAAAGATCCATCCGGCCGTACAAAGCTGGAGACCGACCGTGCCCACAGGAGCCGAGAAAAATGAAATCTGCTGACGGATCAAATCGTAAGCCGGAAGAGCCGGCCGCCGGTTCGGCTGCGCCTGAACACGAGCGCAGCTACGCGGCGTTCATCAGCTACCGCCACAAGCCGCTGGATAAAGAAGCGGCGGAACGCATTCAGAAAAAGATTGAAAACTACGTGGTTCCGAAGGAACTCCGCGAGAAGGCGGGCGGGAAGAAACTGGGCCTGGTTTTTCGTGACGAGGATGAGCTGCCTGCGTCATCGAGCCTGACGGACAGCATCTATTACGCGCTTGACCACAGCCGTTTTCTGATCGTGATCTGCACGCCGGACCTGCCGAAGTCGAAGTGGTGCGAACAGGAGATCCACTATTTCCTGAAGACCCACGACCGGGATCATATTCTCGCGGTTCTGACGGACGGCGACCCGGCGGAGTCGTTTTCGCCCTATCTGCTGCACACTTTCGACGCGGACGGGAATATCACCGGGGACAGGGAGCCCCTCGCGGCGAATATCGCCGGGCCGAACCACACCATCGATCGCAAAGTCTTTCGGAAGGAAGTGGTGCGCCTCTTCGCGGCGCTGATCGGCTGTCCCTTCGACGAGCTCTGGCAGCGGGAGCGGCGCGCGTGGACGAACCGTCTGCTGTCCGCGGCCGGCGTCGCCTTGGCCGTGATGGCCGTCTTTCTCGGCGTTGTTTTAAACCGCAACGCCCGGATTCGAGAGCAGAACGAGAAAATCACCGAGCAGAATGACCGGATTGAGGAGCAGAACCGCACGCTGCAGACGCAGCTGTCGTCGGTGCTTGTCGACACCGGCCGGACGAAACTGGAGGCCTTTGACGTAAAGGGGGCCCTGGCGGACGCGCTTGACGCGGTTTCAAGCGAAGATCCGGCGATCTATGATCATCGGGCGCTGAAGCTTCTGGCGGACGCGCAGAATGCGTATCAGTCGGGAGAACTGTCCGCGGAGATCGTATATGAACAGAACACCGATATTACGCAGCTGCTGGCGAGCGACGATGAAAGCGTCCTGATCCTGAAGGACCGGGCCGGCGTGATCCGCGGGCTGGATGCCGACACGTACGACGTTTTGTGGGAGATCCGGACGGGTGACGCCAGGTCCTTTGTCTATGCGGAGAATCTCGGCGGCCGGCTGATCTATCAATCGCTGTCCGGCGTGTACTGTCATTCGCTGAAGGATGGGTCAGTGGTCTGGGCTTATGAGCATCCCGCGAATAAGAAGAACTATTTCCGGGTGCTCGCGAAGGACGGCAGTCTTTTTGCGGCTGCGGAGCAGGTCGACAGCGGCGAGGCACAGGAGGAAGACTCGGTCAATCTGTTTTTTCTGAATACGTCCGACGGGTCCGAGGCCGGGCGCGTCAATCTTGCGCTGTCCACGGCGGATACGCTGCGGCTGCATGAATACGTGAAGTACTATGAAACAACGGGAACCTTTTCGCCGGACAACCGCTTTTTTGCCTGTGCGCTGCCGTCCAAAGAGCAGGAGACCGATGAATACGGGACGGCGTACTTCTTTGTCCGGCTGGAGACGATGGAAGCGACCTGTCTCGGCATCGGCGCCGTGCATGAATACGAATACGGGATGGATATTGATCCGGCGGATCAGTCGGTCTTCTTTGCCGGGTACAGCCCGAGCTTCGGCATTCAGACCGGCCTGTTTACCTGGGAGGACGGCGAGCCTGTGTTTGCCGGAAAGGGCACCGTTCATGCGTTCGGCGCGCCGGGCGGGTTCGATTCCGAACTGAATGAGGTCGCGGACAACGAGACGATGTTCCTGGTTCGAAACGGACGGGCCTATGTGTTCAGCGATAACTTCTGGGGCGTGTATGACCGCGCGAAAAACCGGCTGAAACGCTCCTTCGGCCTGAGCGACACCATCGTCGCCGCCCGCTGGCTGGACGAGGAACAGGGGCTGCTGGAACTGGCCTCCGCCGACGGCTATGTCTTCGATTACTACATGAAAAGCTATGACGAAGACGGCTGGATGTTCTCGAACGCCACCGGCAGCACGATCGGAGCCGGCATCCGAAAGGCGCTGACGCTGGGAGGAAGCCTGTTCTACGGACACGGCCGTACACTGGTTGTGCCCGAGCAGGCGCCGGGCCGGCTGATTCGTGTCGGGTTTGCGTCGGATCCGAACCGGCAGATTTTTGATTATTCCGAGGAATACAGTATCGTCTATGATGTCATCGTGGGAGACAAAGCCGCCGGAGACAAAGCCACGGGAGACGAAGCTGCCGGAGACGAAGCGGATACCGGATTTCTGTACAACAGCTATGATGCGGCGGTTTTTGACAAGAATACCGGGGAAATCATCACATCCGCGCATTTTGACGACTATTTCAACTCGGAATGGGTTTACCGGATCGGCGGGGACCGGTTTGTACAGTTTGATACCGAGTATCATATGGACGGAACGATCTGCGATTACGGGGAAGGGGTTGAACTGGAGACCTATCAGCTGCTGGAAGGTTCCTCCGAAGAGGTCACGTTTTACGCCAGACCGTATTACCATACGCCCACAAGCGATGGACATCTTCTGTCGTGGAGCGCCGAGGAAATGCGGACGCTGAAAAAGGAATACGCGGATGATTTTGCGGAGGGAGAATCCCCGAAGCTGCTGATGGTCTGGGTGGACGGAAAGCCGACGGCGGCTTCCACGGATCCGGCGACCGGCATTCTGCTGCTTGATCCGCAGGGCGATGCCGACGATCCTGTGTTTTGCGGCGGCGAAAACGGCGTGATCATGGCTTGCGGGCGGGCGTTGGATGTATCGGACGGCCATCTGAAGGCGAGGCCCGAGGCACAGCTGTTCTTTATGGATGCGTTCACCGGGCAGGTGACGGCGGCGGAAAACGTCTGCCCGGATGCCGCAGGCTTCTGTTCGGCCTTTGCCGGCAAAAGACATCAGATGGCGGCCGCTTACACAGATGGAACCGTCTGCATCTATGATACGGATACCGGGGAAGCACAGCGGCTGGACGCAGACTACGGCCCGGACGAGGTCGCAAGCATGGCCTTTGATCCGGAGGATCGGGTATTCCTGGTGCTGACGTCGGCAGGCCGGATCGACGTTTACGACGCCGCAGCGCGGAAACTGCTATACAGCTGCATGCCGGACATCCTTAAAAACTGGAGCGGCGAACACATCGGCACCGACATCGTACTGGACCGCCTCGAGGCAGGCTATACGCCCGACGGTTCGTATCTGTATGTGATGGCAGCTCTCGGAACGGATCCTTGCCATAAGTGTGTTCTAATCGACACGGAAGGCTGGACCATCGCGGCGGAACTCGACGATGTCTACGCGTACGACCCGGACGTCAACCGCCTGTTCTGCCGGGGAACGAAAGGAAGGGTCATCACCTTTCCGGTATACAACCTGGAGATGCTGAAGGAAACGGCGCAGGAACGGTTGAAGGAGTAAAACGAAAGTGGAACAGGGGTCAGGCACCCGTTCCGTTAAGTCGGATCGTAG
>JAZQBE010000074.1:0-23970 GCA_045545575.1 Shuttleworthella sp.
AGCGCGGCCTGCACGGCCTTAATGACGGCGGGATTCGCGGTGACGGCGGCCAGGGAGGCGGCGACGGCCTCGGCTTCGGCCTGGCGCGTCGAATCCTGCGCGAGGGTCAGCAGGTTCTGGACCTCCCGCAGGCCGATCAGCCGCCACACCATGGCCTCGAGGTTTTCGCGGTCGCTGCTTTTGCCGAACAGAATGTATTCCGTCTCCAGGGGACAGCGGCGGCCCTCCTTTGGGGTGGTATAGCAGCTCATCCGATCTGCCAGATAGCCCCGGAACGCCGCCGTCTGCGCCAGCGACGGTCCGTCCGCCTGCGCCGTCCCCGAAAACAGCGTCCGCATCGCGAACCCGCGGTCGCCGCGGGGCGTTTCGCCGGGCCATTCGTCGGCCGGCAGCACCAGGGACAGCACCCCGTTTTCCTTCCATTTGCGGATGGCTTCGATGGGATTTTCCTTCGGCGCGGCTTTCGACGGCGGCACCTTTTCAGGCGGCGTTTTTTTCGGCGCCGGCGCATCGGCCGGCGGTTTTTCCTCCAGCGCCGCCGTCCCGGCGTCCAGCATCGCGTCGATCTCTCCCGCGCTCAGGACGTCCTGCTGCCCGTTCTGCATCCAGCCGGTCAGCGCCGCGAGGCCTTCCTGTCCGAGGGAGGCCAGCTCCGCCGCCGCACACTGGGCGACGAGGGCCGCCCCTTTGTGATCCTGCAGAAGACAGATCTCCTGCATCGACACGCTTTCGATCTGCGCGGAAAAGAAACCGGGCGGCAGATTCCCCTGGATACCGGCCGCCAGGCGGGCTTCCGCCTCTGCGGGCGACCAGGAATCCGGCGTCTTTCCGTAAAACGGATCGGCCGCCAGGATTCCATAGGTCTCCCAAAGCGGAAGGCAGTAGCCGGCAAGGATTCCTTCGGAAGCCGTTGCCAGCGCCTGCTGCGCCGTTGTGCGTTTTCCGACCGCGCAGACACCTTCTGCCGCGGTGAAGAACACGGACATGAGCAGAAGAAGCGACAGCGCGGCCCAGATACTGACACTGCCCGCCCGTTTCATGCTACACCTGCTTTGCCTTATTCGTGATCGTCTTCCAGATGCTCTCCGTCAGACTCGTAATCTGCTTTTTAAAGATCAGGACTATGCTGATCAGAACCACCAGGATCAGGATCATCTCCACGGATCCGATGCCGTCTTCTTCTTCCAGAAAGGCCGCCGCGCGCGTGCGGAGGCTTCGTACGCTGTCTTTCATATGTTTCCCCCTTCTTTTTTGATGTCTCTTCGCAAACGTCCGGTTCAGGCAGCGCCGGCGCCGGAGGTCCGCGCAACAACAGCCGGTTCAGACACAGCCGGCGGCTGCGGGCAACGCTTCGTTTCATCAAAGCTCATCCCTCCAGTACAATCCCCCACATGGCCGGCACGATCAAAAGGATCATCAGCACGGCCATCAATATCGTCAGCGGCAGGAGCAGTTTGACGGAGGCGTCTTTGCCGGCCTTCTGGGCCTGACGCCGCCGCAGTTCGAGCGCCTGCGTTTCCTCTTTTTCCAGCAGCTCCGCCGTCTTGCGTTCTCCCTGGCGCAGACCGGCGGACAGAATCAGCGACAGCTTGTAGTAGAAGCGCGTCCGGCAGCGGTCGCCGAGGGCCGCGAACACGTCGGCCTCGCCCGCGCCGTCCTTCAGCCGCCGGCACATCCAGACGATCTGTTCATAGCCTTCGCGGACCGGACCGCCGCAGAGAACGCGTTTCTGATAGGCCGCGGCCATCCGCACGAGGGCGTTGACCGCGTGGATGCCCGCGCCGGTATACAGACACAGGTCGCCGACGATCTGCGGATAGTCCGCGTCAAGGCGCATCCGGCGTTTCTGTTCGTCCTGTCTGCGGTCGAAGCGCCGTGCCAGCCAGAGCGCCGCGGCGGCGCACAGCCACAGCAGGCCGAGCCGGATGAGATCGGTTTTTTCCATCGGTGACGTCCTTTTCTAGAGGCGGATCCGGATCATCCGCATGCCCAGAAGCACCGCGAGCAGATACACCAGCAGGCATACGCTCATAAACAGGATCCCCCTGGGATTTCCGTAGACCGCCGTCAGATATTCCGGCGAGGTGAGGCGCACATAGGTGAGCACGGCGGCCGGCATCACCGACATGACGTACAGTTCCAGGCGCTTTTCCGACAGCATGACGGAGATATCCTGCTCCACATCGATGCGTTCGCCGATCCGGTCCGCGGCTTTCTGAATGGCCTCGGCGTAGTTGCCCCCGAGGCGGCGCGCAAAGGACAGCATCTGCGCAAAGCTCTGCAGTTCCTCGTAGGGATGGACATCCGCCTGTTCCAGGAAGGCCTGCTCAAGGGGCACGTTCATGCGCACCCGGCGGTTGATCCGGCGGACGGTGTCGAGCACCAGGCTGTTCGCCGGCACGATCCGGGCCAGCTCGTGCTCCGCGTAGACGCAGGCGTTTTCCATGGCGCTGCCCGCGGCGAGGGAGCCGGAAATGAGCAGAAGCAGCTCCCGGAAATCCTCCAGAAACCGGTCCCGCCGGCGGCCGGTGCGCAGCTGCGCTTCCGCCCAGAGACAGAAGGCGGCAAACACCGGCATCCACAGCATGCCCCGGGGTGAGTTGTAAAACAGCCACGACGCGCCGGCCGACAGGCCTGCGGCGGCCAGCATCGCCGCCGCAAAGGTCATGATCCCCGGTTCCGGCTTCGGATCAGATCGCTCTTTTTTACCCATGTTCCCGTCCGTGCGTCCTCCTGTGCTTCATAGACATACAGCGGATGCATGCAGATCTCCTCTCCCTGCATGCCGGTCAGTTCCGTCACCTCCAGCACGCGGCGGCTTCCGTCGCGCATCCGGCCCAGGTGAATGAGCACGTCGATGCCGGAGGCGATCTGCCGGCGGATGGCCGCCAGCGGCAGCGCGGCGTCGGACATCAGCACCATCGTCTCCAGCCGCGACAGCATGTCCGCGGCGGAATTCGCGTGGCCGGTCGACAGTGTGCCGTCGTGTCCTGTGTTTGCCGCCTGCAGAACCTCCAGCGCCTCCGCGCCCCGGCATTCGCCGACGATGATGCGGTCCGGGCGGAGGCGCAGCGCCGTGCGCACGAGGTCGCGGATCGATACCGCCCGCCGACCGTTGGCCGTCGCGGTCCGGCTTTCAAGGCGGACCAGGTTGTCGATGCCGGTCATCTGCAGCTCTGCCGCGTCTTCGATGGTCACCACCCGCTCCGCCGGCGGAATGCAGCCGCAGAGGGCGCCTAAGAGGGTCGTCTTTCCGCTGCCGGTTCCGCCCGAAATGAAGAGGTTGTACCCGTTCTGGACGAGGCCGGCCAGAAAGACGGCCAGTTCCTCGGAGAGGGTGCCCCGTCCGATCAGGTCCGGCAGCGACAGCGGATTTGCCGGAAAACGGCGGATCGAGATCACCGGTCCGTCGACGGCCACCGGGGGAAGAACGATGCACACCCGGGACCCGTCGGGAAGCCGGGTGTCGGCGATCGGCTCCGCCTCGTTGACGGCATGATTGTGTTCCGCGACGATCTGCTGGATCACGTCCTCGAGTCGGCTTTCGGACGAAAACCGGCGCGGCACGCGGAAGAGTTTTCCGTTCTGTTCCACGAAGATGTTCCCGGCGCCGTTGACCATGATTTCCGTGTTGGCCGGATCGGCCAGCAGATCCTCGAGCATGTCGAGGCGGCGCAGCGAGTGAAACACCTCCCGCTCGAGCCGCTCGCGCTCCTCCACGGCCAGGGGTGTGCGGCGGGCCAGCGCGATCACCCGGCGGCGGATCGCCTCGCGGATTTCTTCGTCCTGCAGATCCCTGCCGGCGTCGGTCTGGGAAAGCATTTCCCGGCGCAGCGCCTCCGCTGTCTGCCAGAAGCGTTCCTCTGTCATTTTTACGCCCTCCGTCAGCCCATGTTTTTTGTCAGTCCCTGCCTTTTGTCATTCCCCGCCCGCCGTCGGGCCGGCCGGTTTTGCACAGGCCGAGGCCGCGGCATTTTTCAGGCGTTCGTCCCGAAGAACCGTCTGCGGCCACCGGGCAAGGGGAATGTCCCCGGCAAGAAACGGCACTTCCAGGATGCGGATCTCCAGTTCCGGAAACCGCTCCCGCAGATACCGCAGATACCGCTCTCCGGCGTCGGCGCTGCGCGGCTCCTGGCGGAGGACGGCGACGCAGATGCCGGCGCCCTCCGCAAGCTGTTCAAATCCGGCGCAGACCGAGTCAAACAGCAGGAAGCATTCGCCCGCTTCCCGGGAAAGGGCCGCGTCGAGCATCTTCCAGTGTTCTTTTTTCAGCTGGCCGATCTCCTGGACAGAGGCCGCCGGAAGCAGCAGCCGGACGCCTTCCCAGTTGACCGCGCATTCCGCCAGAGCATCGGGGTGGGAGCCGAGCAGGTAGACGGCGTCGGTCACGGTTTTCGCGTCCGCTCGCTGCACAATCCGGTCGATCATGCTGTTTTCCTGCAGATCGGCCAGCAGCACCGGCCCGTGCTGCGCCCGCTCCTTCGCGGCGGCCAGAACGACGGCCGGCAGCAGCTCGTGATGATTCGGCGAACACCAGATCCACCGGTTCCGGCGCGCCGGGGCCCCAAGTGCCGCCGGTCCGGCAGCGTTTTCGCACAGAACCATCTCCGCGGACTTCTCCCGGGGCGGATTCTGCAGCCGTTCGAGCAAATCGAGCAGCGCGCTGACCGGCCGGTACCGGTACAGCACCTGTTCCGTCTTCGGCGGTTCCTGGGGCGAGGACAGCAGGTGCCGGATGCAGGGAACGGCCCGGTTCAGCCGCTCCGAGATCCCGCAGGCTTCGGCCGCCTCGAAAAACGGCGACGACAGCACCGCCGCGTCGTACATTCCCGGGGCGAGGTGCTCCATTTCCTCCCCGAAGAACCCGGGATCGGTGTACAGATGGATGCCGTCCCCGAAGCCCTGCGCCAGCAGGAAGGCCAGCAGCCGCTGTCCGTATTCCGCGTCGTCAATTCCCAACAAAAGCCGGATCTGTTTCATCGCTCACCCCATCCGCCGCAGCACTTCCACCGCCGCCGCGCCCGCAGCCATGCAGCACGCGAACGGCACCTTCAATTCGAACAGTTTCGACCGGTTCGCCCCCGACAGCCGTCCCAGCAGCGCGGCCACTCCCAGCGCCGCGCCCAGAAGCAGGGCGCTTGCGTAGAGGACGAGCAGGTCCGAACAGGCGTAGAAGGGAAACAGCACGGCCGCCAGTTTGCAGTCGCCGGCGCCCAGCGCCCCGGTCAGATAAAACAGCAGGGAGCACAGGAGGACGAGGCCGGACCCGGCCAGTGCGTACAGGACGCCCCGTCCGCCCAGACGCCAGGCGCTGTAGAGCAGCCCGCAGCAGGCGCCGGCCAGGCAGAGGACGTTCGGAATCCGCCTTGTGGAAAGATCCCAGCCCGCCGCCAGAATCAGCAGCGTCGCTCCCAGCATTCTTCCGACCGTTTCCGTCACGGCGCGCCTCCTCTCCCGTCGCTTTCGCGCGATTCTTCGCGCGGCAATCGTCAGACAAACCACCCGCTGCGCAGATTTTTCCGGACACAGCTTCTTTCACAACATACACCCTTTTTCCGCTTCCGGTTCCAAACGCATGAGCACTCTTCGCGGGTGGTGATCTTCATTTTAGGCCCTCGCCGCGGAAAGTCCATGACATTTGAGGTAAGTTTTTTTCTTGTGCACTTTTCGAAAATTTTTCGGGGTCAGATTGTGCAAAAAGCCCGCGGCAGCCGGTGTTTCGACTGCCGCGGGCTTTCCTTTGCCGCCTTCGCGGATGCGTATTCTGTTTGAAGGAGGGGTTACAGCTCCGTCCGGCCTTCGAGGGCGCGCAGGAGTGTCACCTCATCGATGTATTCGAGATCGCCGCCGACGGGCACGCCGGAGGCGATCCGCGTGACGCGGATGCCGGCGGGCTTCAGCAGCTTGCTGATGTACATCGCCGTCGCCTCGCCTTCAAGGCTGGAGTTCGTCGCGATGATCACTTCGGAGACGTCCTCGCGCTGCAGACGCTCCATCAGCTCTTTTAAGCGGATGTCGCCGGGCCCGATCCCCTGCATCGGGGAGATCGCGCCGTGGAGCACGTGGTAGACGCCGTCGTATTTCCCGGTTTTTTCATAGGCCGCCAGATCGCGGGTGTCCTCCACGACCATGATCTTGCTTTTGTCCCGGTTCGGACTGCTGCAGATCGGGCAGATGTCCTGGTCGGTCAGCGTGAAGCACTCCTTGCAGAAGCGCACGTTTTTGCGTGCTTCGAGGATGCTGTCCGCGAGCTGCTCCGCCTCGGCGACGGGCATGTGCAGCACGTGGAACGCGAGGCGCTGGGCGCTCTTGGCGCCGATGCCGGGCAGGCGGGCGAAGGATTCGATCAGACGGCTGATCTGTCTGCTGTAGTATTCCATCAGAACGGCAGGCCTCCGCCGAGACCGCCAAGACCGCCGAGGCCGCCAAGGCCGCCGGTCATCTTGGCCATGGAGCTCTGGGAGTACTCTTCCACCTGGCGCAGCGCTTCATTCGTGGCCGCCACGATCAGATCCTGCAGCATCTCGATGTCGTCCGGATCCACCGCCTCGGGGGAGAGGGTCACGGACAGCACCTCGCGCTTGCCGGACACCGTCACCTCCACGGCGCCGCCGCCGGCCTTCGCCGAGAAGGTCTTTTCCTCGAGTTCCTTTGCGGCCTCTTCCATCTGCCGCTGCATCTTCTGCGCCTGTTTCATGAGATTGTTCATGTTTCCCATGCCGCCGCCGTTAAATCCACCGCGTTTTCCCATCGCTGTTCCTCCGTTAAAAAACCGAATCTCTAAAAATCTTCTTCCTCGACGGCGATCGGGGCCTGTTTCGCAAAGGCCGCGACGGCGTCTTCATATACCTTTTCCTTGGGCAGGCCGCTGGTGTTGGCCGAAATACGCACGGAAACCGTGCGGCCGATCACCTTTGACACCGCCTCCTCGATCTGGGCCGCCAGCTCCGATGCCGGATGCAACGTGCTCGTAAACAGCACCTTCGTCATGGCGTCCCCCGGGTCGTAGATCAGCTCGATCTGCTGCTGATCGTTGACAAAGACCCGCACCTTGTCCATCACCGCCTTCAGCGTGCCGGGCGGAAGCGCGCCGACGATCTCGTCCCAACGGGCCGCGGCCTCTTTTACCTCTTCGGCGACGGCAGCCGGCAGTCTGTGCTTTTCCGCGGGCTGTGCGCCGGGCGCCGTTCCCGTGCCGGATGCGCCGTCCGCTGCTGTTTGCGCGGCCGTTCCCATCGCGGCGGATAGGAAGACGCCTTCCTCCGCCTGCTGTTCAAGCTGCTCGATCCGCTGCTGCAGCGCGCCCGTGTCCGCGTCCATCTGCGGACGGCACAGCCGGACGGCAGCGATTTCGAGCAGGACCCGTTTCTGGGCGGAAAAGCGCATCTGGTTCGACAGCTCCGACAGCACGTCGATCAGGCGCAGAATCACCGTCTCGGACATGGTCTGCGCCGCTGCCCGGAGGCGTTCCTGCTGCTCGGCGGACAGGTCCACGAGCTGTGAAAGCCCGTCGCCCGCGCGCACCATCAGCACGTTGCGCAGATACCACAGGAAATCCGATACCAGCTGGCCGGGCTCGCGGCCTTCCATCACGGCCTCCTCGACGATGGAGACCGCCTCCGCCGCGTCCTGCCGGCCGATGGCCGAAAGCAGCCGGGCGAATACCTCGGTGTCCGCCGCGCCGAGGACGGAAAGCACTTTTTCATAGGTCAGCTTTTCGTCCATGAAAAAGGCGATGCACTGGTCGAGCAGGCTGAGGGCGTCACGCATGGACCCGTCCGCCGCGCGGGCGATAAAGCGCACCGCCTCGGGCTCCGCTTCCACGCCCTCCGCGGAAAGCAGCTCGTTGATGCGCCCTTCGATGTCCGAAAGGGAAATCCGGCGGAAATCGTACCGCTGGCAGCGCGACAGGATCGTCACAGGAATCTTGTGGGCTTCCGTGGTCGCTAAGATAAAGATCACATGGGCCGGCGGCTCTTCGAGGGTCTTTAAAAGCGCGTTGAAGGCCTGGTTCGTGATCATGTGCACTTCGTCGATGATGTAGACGCGGAACCGGCCTTCCGTGGGCGGATAGGCCACTTCCTCGATGATCTGGCGGACGTTGTCGACGCCGGTGTTGGAGGCGCCGTCGATTTCCGCGACGTTTAAGGAGCGGCCTGCGGCGATCGTGCGGCACGAAGCGCATTCCCCGCAGGGATTGCCGTCGACGGGATGCTCGCAGTTGACCGCGCGCGCTAAGATCTTGGCCACGGACGTCTTGCCGGTGCCCCGGGTGCCGCAGAACAGGTAGGCATGGCCGATGCGGTCCGCGCGGACCTGGTTTTTGAGCGCGCGGACGATGGCGTCCTGTCCTTTGACCTCATCGAAGGTCTGGGGCCTGAATTTTCGATAAAGTGCTACGTATGACATGGCAGATCCGTATCTTCGCAAAAACAAAAGGCTGCCGCGGAAGAAACCCGCAGCAGTCTTATTGTATCATAAGTATTCCCGGATTGCATCCGGACGCGCATCAGTCGCCGAAGCTGATGCCCATGAACTTCGCCTCCTGAATCATCTGGCAGTTCGGGTCGACCGTCTTCAGCTTGCCGGCGACGTCCTGCAGCGGGATGCGGACGGTTTCGTCGCTGACCATGCCGATCATCTTGCCGAAGTCGCCGTCCATGATGGCCTGCGCGGCCGCAACGCCGAGGCGGGTGGAAAGCACGCGGTCATAGGGGCAGGGGCTTCCGCCGCGCTGCGTATGGCCGGGCACCGTGACGCGCACTTCGCTGCCGGTCAGCTCCTGGATCTCGGCGGCAAGTTCGTAGGACACGGACGGATAGGGGCTCTCCGCGAGTTTTTTCTTGTAATCCTTCTTGGACAGCTTTGCGTCCTGTTTGGAAATCGCGCCTTCGGCGACGGCCAGGATCGTGAATCCCTTGCCCTCGGCCTTGCGCTTCTCGAGGGCCTCAGCGACCTTTTTGATGTCGTAGGGAATCTCCGGGAGCAGGATGATGTCCGCGCCGGAGGCAACGCCGGCGTACAGGGTCAGCCAGCCGACCTTGTGGCCCATGACTTCGATGATAAACACGCGGTTGTGCGACGCGGCCGTCGTGTGAATGCAGTCGATGGCGTTGCAGGCGATTTCGATGGCGCTCTGGAAGCCGAAGGTCTCGGTGCCGTACAGATCGTTGTCGATCGTCTTGGGCAGGTGGATGACGTTCAGGCCTTCCTCGCGCAGCAGGTTCGCCGTCTTCTGCGTGCCGTTGCCGCCCAGGATCACCAGACAGTCCAGATGCATCGTCTTGTATGTGGAGACCATGGCTTTGACCTTGTCGAGGCCGTTTTCGTCGGGCGTGCGCATCAGCTTGAAGGGCTGACGGGACGAGCCTAAAATCGTGCCGCCCTTCGTCAGAATGCCGGAGAAATCCTGGCTGGTCAGCAGTTTGTAATTGTTATAGATCAGGCCCTTGTAGCCCTCCAGAAAACCATAGACCTGAAGATCCCTGACGTTCGCGCTTAAGCCCTTGACCACGCCGCGCATGGTCGCGTTTAAGGCCTGGCAGTCTCCGCCGCTGGTGAGCATTCCTACTTTCATCGCCGTTTCCCCCCCTTTTTGATTCTATGCTCCGGTTTGCGCCCGTTTTACAGAACGATTTCCTTCAGTCCCTCGACGGACAGCTTCACGTCGCTGGTTTCCGGAGATACGCGGTACGCCGCGCCGTTCATCACGATGCGGCCTTCCATCTGCTCCTCTTCCATATGCAGATCCCAGATGACGCGCAGTCCTTCCTCCCCTTCCGCCGCCGGAAGCTCGACGACCTGGCCGAGCGTGCGGGTTTCGGACAGATAGCAGCTGCCTGCGCCGATCTGATAGGGGCTGTCCGCCTTCAGGTGCACTTCTTCCCACGGAAAGACCCGGGAAGCGTTCTGCTCGAGCACGCCCGCGGTTACCTTCAGATGCTTTTCCTTCACGGCAAGAAATTCGATCACGAACCGCCGCTCGCTCTCGTCCGCCTCGGAAAAGCCGGTAAACGTCATGCGGGCGGAATCCACCGCCGCCATCTCCAGCTTGCTTTCCGGCACCACGGTCAGACGGATGATCTCCTCCGCCGTTTCAGCTGCCGCGCCGGCTTTTTCCTTCGCGATGTCAAGATATGGCTTCGCGGCATCGATCAAAGGCTTTGCCTGTTCCGCTGCCGCGTCGATGTAAGGCTTCGCCTGCTCCGCTGCCGCGCCGGCCTTCTCCTTCGCCGCGTCGATGTAGGGCTTCGCCACGTCGATCAGCGGTTTCGCCTGCTCTGCCGCCTTGTCCATGGCCGCGGAAATACGTTTTTCAATGGATTCCAGAAACTCGTTTTTCATTTTTCATACTCCTTTGGATTCCACAGTGGCTTCCTAGGGAACATCTTACCACAAGTGAAGGCGTAAGGGGTAACGTTTTCCCGGCTTTTGGGCAAAGGGCGGCCCCGGCGGCCCAAATCCCAGGCCGCAGGCCGGCTTGCTTCCCGCCTTTAGGCATCCAGCAAACAAAAAAGCCGCAGCCCAAGGCTGCGGCCAAAAAATCTTCGTCCTGACTTCCCCGGCAATGCCGGCTCTATCTCTGATTGATAATCGCGGCGTCGTGTTTGCGCACGCGCAGGTTGTTGACGGCTTTGGCGAACATCATTTCGGACACGCGGTAGTCCTGGTAGCTCTGCTTGCCTTTCATGTCCTCGGCGGCAAGCTGGGCGTCGCGGGCCGCGGCGTCTTCATCGATTTCATCCGGGGCGAGCACGGATTCGCAGAGCAGCTTCACTTCATTTCCGCCAACGTCGACCATGCCCTGGGAGACGACGCAGAAATGGCGTTCGCCGTCCGGGGTCACGAAGGCGACCTCACCGGGGACGACCACGGAAACCAGCGGGACGTGGTTTGCCATAATGCCGAACATGCCGTCCTGCAGGGGCAGGGTGACGGTGGTGCTTTCCCCGACATAGAAGGGGCGCTCCGGCGATAAGATGGATAGCAGAAAGGTGTTCATCAGATAATTTCCTTTGCCTTCTTTGCGACGTCGTCAATCGTGCCGACGTTAAAGAACGCTTCCTCGGGATAACCGTCGGCTTCGCCGCCGATGATCGCTTCAAAGGCGCGCTTGGTCTCGGACAGGGGCACGAACACGCCGGGCACGCCGGTGAACTTCTCGGCGACGGAGAAGGGCTGCGACAGGAAGCGCTGGATCTTGCGGGCGCGGTAAACCGTGTTCCGGTCGTTTTCGGACAGCTCGTCCATGCCGAGGATCGCGATGATGTCCTGCAGCTCCTTGTAGTGCTCCAGAATTTCCTGCGTGCGGCGGGCGATCCGGTAATGACCCTCGCCGACGATGTCGGGCTCCAAGGAGCGGGACGTGGATTCCAGCGGATCCACGGCGGGGTAGATGCCGAGCTCCGCGATCTGCCGCGACAGAACCGTCGTCGCGTCGAGGTGCGTAAAGGTCGTCGCCGGCGCCGGGTCGGTCAGGTCGTCCGCCGGCACGTAGATGGCCTGCACGGAGGTGACGGAGCCGTTCTTCGTCGTGGCGATCCGCTCCTCGATCTGTCCAAGCTCGTTGGCCAGGGTGGGCTGATAGCCCACGGCGGAGGGCATGTGTCCCAGCAGGGTGGAGACCTCGCTGCCGGCCTGGACGTAGCGATAGATGTTGTCGATGAACAGCAGCACGTCCTTGTGCGACACGTCGCGGAAGTACTCGGCCATCGTCAGTCCCGACAGCGCCACGCGCATGCGCACGCCCGGGGTTTCGTTCATCTGCCCGAAGACGAGGGTCGTCTTTTCGATGACGCCGCTTTCGGACATCTCCTTCCAGAGATCGTTGCCCTCGCGGCTGCGCTCGCCGACGCCGGTGAAAACGGAATAGCCGCCGAGCTCGGTGGCGATGTTGTGGATCAGCTCCTGGATCAGGACGGTTTTGCCGACGCCCGCACCGCCGAACAGGCCGATCTTGCCGCCGCGGGTGTAGGGGGCAAGCAGATCGATGACCTTGATGCCGGTCTCCAGGACTTCGTCCGCGTTTCCGCGCTCGGTATAGGCCGGCGGTTTGCGGTAGATGGAGCGCCGTTCGATGCCGTCGGGCAGGCCCTGCTTGCCGTCGATCGTCTCGCCGAGCACGTTGAACAGCCGGCCTAACACCGGCTCGCCGACCGGCACCGTGATGGTCTGCCCGGTGGCGGTCACCGGCAGATCCCGGCACAGACCGTCGCTCGGATCAAGCATGATGCAGCGCACGACGCCCTCGCCGACGTGCTGGGCCACCTCCATGAAGCGGTTTTCGCCGCGCACACAGACGCCAAGCATTTCCCGGATTTTCGGAATCGCACCCTCTTCAAATTTCACGTCCACGACGGAACCGGTGATCTGCACCACCTTTCCGATGGTTTCCGCGGGCTGCTTCTGTTCACTGTTCAATCCTGGTCTCCTTCTGCTTTTCGGCTTCCTTCTTCCTGCGCAGCGCCCGCGCGCCTGCGGCGATTTCCGTCATCTCCCGGGTGATGGCCGCCTGGCGGACACTGTTGTACTGCAGCCTGAGCTTTCCGAGCATCTCCTCCGCGTTGCTGCTCGCGGATCTCATCGCCGCCATGCGCGCCTGCTGCTCGCTGCAGTAGCTGTCCACGAGGACGCTGTAGATGATGCCGGTCAGATAGCTGGGAATGATGCCGTTTAACACCGTCTCCGGATCCGGGTAGAATTCCGAAGGATCCGTCATGCCGGACGCCCCGGTTTCGGGGACCGCGAACGCGCTGCGCTTTAAGGGCAGCAGGATGTTGCGCTTGCACTCGGTCGGCCGGCCGTTCTGATAATCGGTGTAGATGATGTTGATTTCGTCGAGCTGCCCGTTGCGGAAGTACTCGAGCAGGTCCGCGCAGATCCGCCGCGCCTTCCAGATGGTGGGCATCTCCGCGGAATAACGGAAATCCTCCACGTACGGCACGTGCTGCCGGCGGAAATGCTGGCGGCCGTACTCGCCCAGCACGAAGAGGACGGTCTGCGGATGCCGCCGGCGGACATCTTCACACAGAGACAGCACCATCTCGTTGTAGGAGCCCGCCAGCCCCTTGTCGGAGGTGACCACGAGGATGCCGTGTCTCCAGTGCTCGCCGGCCTCCGGATCCGCGATCTTGAAGTAGCGGTTTTCCGTTTCCGGGATGTGGGCGATCAGCTTGCCGATCTCCCCGGTCAGCGCGTTGAAATAAGGCTCGGTCGATTCGACCTCGCGCCGCGCCCGCCGCATCTTGACGGACGCGATCATATACATGGCGTCGGTGACCTTTTTGGTCTCCGATACGCTGGCGATTCTCGCCTTGATTCGTGCTCCGTCTGCCACTGTTTCCTACTCCCTGCCGATTCGTTCCATGAATCCCTGCGCGGCGTCGAGAATCGACTTGCGCAGCTCTTCCGAATATTTCTTCCGGCGGTCGATCCGAAGACAGATCGCCGGGCGTTCCGCCTCAAACAGCTCCAGCAGCTGTTTCTGGACGTCTTTGATTTCGCCGACCGGCACGTCCGTAAAGAGGCCGCCGTCGGCGCAGATTAACGTGATCACCTGCTCGTGCAGGCTCATGGGACTGTAGCGGCCCTGGCGCAGCAGCATCATCAGCGCTTCGCCGTGGCGCAGCCGGCGGGCCGTGCCCGCGTCAAGATCGCCGCCGAACTGGGTGAAGACCTTCATTTCGCGGTACTGCGCCAGATCCAGGCGCACGGTGCCGACAGATTTTTTCATGACTTCATACTGGGCCGCGCCGCCCACACGGGAAACCGACAGACCCACGTTGACCGCCGGCCGCTGCCCGGCGAAGAACAGGTCGCTCTCCAGGAAGATCTGCCCGTCCGTAATGGAGATGATGTTGGTCGGAATGTAGGCCGACACGTCGCCCGCCTGGGTTTCCACAATGGGCAGCGCCGTCATGCTGCCGCCGCCTAAGCGGGCCGACAGATGCGCGGAACGCTCCAGCAGACGGGAATGCAGGTAGAACACGTCGCCCGGATAGGCCTCACGGCCCGGGGAACGCTCCAGCAGCAGACTTAGGGTGCGGTACGCGACGGCGTGGCGCGACAGGTCGTCATAGACGATCAGCACGTCGCGGCCGCGATACATGAAATACTCGGCAACGGCGCAGCCCGCATAGGGCGCGATGTACTGCATCGGCGCCGGGTCGCTCGCCGTGGAAGCGACGATCACGGTGTATTCGTCCGCGCCGTTCTTCTGCAGCGTATCTGCCACGCGGGCGACGGAATCGGCGCGCTGGCCGATGGCCACGTAGACACAGACGACGTCCTTGCCCTTCTGGTTTAAGATCGTATCCACCGCGATGGACGTCTTGCCCGTCTGACGGTCGCCGATGATCAGCTCCCGCTGGCCGCGGCCGATCGGGAACATGGAATCGATGGTCAGAATGCCGGTTTCCATGGGCACCGACACGGGATCGCGGTCGATGATGCCCGGCGCCGGGGACTCGATCGGATAGTATTTCTTGGCTTCAAGCTCGCCCTTGCCGTCCACGGGGCGGCCGAGGGGATCGATGATGCGGCCCAGGATCCGGTTGGAAATCGGAATGCCGGCCGTGCGGCGGGTGCGCAGCACCTTCATGCCCTCGCAGATCTCGCTCTCGTCACCGAACAGCACAATGCCGCTCGTCCCGTCGGCGAGCACGTCCTGGACCATGCCCTTTAAACCGCACTCGAAGAGGACGATCTCGCCGAACTCCACGTCGTGCAGACCCGAAATCATCGCGATGCCGTCGCGGACCGACGTCACCTGGCCCACCTGCTGCTGGCCGGGATCCAGTGAGAAGCCGCGGATGTCCTCGCGCAGCAGCGAAATAATGCGGTTTTCGTCGGTTTCATGGCGCAGCGCCTGGAAGGACTTGCGCAGCTGGCGGATGCGGCCTAAGGTACTCCAGTCGTAGTTGTCGTCGCCGACGAAGATCTTGAAGCCGCCCACCACGGACGGATCCCGCTTGATGACGAACGAGACATCCTCCGCGTCGTAGCGCGCGGCGATGAACGTGCGTATTTTTTCCAGCTGCTCCGGCGAAGGCGGCGTCACACAGTCAATCTCGACGGTCAGCGTTTCGCGCTCCTCTTCGGCCGGAGTGAAGCCGATGCTTTTGATTTCTTCACTCACGGGCTTGTTCCTCTTGCGCCATCCGGATGAAACGGTCGTACAGCTCGGCGTCCCGCTCCGACGACGCCGTGTCCGCAAGCAGCTTGTGCGTCGCCTCTAAGACGAGCTCCTGGATTTCCGTCTGTGCCGAATCGAGGATGTGCTCCTTGCGGGTTTCCGCTTCCTCCTCCGCCGCGCGAAGCAGGGCGTCGGCCTTGTTCTGGGCCTCCGACAGCACCTGCTCGGCGTTTTGGGCCGTCTCCTGTTCAAGGGCGATCTGCTGCCGGCGCAGTTCATCCTGTGCCTGGCGCATCTTCTCTTCGTAGTCCGCCTTCATCTGCGCGTTGGCCGCGGCGTCCTCGGCGTTCTTCTTTTCCTGCGCGGCAATCACGTCCCGGCGCTGATTTAAGAATTTCACGACCGGTTTGTACAGAATCAGCGTCAGACCGCCCACTAAAATGACCAGATTGAGCATGTGCAGAAGAATCTGCACAATATCGATATTCAAAGGTAAATTCATGTCTGCACTCCTTGCAGATTACAGGACGAAGATGATCAGAATGGCCACGATCAGGGCATAGATGATGGCCGTCTCGATAAAGACCAGGCCGAGCATCATGGCGCCGTTGATCTGTCCGGCGGCCTCGGGCTGGCGGGACATGCCGGTCACGCTCTTGCCGATGGCGATCGCCATGGCGATGGCGCCGGCCGCCGCAACCACGCCCACGACTGCCGCCGCCGCGACAGCCTTCGTGCCGGTCGCGGAGCCTTCGCTTTCTTCTTCAATCGCCGCTTCCGTCGTCTGGGCGTCTTCTTCACCGGCCGCCTTGACGGAGGTCGCGAAGGTGCAGACCAGAGTCAGCGCCAGCACCGCCAGAAGCATCATCGCAATTTTTTTCATTTCTGTTCCTCTTTCTTCGCTCGTTTGACTTTTTGGGGTTTCTTCTTTCGGGGTTCCACGGCCTCGCCGTAGAATATGGACACCAGCGTCGTCAGCACGTACGTCTGGATCAATGCATGCAGCAGCGTAAACAGCACGCCCACCACCACCGGCAGGACAAAGCTTAAGGCCACGTAATAATAGACCAGCTCCGTCACCAGAAGACCGGACAGCAGCGCGCCGAACAGACGGAAGCTCATGGAAATGGGCAGGGAGAAATCCTTCAGCACCCCGAGAACGCCCTTCGCCCCGTTCGTAAACAGGCCGGCCAGCAGGATGATCAGATAGGAACTGACGCCCACGGCGATCGCTCCGTTGATATCCGACACCGGCGCCGGCAGGGAAACGGATTCCCCCGTCGTGGTGATCACCTGCAGCCCGAGCAGCTCGAACAGCGTCCCCATGAAGATGTAGACACCGACGCCGAAGATGTAGGCCCCGACAAAGCCGGTTTTGTGCGGCGAATTCTTCTTTGCCATGCCGGAAAAGAATTCCACAATCCACTCGATAACGGACTGGAACGGGCCCGGCACGGTGGAAAACCGGGGCAGGGCAAAGAGCCGCACCAGCACGGCGAAAACGAGCAGCGCCGCTGTCACCGCGTAGGCCGAAATCAGCCCGGGATTCACCGCAAACCCGAACAGCGAGACCTTGTGCATTTCGTGCAGCACGCCGTCCTTCATGACGGCCTTGATGCTCTCGCTCTCCCCGGAGGGAAGCCCTAAGATCAGGATCGCCGCGACGATGGCCGCGATCAGTGCCAGCCAGACGATCAGAAAGACCGTGCGGCGGCGAAGTTTCCGTGGTTTCTCCAAACGATCTCACCTCGCTTTGCGTTTCAATAAAAACGCCCCTGGCATCTGACGGCCAGGGGCTTTCGCGTCCTTGGTTGAACCTTGACGAAATTATACTACCTTCCGCCCTCGGCCTGCAACCGAAAAAGTCGCCAAAGGTCCCGGAAAGAAATAGGAAGAATTCAAAAAGATCCCACTTGCAGGCGCGGCACAGATCGTGTACAATGGGTGTCGCTGCAGAGGTACTCAAGTGGTCCAAGAGGAGGCACTCGAAATGCTTTAGGCCGGTCCCCGGTGCGTGGGTTCGAATCCCACCCTCTGCGTGAAAGGATGTCCGAAAGGGCATCCTTTTTTCGATGGCGCGAACGCCCCGCGTCATAGAAAAGCCCACCGCGTTTTCACACGGCGGGCTCTTTTAAACCCCTTTGAACCGCTTTTTGAAGCGGACCCCCTTGCAGTTAGATCACATCGTCTCTGCGCACATAGCCCGGATCGTCAGCCTCGGAAACCACTTCCTTGATCTTTTCGATGTGGGCGCGCTTGTCGATGACCTGGTTCTCCACATAGGCGTCTTCGCCGATGCGGGCGCCGGCAAGCACGACGCAGTTCTTAACCACCGCACCCTTGGCGATATGCACGCCGCGGCCGACGATGCTGTTTTCCACGGTGCCGTGGATGCAGCTGCCGTTGGCGATCAGCGAACTCTTGACGTCCGCGCCCGCGAAATAGCGGGTCGGGCAGGAATCGTTCGTCTTGGTGTAGATCGGCCACTCCTCACGGAACAGGCTGCGGACGCTGACGTAATCGTTTAAGGCGATGTTGGCGTCATAGTAGCTCTTTAAGCTGGTAATCGCCGCGAAGTAGCCGCGGTGCGGAATGCCGCGCACGTCAAGCTCTTCCGCCTCGCAGACGTCGTTGATCATGTCCGCCAAGGTGTACATGGAAGAGGTCGCGTTCGCGCGCTTGACGAGATCCACGAAGATCTCCTTCTTCATGACATAGGTCTCCATGAAGATGTTGCGGTTCTTCGCCGTGGCGTTGTTCTTCTTTACGGCGATGACGCCTTTCTGGCGGTTCAGCTCCAGATAATGGCACTCCAGGAAGTTCTCCTTCGCGTTGTCCACGGAATGATACAGCATGGAGACGTCCGCGCCGGATTCCACATGGGCATCGATGAACGCGCTGTAGTCCTGGGTGTAGACCATGTAGGACGGCGCGATCACGACATACTGGGCGTTCAGCGTGCTGATGTAGCGCATGTTCTCCATGTAGGAATTCACGTCCGTGTCGTAATTGTTGTGCGAGAACGCGTTCTGCGAGAAGAAGATCTGCAGACGGCCCGTCTTGGAGTTGATGTTGTACTGACGGCCGGTGCCGAGGTGGTCGATCAGGGGGCGCGGATTGCGTCCGGTGTGCACCTGAATGGTCTCGATGCCGCTGTTGGTCATGTTGGAGATCGCAAAGTCGATCACACGATATCTGCCAAGGAAGGAAAAGGCGCCGATGGGCCGGTAATCCTCCAGGCCGTCCACATGAATGTCACGTCCGTAAGAAGTGACAATACCGAATGCGTTTGCCATGATTACTCCTCTCCTTTCACGTTTTTGGCGATCAGCTCGATGCTCTCGCTGTCCGCGCTGCCGACGACCGCGTTCTTGCCGATGACAACGCCGGGGCCGACGATGCAGCGGATGACGGTGGCGCCGACGTCGACGGTCGCGCCCGGCATCAGCACGGAATCATAAACCTTGGTGTCGGAGTTGACCGTGCAGCCGGTGAAAATCACGGAGTGACGGATGTCGCCGTTGATGGAGCAGCCCTGGGTGATGTAGGCTTCGTTGATCTGCGCTTCCGGTCCGATGAACTGCGGCAGCGTCGTCTGGTCCTCGGTGAAGATCTTCCAGTGGGAGTCGTTCATGTTGAGCGCGTCTTCATCCGAGATCAGGTCCATGTTGGCTTCCCAGAGGGAGTCGATGGTTCCGACATCCTTCCAGTATCCTTCGAACTTGTACGCCTGCAGCTTGCGGCCTTCGTTTAAGTACGCCGGGATGACGTCCTTGCCGAAGTCGTGGCTGGAGTTGGGATTCTTCATATCCGCGACGAGCACCTTGCGCAGCTGCTTCCAGGTGAAAATGTAGATACCCATGGAAGCGAGGTTGCTCTTCGGCTTCGCGGGCTTTTCTTCGAATTCGATGATGCGGCCTTCTTCGTCCGTGTTCATGATGCCGAAGCGGCTGGCTTCCTTCATCGGAACCGGGAGAACGGCGATGGTGGCGTCGGCGTTGGCCGCCTTGTGGGCGGCAAGCATCTCGGCGTAGTCCATCTTGTAGATGTGGTCGCCGGAGAGGATCAGCACATATTCGGGATCGTAGCGGTCCACGAAGTCGATGTTCTGGGAGATGGCGTCCGCTGTGCCGCGGTAGACGTTTAAGTCCGCGTCCGCTTTCTCACGGGGCGGCAGGACGAATACGCCGCTGTCGCGCGCATCGAGACCCCAGGCGCCGCCGCCGGCCACGTAGCTGTTCAGCAGCACGGATTCGTACTGGGTCAGCACGCCGACGACGTCAATACCGCTGTTCGCGCAGTTGCTCAGCGGAAAATCGATGATTCGGTACTTTCCGCCGTATGCCACGGCGGGCTTGGCCACGTTGCTTGTCAGATCATGCAGCCGGGAGCCGCGTCCGCCTGCCAGAATCATGGCCAGCATGTTGCTTTGCTTCATAAAACCAACCTTCCTTTCCTGAAATGAAGCCCTCCCCTGTGCGCCGGTGTCTGTCTCCCTTGTAAGATTCCGGACACAGAGCTGACAGCAGGCGCCGCCCCCATCGCAGCGTTTCTGCCGTCACATACACGCCGCTGGACGGATATCCCCTTCCGCCGCGGCAGCAACCCCCTTTGTTCCCGGCAAGAGTACCTGCTTTGCGCACGTTGCAGCTGCGCAGCAGGCCGGACCTGCCGTCTTCTTTTTTCCCTTTTTTCAAGTATGAATGTATTGTAGCCCTTTTTCCTCTATAATGCTATATGTTTTGGGGAGATTTTCGGATTTTACTGATTTTTCAGCGGAAAACTGCGCAGATTGCACAAAGGAAGAGCGGTTCAGAGACGCTGCGCGTTTCAAAACCTATACGTTCACCACCAACATCTCGCACTCGCCGCTGACATGCAGCACCCGCCGTCCGCTGCGCGCGAAAGCGCAGTCCCCGGCCTGCATACTCAGTTCTTCGTCGCCGGAGGAAAGGCGGCAGCTGCCGGACAGCAGGACGATGGCCTTAAACGACGCTTCGTCCATCAGGATCTGCTCTTCCTTCGGAATGACATAGCGCAGGCACTCGAAGTACTTGCACCGCGCGATCAGCTGGCGTTTCGAGGTTCCGAAGTCTTCCATCCGCCCGGCGCCGGACAGATCCGGCATGGAGGCCTTGGTGTTGACGACGTCTAACGCCTTCTGAAGATGCAGCGGGCGCTTCTGCCCGTTCGCGTCGACGCGGTCGTAGTCGTAAACCCGGTAGGTGGTGTCGGAGTTCTGCTGGATTTCGCAGATCAGGATGCCTTCGCCGATGGCGTGCAGCGTCCCGGCCGGCACGTAGATCACGTCGCCGGCGTGGACTTCGATCCGGTTTAACAGCTCCGTGATCCGGTTTTCCCGGATCGCCTGCAGCAGCTCCTCGCGGGTGCATTCCTTCTTCAGGCCGCAGTAAATGTGCGCGCCCGGGGCGGCGTCGAGCACGTACCAGAACTCGTTTTTGCCGAATTCGTTTTCGTGCTGGAACGCGTAGTCGTCCTCCGGATGCACCTGCACCGACAGCGGGCGCGCCGCGTCGATCAGCTTGATCAGGATCGGGAAGCGGTCGAAGGTCCGGCTCTTCCAGCCGCTGACGAAGGGGTAGGTTTCCACGAAGCGGTCAAAGGGCATGCCGTTGAAGGGGCCGCCCGAAATGACGCTCGGACCGGCCGGATGGGCGGAAAGCTCCCAGGATTCGGCCGTCACTTCATAGGGTGTGTTCTTTTTCAGCTGGTCGCGGAGCCGCTGCCCGCCCCAGAGATAATCCTTGAATTCCGGCTGCATGCGGTAGAGCGCCGGCAGATCGCGCCCGCGGCGCGCGTCGAAGCCCGGCACCTCTTCCCTGGCGGCGTGGCAGATATCGGCCTCGTCAATCTCGGCGCCGGTATCGACTTCGATGGCGATGACGGGCTCGTCGGTCTCGTTGGACAGCCGGTGCATCTGACCGGGAAGGATGTTGATGCCCTCGCCGTTGGACAGCAGCCGGATCCGGCCTTCCACCTCCACCGTCAGCGTGCCGGAAACGACGGAATAATTCTCGTTGCGCCGCTCGTGCAGATGGCGGCTGATGGACGCGCCCGGGTAGATCATCACCTTCCGCACGCGGAAGCCCGGCTCCCGGCGAAGCACCTGGCGCGTTCCCCAGCTGCGGTACAGCTCGGGGCTTTCGTCGAAATAGGACGCGTACTCGTCGTGATGATCCCGGATCAGGTTGCGGATCTTGTCCGCGCCGCTGCGGTCCGTCACGTAGACCGCGTCCGCCGTGCTGACCACAAGGGTGTTCTTCAGCCCGCCTGCCACGACGAGGCGGTCGGGACAGGTGTTGATCACCGTCGTCGCCTCGCAGCCGCCGGAAAGCACCGGACCGGAGGCGGTCCGCGTCTTGCCGCCCGCAAGCAGCTGCTCGTAGGCCGTGTAGTCGCTGACGTCTTCCCAGGCGCCGGAAAGGGGAATCATGGCCAGATGCGGCCGGTTCTGCAGCACAGCTTCTTCAAAGCTTCGCACCTGCGGTGCCTGCGCCAGCGCCTCGGACAGCACCGACGCGCGGGCCAGCGTCATGCCGCTGTTTACCCAGGTGTCGGGGTCCGCGAAGAGCCGCTGGGCCTCTTCGTCGTCCGGTTTTTCGACAAAACGCACCTCGTCCGGCGACGTGCGGGTGATGTAGCCGTAGGACGGCGACCGGTGGCTCGGGCGCACGCCGAACAGACAGATCCGCCCCTCTTCGGCCAGTGTGCGCGCCTGGTAGACGGCGGTTCCGTAATCCTCGGCGTCAATCAGAAGATCCGCGGGCAGGATGAAAACCAGCTCCGACGGATCGATTTTCGAAAGAGCCAGACGCACCGCCGGCGCCGTTCCGCCGGATTCCGTCTCCTTCAGCAGCTGCACCGCCAGTCCGGCAAAGGGAACCAGCTGGCCTTCCGCGACCAGGGCGAGGCTCTCCTGCGTCACGACCAGAAATTCGTCGCAGAACGGGAGATTGCGGGTGATCGTCTCCTGAAACAGAGACCGGTCCCCGTCAAAATTCAGAAACTGTTTCGGATAGCCCTTCCGGGACAGCGGCCAGAGCCGGTCGCCGATTCCGCCCGCCAGCAAGATACATTTCATGATTCGTTTTCACTCATTTCAAAGCGCAAGCAGCGCTTCGCCCAAGGCTGTTTCCTGTTCCTTCGCATCCTCCGGCGACGTTCCGCGCACGCCGAAGTAAAACTTGATTTTCGGCTCCGTCCCGGACGGGCGCACGCACGCCCAGGCGCCGTTTTCCAGTTCAAAATAGAGCACGTTTGATACCGGCAGGCCGGTCTTCGTCTTTTCGCCGGTCCGAAGATCCGTCCGCACGCCGGCTTTATAATCCCGCAGGGCCAGAACGCGGTACGCGCCCAGCGTCTTCGGGCTCTTTTCGCGCACCCGGTCGACGATGGCCGCGATCTCGGCCGCGCCCTCCGGGCCTTTCTTCGTCATGGACCGCGCGCCCTCCCGGTAATATCCGTAGGTCTCGTACAGCGACAGCATCGCTTCCCAGAGGGTCATGCCCTTCGCCCGGTACCAGGCCGCGGCCTCGCACAGAAGCATGACCGCCGCGCAGCCGTCCTTGTCGCGCGCGTGGTTCCCGGCCAGGCAGCCGTAGCTTTCCTCCAGGCCGAACACGAACGAAAGCGGCGCCGACCGATCCAGACCCGGCGCGGCATGCGCGTTCGGCAGGCCCGAAAGCGCCGCCGCCGACAGCGTTCCGTCCTCAAACCACCGCATGAGCTCGCCGATAAACTTGAACCCGGTCAGGGTCTCTGCCCAGGACGCGCCGTTGGCTTCCGCCACGGTTTTGCCCATGTCGGTGGTGACGATCGTCGTGGCCACGACAGGATTGACCGGGAGCTTCCCGGCCGCGCGCCCTTCCTTCAGCAGATAGTCCTCCAGAAGCACGCCGGACATGTTGCCGGTGAAGGGAATGTATTCGTGGGTGCCGTCCGCGTGGTTCTGCCGGCACCAGACCCCGAGCCGGTCCGCGTCCGGATCCGTCGCCAGCACAATGTCGGCCTTTACGTCTTCCGCCAGCGCAAGGGCCAGCGCAAAGGCCCGGGGCTCTTCCGGGTTCGGGAACGGCAGTGTCGGAAACGTGCCGTCGGGCGCTTCCTGCTCGGGCACGACGTATACCTTTTCGAAGCCCAGCTCCTTTAGAATCCGGCGGACCGGACGCAGACCGGTGCCGTTTAAGGGCGTATACACCACGGTCAGTTCGCGGGCCGCTTCCCGGACGGCGTCGGGATGGACGCTGATCCGTTTCAGCGCCGCGATGTAGTCGTCTTCGATCGATTCCGGAACCGAAAAAAGCAGTCCCGCCGCCTCGGCCTCCGCCCGGGGCATCACCTTCACCCCGGTGCCGATGCCGGCGTCCGCCGCCTGCTGCACGGCGCGCACCTTCGCAAGAATCTGCGCGTCCTGGGGCGGCGTAATCTGGCAGCCGTCCGCCCAGTAGACCTTGTATCCGTTGTATTCCCGGGGATTGTGGGACGCCGTGATCATCACGCCCGCCGTCGCGCCCAGCGCCCGGATCGCAAACGACACCTCGGGCACCGGGCAGAGACGCCCGAAAAGATAGACCCGGATCCCGTTCGCGCACAGCACCTCCGCCGCGGCCTCGGCAAACGCCGCGGAGCCGATACGGGAATCGTAGCCGATCACCACGCCGGCCTGCGCGGGCGAAAAAGCGGAACAGGGGTCAGGCACCCGTTCCGCTTTTTCGGAACGGGTGCCTGCCCCCTGTTCCGCTTTTTCGCCCGCGCAGGCCGGCGGGGTGATCGGCTACGATTCCCCTATCGGCTCCGCGGCGTTTGCCGGGGCCGCG
>JAZQBE010000075.1:0-4758 GCA_045545575.1 Shuttleworthella sp.
AAACCGGAACGCGTGCCTGACCCCCGTTCCGCTTTCAGATCCCGTGCGTCCGGATAAACAGCACGCCCAGGGTGTTCTGCCCACAGTGGGACGAAATCGTGCAGCCGGCGCGGGTAATGTGGATCTCCTTCCAGTCGCCTAAGGTCTTCAGCTTTTTGACGCAGGCGTCCACCACGTCCGGGTCGCAGCCGGCATGGGTGATGAAGATGTGATCCGGAACGATATCCGAGGCGTCGCCGATGCGGTCCTCGATATACTTCGGCAGAACCTTGTCAAACCGGCCGCGGTATTTCCTGCCCACAGACATCGTACCGTCTTTTACGACAATGCAGGGCTTTAAGCTGATCAGGCTGGCTCCGAGCATGGCCACCGCCGAGCATCGGCCGCCCTTGTGCAGAAACTCCAGATTGTCGATGACGAAAGACGCGTCCACACAGCCGGCCAGTTCCCGGCAGTGCGAGGCGATTTCCGCGGCAGAAAGGCTGCCCTCCGCAGCCAGCTCCGCGGCGCGGATCACCAGAAGGCCGCCGCCGGTGGACAGATTCCGGGTGTCCACCACATGGACGTTGGGATACTCTTCCGCCGCCAGCACACAGTTCTGGTAGGTGGAGGACATCTCCGAGCTGATGGTGAAATGAATCACGGAACAGCCCTGCTCCGTATGCTTTTTGAAGAAGGCATCGCATTTTTCCAGGTTCGGAGCCGCGGTCTTCGGAAGGGTCTTGTTCGTCCTGTAGTTTTCGTAAATCATCTCCGGCGTGATATCGACGCCGTCGGTATACTCCCTGCCGTCCAAATTGACCGTAAGATTTAACAGATCAATGCCATAGCGTTCCCGAAGCTCCGGGCTTAAGTCGGTGGTGCTGTCACTGGTGATGATAATTTTCTCTGCCATATGAACTCTCCTTTTTCCCTCTCTCTGCTGTAATGATTCGCCCGACGCCAGACGCCTCTTACAGGTGTTTCGCGTCCCTACAGAATATTACGCACCACCATTATAACCTTCATTGGACAAAAGCGGAACAGGGGTCAGGCACCCGTTCCGTTTTCCAATCACAATACATCGTTGATATAACCGCAGTATGTATCCGGCGAATATGCGTTCAAATCACTCAGATATTTCTCCCATTCCTGATCGTCATCGATATCCCGGCGGCCGGTAATGAAGTTCGGCACCTCCTGTGACAGATACGTGTTGACGTTGTTGTTGATCAGGCCGTATTCCGCGGTCTGGTCCGGTGTCAGCTGGCTGCTGACGGCAGCGATGATGCTGCCGGTGTTTACGTAGCGGCGCCACTCGTCCACCGCGTGGGTCAGCACGGGATCCTGCAGCTCATCGAAGTTCTTTTCGATGCCTAAGCCCGGCAGGCGGAGCATGCGGCCGGCCGTCGTCAGGCCTTCGGTGGCCGTCAGCACCGGGTTGACCACCACCCATTCCTCGCCGTCGCGGTCCTCCAGATGATAGGCGCCTTCCTGCAGGCCGTTCTCGTTGTAAAATTCATCCTGGATTTCGGCCTGCTGCTCATCGCTGAAGCCGCGGTTGCGCAGGCGTCCGCCCTCGTCGCCGTACAGGTAGTCCAGCGCGGTCAGAAGCGGGCCGAGGTCCTTGTCTTTGGCCTTCTCTGTGATGATGAAGGACTGGCTGATCACGGAATTGCAGAAATACGTAGCCGGATCCTGACCCTGCGCCTCTTTTCCGCCGTAGACATCGTTGATGGGCTGCGCCGCGCCGAAGACGACGATGCCGTCGGTGTAATCGCCGGCGCCTTCCATGCCCTTGCCGGTCTGGCTGTTCATGCCGAACCAGCAGCCGGCTTTGCCGGAGAAGACGGTGGGCGTATCGACCTTCCAGAACAGGCGGTCGTCCACATGCTCTTCAAAGGCCTTGTCAATCCAGCCCTCCTCGTACCAGTGGTTCATGCACTGCAGATAGGCGCGGAACGCTTCCTCCGTGGGACCGTAAACACATTCTCCGTCCTTGTTCAGATAGTACGCGCCGCTCGTGCCGAAGCCGGTGACCAGCTCGCCGGTCTGATAATATCCCGGGGAATAGATCTGCAGCGCATAACCGTCCGTGATGCCCTCTTTCTCCAGTGCGGTCTCCAGGACGGACAGCATCCACTCCCAGTCGGAGATATAGATCGGATCCGTATTCCCGGACGGGAACACCACGTCGTCCACCCAGTTTTCGCCTTCCCACTGTCCGCTGAAGGCTTTGCCGGTTTTGGGGTTCGTTCCGTATTTCACCAGCCAGTCGCGGCGGTATTCCCAGCCGCACCAGAGTTTCTGCGGGATATCGCCCACGCAGTACAGCTGGTAGATCCGGCGGCTGCCGTCCACGTTCTGGGTGATCATGCGGGCGTACTCCGGATTCTCATCCAGCCAGGACATGTAATTCGGCATGTATTTCTCCACGTCTTCGGTGATATCCAGCGCCAGGCCTTCCTCCACCAAAGACGCCGCCGAGGTGGTGACGTAGTTCATGGCCATCATATCCGGGTATTCCTGCGTCGCCATGATCGTGTTGACGTAGTCCCTCTCCGAGCCCTCCGTCGGCGCGGTAAAGGTCAGGTTGATTTTGTAGCGGGCATCCGCGCCTTCCGGCTCCCATTCCATGTCGGACCAGTACTTGTAAATCGGATTCTCGCTGTAGTTCTCGTAAAAATACGAATTCTCGTTCTTGTCGATCATGACAGAGTATTCCGCGGTCTCCAGCGGTTTTTCCGCAGCCGGCTCTTCCTCCGCCGCCGCGGCGCTTCCCGCATCCTCCGCGGACGCATCCTCCGCTCCGGCCACATCCGTCTGCGCCTGCGCACCGGAATTCTCCGCTGCCGGCTGTGCCGGTTCCGCACTCTGACCGCAGCCCGCCGCGATCACGGAAACCGCCAGCAAGGCGGCCGCCAGCGCGCTCCATCGGGTTCGATTTCTCATGGTTTCCCTCCTCCTTGTTTTTTTAAGTGTCCTCTTCTGTGTCTGTATTGATTCTGTGTCTGTATTGAAATCCGGCCGCACCGGCCGTCTTACAGATCCTCAAGCGTCCAGGAATCCTTCCACGCAATGCGCACCCGTCCGTCCTCAAACTTCACGGGAAGCCACACGTAATCGGCCTCGGACGTGTTGGCCGAATGCAGCTGCGGCGCCGCGGCGAACATCTTCCGCTCCTCTTCCGTCGCCTGATACGTTTCCGGTTCAAAATGCGATGCGACGACACGCATGATCGCATCCGCCTTTTCGGCATCGACCGGATAGGACGGCACCCAGCGGTCGGACAGGGCGATAAAGCTGTCCTCGCGGCCGGGGACCGCAAATACCTGTGTAAACTGGCTGTTGAAGGAAGAACGCGTCACGTCGTCCACGTACGGATCGCCGGCGGAAACAAAAGGCGTGCGCCAGTCGGCAGACGTCGCGCTGTCGGAAGCATTGGGAATATAACCCGTCGTTCCGCTCGTCAGCATGTAGATCAGACCGCCGCGCTCAAACAGCGCGATGCCCTCGCGGCAGAACGGCGCGTGCATGCCGGGATAGGAAACGCTGACCTCTTCCTCCAGGGAAAGAAGATCCGCGGACATCCGGTAGCCGTAGATGCTCGAATGATCCACGTCCACAAAGAACCACGGCGTGCCGTCTTCCTGCCCGAACACCATGTCGAAATCCGCGAAATGATGGCCGAAGGGGCGGTAGTGCTCCTTCACCACGGTGTAGGGCCCGGTCAGGGCGTCGGCCTGCAGCACGACAAAACTCGTGTCCTGGCCGGCGACGACCATCCAGCAGACATATTTGCCGGTTTCGCGGCTCTGCAGGATATGGGGACGGGTCATCTGCTTTTCCGGGAACAGATCCGCGTCCGGGTGCTCCACATCCGGCGGAATGATGACGCCCAGATCCGTCCAGTTGTACAGATCCGTCGACTCATAGGCGCGCACGCCCCAGTGCCAGATTTTGGAATCGCCCTTCGTAAACTCCTTGTTCTCGCCGTACCAGACATAGCGGTCCCCGTCGCAGATAATGGCGCCGCCGTGGGCCTGGATGCGCTCTCCCTGGGTGTCGAGCCAGGGCTGGCCGGGCAGGAAGCAGGTGCGGTCCGCAAACCGGGTCTGCTGGTTTTTCTCCGCGGCCCGCGCAAGACGGTCCGCCTCCATCTTCCGGTACTCCTCGATCCGCGCGGCTTCCGCGGGGCTTGCGCCGCCGCGTTTTTCTCCGATGGCCTCAAGCCCCTGCTCCAGCGCTGCCAGCGCGCTTTCCGGCAGCATGTTCTTCATGTAGCCCGCAATCTTGCGCAGAGAAAGCTTCGCCGTCATGGGATTGCCGCCGACCTTTTCCCGCAGGCCGGGAAGCACCCGGTCAAACAGCGCCACCGCCTCCTCGTCCGCGAGCAGGTCCTCAAACGTCATGTCCAGTCCGTATTTCATAACACAAAATCCTCTCTGGAAAACCGGAATTCCGGCGTCTTCATCGCATCCTCCAGCTGTTCTAAACGGGACGGGCCGTACAGCGCCACACAGGGAAACTCCAGCGTGGAGAACCAGCCCAGAAGCACCTGGGAAATGCTGGCGCCGTATGTTTCGCACAGCTTGCTGACGCGGGCGGCGATGCGCGCGTTTTCCGGCGTGTGATAGGGATCGCCGGCCACGGCCGCTTCCCCCTTGTTGATCAGGCGGTGGAAATAGCCGCTCGCGACACTGTAGTAGGATACGGCCAGCGGCGCATCCGGCGTGCAGTGATAGTCGTACAGATCATCCCGAAGATAGACCAGGGTGT
>JAZQBE010000076.1:0-41351 GCA_045545575.1 Shuttleworthella sp.
CAGATCGATGAAGAGGCTTAAGTGCTCGGAGAGCACCTTCGCCGCGAGGCTGATGGCCTCGTCCGGGCCAAGCGTACCCTTGGTGTAAACGTCCAGGGTCAGCTTGTCGTAGTCGGTCATCTGGCCGACACGGGTGTTTTCCACGCTCATGTTCACGCGCTCGATGGGCGTATAGATGGAATCCACCGCGATCACGCCGATCGGCGTGTCTTCGGTTTTGTTGCGGTCGGCGGAAACATAGCCGCGTCCCTTGGTGATGGTCAGCTCCATGTAGAGCTTGCTGTCCGGACCGCCGGACAGATGGGCGATCTCCAGATCCGGGTTGATGATTTCAATCTCGGAATCGACCTGGATATCCGCCGCGGTAACGACGCCCTCGCCCTCGAACTCGATATAGGCGATCTTGGGCTCGCCGCTGGTACCGTTATCGCGCAGAGCCAGCTGCTTGATGTTCATCACGATCTCGGTCACGTCTTCGCGAACGCCCGGAATGGTGGCGAACTCGTGCAGAATGCCTTCGATCTTGATCTGGCTGACCGCTACGCCGGGCAGCGATGAAAGCATAATCCGACGAAGAGAATTGCCCAGCGTCGTGCCGTAGCCTCTCTCCAGGGGCTCGATGACAAAGCGTCCATACTTATTGTCATCTGAAATCTCAACGATCTCAATGCTTGGTTTTTCGAAATCGAACATGCCTCGTCCTTTCTGCGATCATCTGTTGAACTTCTGTAAAGAAACACCGAAGCGGATAAAGCAAATGAAACATCCGCCCCGATAGGGCCGAATAACCCGCGCAGAATATGCGCAGGTTATCGGACGTCATCTTACTTGGAGTACAATTCGACGATCAGCATTTCGTCCACGGGGACATCGATCTGATCCCGGCGCGGAAGCGCGGTCACGGTCGCCTTTAAGGCTTCCTGATCCACATCCAGCCACTCGGGAACCATACGGCCGCCGGTCACCTCAAGGATGTCCTTCATGCGCTGCATGGTCTTGTTCTTCTCGCGGATTTCGATCACATCGCCGGCCTTCACAAGGTAGGACGGGATGTTCACGGTACGTCCGTTGACGGTCACGAACTTGTGATCCACAACCTGGCGCGCCTCACGGCGGGTGCGTGCCCAGCCGAGACGGAACACGACGTTGTCCAGACGGCTCTCCAGGATGATCATCAGGTTCTCACCGGTCATGCCCTTCTTGACGTCCGCAGCCTTGTAGTAGTTGCGGAACGGCTTCTCAAGCACGCCGTAAATGAATTTTGCCTTCTGCTTCTCGCGCAGCTGCAGTCCGTATTCGGAAGTTTTGCGGCCCGTGCGGTTTAAGGTCCGACGGGACTTCTTGTCAACACCGAGATACATGGGCTCCAGGCCAAGAGAGCGGCATCTTTTTAAGATTGGGGTTTTATTAACTGCCATTTCTGACTGATCCTCTCTTTATAGATACTGTATCTGAAGTTCAGAATCGAAAACGCTTCGCGTTCTCTCATTATACCCTTCTGCGCTTCGGCGGGCGGCAACCGTTGTGCGGTACCGGCGTCACATCCTTGATGCTCTTGACTTCGAGGCCGTTGGCCGCGAGAGCACGGATGGCGGCTTCACGTCCGCTGCCCGGTCCCTTAACAAAGACGTCAACGGTCTTCAGGCCATGCACCAAGGCGGCCTTCGTTGCCGTTTCCGCTGCTACCTGCGCCGCATAAGGAGTCGATTTTCTTGAACCTCTAAAGCCCAGACCACCGGCGCTCGCCCAGGAAAGGGCATTGCCGTACGCATCCGTCAGGGTAACGATCGTGTTATTGAACGAAGCCTGAATGTGCGCCTGTCCGTGTTCAACGTTTTTCTTGACGCGCTTTTTCGTCACTTTTTTGGTAACTTTCGCCATAGTAAACTAACCTGCTTTCTCCATCATGCGATTAATGATGATTTGAACTTACTTCTTCTTGTTGGCCACGGTACGCTTCGGTCCCTTGCGGGTACGGGCGTTGGTCTTGGTCTTCTGTCCGCGGACAGGCAGGCCTTTTCTGTGGCGAATGCCGCGATAGCAGCCGATTTCCTGCAGACGCTTGATGTTTAAGGAAACCTCTCTGCGGAGATCACCTTCCACCATCATGGTTTCGTCTACAACCGTGCTGATCCGCTTGACTTCGTCGTCGGTCAGATCCTTTACACGGGTATCCGGATCCACATTCGCTGCAGCAAGAATCTTATCGGCACTGGTCCGGCCGATACCGTAAATGTAAGTCAGACCGATTTCGATCCGCTTCTCTCTTGGTAAATCTACACCTGCAATACGAGCCATGAATGCTTAAACCTCCATCGTATTACGGAGGGCATAAATTGCCCTTCCACCTTCATATGTCGCATCAGAACCCAAATCCGCAGCTCCGGTTGCCCGGCCTGAAATGTGTGCGGTCCGCAGAACTGATGGTGAGATGCCTCTTTCTTCGGTATGTACAGAAAGACGCACCGGCCAATTGCATGTATTTATCTATGAACAGAAGCCTTTTTCAAAGACCCCTGCAGCCGCCATAGGAAATACAACAAGACAGCGCGTTTGGATGAACCATCAACCCTGTCTCTGCTTGTGCTTGGGGTTCTCGCAGATGATCCGGATACTGCCCTTGCGCTTGATGACTTTGCATTTTTCGCAAATCGGTTTTACGGATGAACGAACTTTCATGGGAAATCCTCCTTTCCAAATGCACGTCATGCCTATGTTTATCAAGAGCCGGATTGCCGTATTTACAGCCTTTTCCGGCGTCTCAACCGGTTTTTGGGACGCAAAAATCCGCCTTCTTAGCGAAAGCGTCCGCGTAATATAATAACAGCGTCAATGTCAAAAGTCAACAGAAAATCACATTTTCTGTCAGAAAACATCACTTGTCACGCCAGATGATGCGGCCCTTGCTTAAATCGTAGGGAGACATCTCCACGGTGACCTTGTCCCCGGGCAGAATGCGGATGTAGTTCATCCGAAGCTTGCCGCTGATGTGGGCTAAGATCTGATGGCCGTTTTCCAGCTCGACGGCGAACATGGCGTTCGGCAGTTTCTCGAGCACTTTGCCTTCTACTTCAATGACGTCTGATTTCGACATATACGCTCCTGTTTCCTACTGATCAATGATTCATCCACGCGGCAAGCACCCTGCGGGTGTCCATATCCTGCCAGCGTTCTCCGGATCCGCAGTACGCGGCCGCTGCGGCGTTCTGCGGCAGCTTTTTTACCAGCTGCAGGTGAATGCGCTTCTTTTTCTTCGGCCTGGACAGCGGCCGCAGACGGCCGTCCGTCAGCCAGAGGAAATCCTCCTCTTCGGCCTGCACCAGATAGGCGCGCCCTTTGTCGTGCCCCGCCAAAGATACTGCCAGCGTCACCGGCTGTTTGATGCCGTCGCCGGCAGGGACACATTCCGCCCCCGCCGGCGTCGTTTTTTCTTTTTTCAAACCGCTTACGCCTCCAGCACCGCCACGATCTGGTCGAACACTTCGTTCATCGGCACCGTGCCGTCTACGGTCTTTAAGATGCCCTTGCCCTTGTAGTAGTCGATCAGGGGCTGGGTCTGCTCATGATACACGTCCAGGCGCTTCTGCACCGTTTCCGGCGCGTCGTCCGCGCGGAGCACCAGCTCGCTGCCGCACACGTCGCAGATGCCTTCCTTCTTCGGCGGGATCGAGACGATGTGGTAGGTCGCGCCGCAGCTTAAGCAGGCGCGGCGGCCGGACATACGCGAGACGATGTTTTCGTCCGGGACGTCCACGTCGATGGCGAAATCCATGCTCTGGCCGATCTTCTCGAGGGCAGCTGTCAGGGCTTCCGCCTGCGGAATCGTGCGCGGGAATCCGTCGAGGACGAATCCGTTGACACAGTCATCCTGGGCGATGCGGTCCATGACCAGGTCGCAGGTCAGCTCATCCGGAACAAGCAGGCCCTGATCCATGTACTCTTTCGCCTTTTTGCCGAGCTCCGTGCCGTTCTTGATGTTGGCGCGGAAGATGTCGCCCGTGGAAATGTGCGGAATGCTGTACTTTGCGGCGATCTGTTTGGCCTGGGTTCCCTTGCCGGCCCCCGGCGCTCCCAACATAATAATCTTCATGGGTTCCTCCTTTCAATCTCGTTTACAACCCCAACGTGTAAAGTCACCAAAGAGATACGGCAAATTTCTCTGCCGTATCTCTGTATGGACGGTTATTTCGGTTCCGCTTCCGGGACTTTCTCACAGTGATTACTGGTTTAAGAATCCCTTGTAGTTGCGGACCGTCATCTGGCTCTCGATCTGCTTTAAGGTCTCGATGACCACGCCGACCACAATGATCAGGGAGGTTCCGCCGAAGGACACGCTCGCGTTGAATACACCGTTGAAGATGATCGGGATAAAGGCCACGATCGCTAAGCCGATGGCTCCGATGAAGATGACCGAGCGAAGGATCTTCTGCAGATAGTCGCTGGTCGGACGTCCGGAACGGATGCCCGGGATGGAGCCGCCCTGCTTCTTGATGTTCTCCGCGATTTCAAACGGGTTGAAGGTAATCGAGGTGTAGAAATACGCGAAGGCGATGATCAGCAGGAAGTACACCAGCGCACCGATGGTATACCACCAGTTGGCCGGGTTGAACCAGTTCTGCTGCGACATGCCGCGCAGGATCTGCGCGCCGAAGCCGTTTCCGCCGCCCCATCCGAAGAGGGCAGCCAGCATCACCGGCGTCTGCATCAGGGACTGGGCAAAGATGACCGGCATGACGCCCGCGGTATTCACCTTCATCGGGATGAAGGTGGAGGCGCCGCCATAGGTCCGGCGTCCCTGGATCCGCTTGGAGTACTGGACCGGAATCTTGCGCTCCGCGTTCTGCAGCAGCACGACCAGCACCACGACCAGCAGGATCACGGCGGCGATGATGACGATCGCCAGCACCTGGCGCGCTAAGGAACGTCCTGCGACGAACTGGGCGCCTAAGGTTGCGAGATCCGCGGGGATGCGGGAAATGATGTTGATGCACAGAACGATGGAGATACCGTTTCCGATGCCGTGCTCGGTGATCTGCTCGCCGATCCACATCAGGATCGCGGAGCCTGCGGTTAAGGAAGCAACCACCATGATCACGTACAGGGCATTGTACTTCACCAGATAGCCGCCGCGGCCGAAGTTGATGGCCATGGCGATGGACTCGGACAGAGCCAGACCCACCGTGACGTAACGGGTGATCCGGTTCATTTTCTTCCGGCCCTGCTCGCCGTCGCGCTGCATTTCCTCAAGCTTGGGGAACGCGATGGTCAGCAGCTGCATGATGATGGAGGAGGTGATGTACGGCGTGATGTTTAAGGCAAAGACCGACATCTCGCTGAAGGAACCTCCGGTGATGGCGTCAAAGAAGTTCAGCGCACCGGCGGAATCCCCGAAGATGGCGTTGAAAACGTCGCCATCCACGCCGGGGACCGGCAGCTGGGATCCGAGACGGACCACAACCAGCATCAAAAAGGTGAAGAAAATCCGCTGACGCAGGTTTTTGATCTTAAATGCGTTGCGAACCGTTTCAAACATCTGTGGCATGTTAGATTACCTCTGCACTTCCACCGAGTGCTTCAATCTTCTCCTTCGCCGATGCGGAGAACGCATTGGCCTTTACGTTAAGCTTTTTGGTGAGCTCACCGCCGCCCAGGATCTTGATGCCGTCCCGGGGATTGGAGATGATGCCGCTCTCCACGAGGCTGTCCACTGTTACGGTGGCGCCGTCGTCAAAGCGCTCGAGCATGCTGACGTTTACGCCAACGATGTCCTTGGTATTGTAGTTCTTGAAGCCGCGCTTCGGGATGCGGCGGTACAGAGGCATCTGGCCGCCTTCAAATCCCGGACGGGGAGCACCGGAACGTGCCTTCTGGCCCTTGTGTCCCTTGCCCGCGGTCTTTCCGTTTCCTGAGCCGTGTCCACGGCCTCTTCTGAAGTTGTCAGAGAACGTCGCGCCCTCTGCCGGTCTCAAATTTGACAGGTCCATTTAGACACCTCCTTAGATTTCCTCTACCTTGACCAGGTGCGCCACGTGACGGATCATACCGCGCACGGCGGCGTTGTCCGGAAGCTCCACGGTTTTGCCGACCTTGCGAAGACCTAAGGCTTCGACGGTCGCGCGGTTCTTCGGCACATTGCTGATCGGCGACTTCACCAGTGTCACACGTAATTTGTCTGCCATAATTCTATCCTCCCTACGCGGTCACTTCGTCTACGGATTTGCCGCGCAGACGCGCAACTTCTTCCGGAGCCTTCAGTAACTTCAGCGCTTCCATGGTAGCCAGTACCACGTTCTGCTTGTTGGAAGAACCCAGCGACTTGGTACGGATGTTCTCAATGCCTGCCAGTTCGCAGACGGAACGGGCCGGACCGCCGGCGATGATACCGGTACCTTCCGGAGCCTTCTTCAGCAGCACGGACGCGCCGGTGTGCTTGCCCATGATGTCGTGGGTGATGGACTTGTGCTCGTCTCTCTTCACCTCGATCAGGTGCTTCGTCGCGTCTTCCTTGCCCTTGCGGATCGCTTCGGAAATTTCAGCAGCCTTGCCCAGGCCGGCACCGACATGACCGTTCTTGTCTCCGACAACCACCAGTGCGGTGAAGCGGATGTTACGGCCACCCTTAACGGTCTTCGAAACGCGCTTGATGGCTACGACGTTATCCTCCAGCTCGAGCTGATTCGGATCAATAATCGTTCGTTTCATTCCCTTCTCCTCCTAGAAATTCAGACCGGCTTCACGGGCCGCATCGGCCAGCGCGGCAACTTTGCCGGCATAGATGAAACCGCCTCGGTCGAAAACAACGGTGTCAATACCCTTCTCCAGGGCGCGCTTCGCAATCACGGTGCCCAGCTTCGCGGCGGCTTCGGTGTTGTTGGTCTTCTCCAGACCGGCCTTCACCTCGGCGTCCAGCGTCGACGCGGAAACCAGCGTATTGCCGGCGATATCGTCGATCACCTGCACATACATGTGATTGTTGCTGCGGAATACGCTCATACGCGGTCTGTCCGCGGTTCCGGAGAGAGTGTTGCGCAATCTTCTGTGCTTTTTCGCACGTACTTCGCTTCTTGATTTCTTGCTAATCATTGTACATTCCCTCCTCTATTACTTCTTACCGGTCTTACCGACCTTGCGGCGGATCACTTCGTCCGCGTACTTGATACCCTTGCCCTTATACGGCTCCGGGCGTCTCTTGTCGCGGATTTCCGCTGCGTACTGACCCACGCGCTCTTTGTCGATACCGGTAATAACGATCTTGTTGCCGTCAACGGCAGAATCCAGGCCTTCCGGATCTTCCATTTCCACCGGGTGGGAATAGCCCAGGTTCAAGGTCAGCTTCTTGCCGGCCTTGGAAGCTCTGTAACCGACACCGTTGATTTCCAGTGTCTTCGTAAACCCTTCCGTCACACCGACGACCATGTTGTGAATCAAAGTCCGGGTCAGACCGTGAAGGGATTTCATTCTCTTCAGCTCGTTCGGTCTTTCAACGATGACTTCCGCACCTTCCATGCGAATGGTCATCTCGGAGGGAAGCGTACGCTCTAACGTTCCCTTCGGACCTTTTACCGTCACATGATTATTTTCTGCGATATCCACCGTAACACCGGCCGGAACCGCGATAGGCATTCTTCCGATTCGTGACATGCCCGCACCTCCTTAAATGTAATGATAAAACAGTAACCTTACCAAACAAATGCCAGTACTTCGCCGCCGACGGCTTCTTTGCGCGCCTGCTTGTCGGTCAGGATGCCCTTGTTCGTGGACAGGATGGCGATGCCGAGGCCGCCCATAACGTAGGGGATGTCTTCCTTGCCGGCGTAAACGCGAAGACCCGGCTTGGAGATGCGCTTGATGCCGGAGATGATGCGCTCCGACTTGCCCGCGGCGTACTTTAACGTCACGCGGATGGTCTTCTGCGTACCTTCCTCGATCAGGTCGTACTTCTCGATATAGCCCTCATCCACAAGGATGTCGGCGATGGCTGTTTTGATCTTCGACGCGGGGATATCCACCGTGTCATGTTTTGCAGTATTCGCGTTACGGATACGTGTAAGCATATCTGCAATGGGATCGCTCATTGTCATGATGATTTCCTTTCTCCCTGCATGGTTCCCGGGTGTCCGGGCCTGTTGACAGGATCAAAATGTGTTCTGCGCGCCCTCTTACCAGGAGGCCTTCTTTACGCCCGGGACCTCGCCCTTGTAGGCCAGCTGGCGGAAGCAGCCACGGCAGATGCCATATTTACGCAGATATGCATGCGGACGTCCGCAGATCCGGCAGCGCGTATATTCGCGCGTCGAAAACTTCGCGGGACGCTGCTGTTTGATTTTCATGGACTTCTTTGCCATTTGACATTTCCTCCTGATCTTACTTCGCGAAAGGCATGCCGAAGAGGCGAAGCAACTCTCTGGCTTCCTCATCGGTCTTGGCCGTGGTTACGAAAATGACGTCCATGCCGCGCACCTTGTCCACCTTGTCGTACTCGATCTCCGGGAAGATGATCTGCTCTTTGATACCCAGAGCATAGTTGCCTCTTCCGTCGAAGGAGTTCGGGTTCACGCCGCGGAAGTCGCGGACGCGGGGCAGAGCCAGGTTGATCAGGCGGTCTGCAAACTCATACATCTTCTCGCCGCGCAGGGTCGTCTTGCAGCCGATGCTCATACCCTCACGGATTTTGAAGTTTGCCACGGAATTGCGGGCCTAGGTGATCACGGCCTTCTGACCGGTAATCATTTCCATGTCCTTGACGGCGGACTCTAAGACCTTCGCGTTTTCCTTGGCTTCGCCGACGCCCATGTTGATGACGATCTTGTCGAGCTTCGGCACTTCCATAATGTTCTTATAGCCGAACTTGGCGATCATCGCGTCGACAATCTCGGCTTTGTATTGTTCTTTTAATCTGCTCAATGTAAAGCCTCCTTCTTTAATCGATCACGTCGCCGGTGGCCTTGGCAAAGCGGACCTTCTTGTCGCCTTCCATGCGGAAACCGACGCGGGTGGTCTTGCCGCCGACAAGCAGCATCACGTTGGAGATGCTGATGGGCGCTTCCTGCTCAATGATGCCGCCGGCCTGATTGGCCACGCTGGGCTTCTGATGCTTTTTGACGAGGTTGACACCCTCGACGATCACGGTCTGCTTCTTCGGATCGACGGAGATCACCTTGCCCTCGTTGTCCTTGTCGGCGCCGGCAATGACACGCACCATGTCACCTTTTTTGATTTTCATCGTTGCCATTGCAGTACCTCCTATAAGACTTCCGGCGCAAGGGAAACGATCTTCATGAACTGCTTCTCACGAAGTTCCCGGGCAACCGGTCCAAAAATACGGGTTCCTCTCGGCGTCTTGTCTTCCTTGATGATGACCGCCGCGTTCTCATCGAACTTGATGTAGGAGCCGTCCTTGCGGCGAGCGCCCTTGACGCTGCGCACGACGACAGCCTTGACAACATCACCCTTCTTTACGACGCCGCCGGGGGTGGCGTCCTTGACGGAAGCGACGATGATGTCGCCGATGTTGGCATATCTTCTGGTGGAGCCGCCCATCACGCGGATGCAAAGGATCTCTTTGGCACCGGTGTTGTCGGCAACACGCAATCTGCTTTCCTGCTGTACCATTTCAATCCTCCTTTATTTCGCGCGCTCGGTGACTTCCACGAGACGCCATCTCTTGTCCTTCGACAGCGGACGGGTCTCCATCACGCGAACGGTGTCGCCGATGTGTGCGTCGTTGGTCTCGTCGTGCGCCTTCAGCTTGTAGGTGCGCTTGACGATCTTGCCGTAAAGCGGATGCTTCACGTTATCTTTGACGGCGACGACGATGGTCTTGTCCATTTTGTCACTGACCACAATGCCGACGCGGGTCTTACGAAGATTTCTCTCTTCCACAGCTTTTCTCCTTTCTTATCGGGATTCCTTATTTGTCTGCGTTCTCAGCCAGGATGGTCTGGATGCGGGCGATGTTCTTGCGAACCTCGCGGATCCGGCCGGTATTCTCCAGCTGATTGGTGGCATTCTGGAATCTCAGATTGAAAAGCTCTTTTTTGGCATCTACGAGCTGGGCGTTCAGTTCCGCCGCGGAAAGGGCCCGCAGATCCTCGTTAAACTTCTTACTCTTCATTCGAATCACCGCCTTCCAGGTCGGCACGGGACACGACCTTGCACTTGCAGGGCAACTTGTGGGATGCCAGACGAAGGGCCTCGCGGGCTGTCTCTTCCGGCACGCCGGCGATCTCAAACATGACACGGCCGGGCTTTACCACGGCAACCCAGTACTCCAGGGCGCCCTTACCGGAACCCATACGGGTTTCAGCGGGCTTCGCTGTGACCGGCTTGTCCGGGAAGATTTTGATCCAGACCTTACCGCCGCGCTTGACGTGACGCGTCATGGCAACACGGGCTGCCTCGATCTGGTTGGACTTGATCCAGCAGGGCTCCATAGCGACAATGCCGTATTCGCCGTGGCTGATTGTATTTCCGCGCAGCGCTTTACCGGCCATGGAACCGCGGAACTGCTTGCGGTGTTTTACTCTCTTAGGCATTAACATTAGTTGGCGCCCCCTTCCTTCTTATTGTTTCTCGCCGGGAGAACTTCTCCCTTGTAGATCCACACCTTCACGCCCACCTTACCGTAGGTGGTATCGGCCTCGGCAAAGCCGTAGTCGATGTCGGCGCGCAGGGTCTGAAGCGGAATGGTTCCTTCGTTGTAGCTCTCGCTGCGGGCGATATCCGCACCGCCGAGACGGCCGGAGCAGGTGGTCTTGATACCCTTGATGCCGGCCTTCATGGAACGGCTCATGGAAGACTTCATGGCGCGGCGGAAGGAGATGCGGTTCTCCAGCTGACGGGCGATATCTTCCGCCACCAGCTGCGCATCACGCTCCGGACGCTTGACTTCCTTGATGTCCACAGACAGCTTCTTTTCGGTCAGCTTCTGGACTTCGGCCTTGATCTTCTCGATCTCGGCGCCGCCCTTGCCGATCACGACACCCGGACGAGCGGTGTAGACAATGACCTTCACGCGGTCAGAATCACGCTCGATCTCCACCTTGGAGATGCCGGCGCCGTAAAGCTTTTTCTTGAGGAAGGTGCGGATCTTGTGATCCTCGACGAGGTAATCCGCGAATTCCTTCTCCGCATACCATCTGGAATCCCAGTTTTTGATGATTCCGACTCTTAAACCGTGGGGATTAACTTTCTGTCCCATCTTTGCCTCCTCCTTAGTTCTTCTCATCCAGAACAATCGTGATGTGGCTGGTGCGCTTCTCGATCCGATACGCTCTGCCCTGTGCACGGGGATGAATCCGCTTCATTGTCGGTCCCTTGTTGGCATAGCACTCGGCCACATACAGATTGTCTGCCGAAAGACCATTGTTGTTCTCGGCATTGGCAATCGCGGACTTTAACAGCTTCTCGATCAGACGAGAGGCATATCTGGGATTGTAGGAAACGATCGCGAGGGCGGTATTGGCATCCTTGCCGCGGATGGCATCCAGTACGAAAGCCGCCTTCGTGGTGGAAACCCGGGCAAAGGAAAGCTTTGCCGAAGGTCTGGTATCTTTCTGTTCGTTTCTTTCACGCTTGATTTGGGAACGATGTCCTTTAGCCATGGTGAAAAAACCTCCTTTCGACTCTCATCTTATCTGCGGGACTTCTTCTCGTCCTTGCCGTGTCCCCGGTAGGTACGGGTCGCCACAAACTCGCCCAGCTTATGGCCGACCATGTCTTCCGTCACATACACCGGCACATGCTTTTTGCCGTCATGCACGGCAAAGGTCAGGCCGACCATCTGCGGGAAGATCGTGGAACGCCGCGACCAGGTCTTGATGACAGACTTTTCTCCGGAAGCGTTCACTGCATCTACTTTTTTCAACAGGCTCTCGTCAGCGAAAGGCCCTTTCTTTAATGAACGAGACATATGATTCCTCCTTATTTGATCGCGCGGCCGTCACGTCTTCTGACGATCAGCTTGTTGGACTGCTTGTTCTTCTTGCGGGTCTTTAAGCCCAGAGCAGGCTTGCCCCAGGGGGTAGACGGACCCGGACGGCCGATCGGAGCGCGGCCTTCACCACCGCCGTGCGGATGATCGTTCGGGTTCATAACGGAACCGCGGACGGTCGGGCGGATGCCCATGTGGCGCTTGCGGCCGGCCTTGCCGATCTTGACCAGGTTGTGGTCGCCGTTGCCGACCACACCGATGGTGGCTCTGCAGTCGATGGGAACCATGCGCATCTCGCCCGAGGGAAGACGAAGCGTCGCGTACTTGCCCTCTTTGGCCATCAGCTGCGCTGCGTTTCCGGCGGAACGGACCATCTGGCCGCCCTTGCCCGGATACATTTCAATGTTGTGGATCATGGTACCGACCGGGATGTTCGCCAGCGGCAGGCAGTTGCCCACGCGGACTTCGGCGTTGGCGCCGTTCATGACGGTCATGCCGTCAGTCAGGCCCTGGGGTGCCAGGATGTAGGCCTTCTCGCCATCCGCGTAGCAGATGAGCGCGATGTTGGCCGTGCGGTTCGGATCGTATTCGATGCCGATGACCTTTGCCGGCACGTCGTCCTTGCGGCGCTTGAAGTCGATGACACGGTACTTCCGGCGGTTGCCGCCGCCCTGGTGGCGGACGGTGATCTTGCCCTGGTTGTTGCGGCCCGCGTTCTTCTTTAAGGAAGTGACAAGAGCCTTCTCCGGAGCGGACTTGGTGACTTCGGCGAAGTCAGATCCCGTCATGTTTCTGCGCGACGGGGTATATGGCTTGTAGGTTTTGATACCCATGTTGTGTTTTCTCCTTTCAACCGATCTTTATCGCAGTCGGTCCGCGGCACATACGGTTTGATTTTATCGCGCCGCGTTATCCTGCATAGGTGCTGACGAATTAAAGTCCTGTGAAGATCTCGATGTCCTTGCTGTCTTCCGTCAGCTGCACAATCGCCTTCTTGGTGCGGGCGGTCTTGCCCATCGGGCCCATGCCCTGGCGCTTGTTCTTGCCGTCGCGGTTCTGGGTGTTCACGGAGAGGACCTTCGTTCCCTCGAACATCTTCTCGACCGCTTCCTTGATCATCGTCTTGTTTGCTTCCGGATGTACCAGGAAGGTGTACTTCTTCTCGGCCATGGCCGCCATGCTCTTCTCGGTGATGACCGGCTCAAGGATTACATCATAATACTGAATGTTCGCCATTACGCATACACCTCCTCGATGGACTTCACGGCATCCTTCGTCACCACGACGGTGCTGTACTTCAGGATGTCGAATACGTTAAGGGTGGAAAACAGGGTGGTCTTCACGGTCGGGATGTTGTTCGCGGAAGCGATGACATTCTCATCCTTGTCGTTTAAGACGACCAGCGCCTTCTCGGTGCCCAGGTTCTTTAAGATGCCGGCGAATTTCTTCGTCTTGATCTCGTCCATGGACAGCTCGTCCACCACGATCAGCTTGTTCTCAAGCACGCGGGACGTTAAAGCGCTCTTTAAAGCCGCTCTCTTTTCCTTCTTGTTCAGCTTGAAGGAATAGTCGCGCGGAACGGGGGCGAACACAACGCCGCCGCCGGTCCACTGGGGAGCGCGGATGGAGCCCTGACGCGCATGGCCGGTGCCCTTCTGGCGCCACGGCTTGCGGCCGCCGCCGCTCACTTCGGAACGGGTGCGGGCCTTCTGCGTGCCCTGACGGTTGTTGGCCAGCTGCTGCTGCACGGCCATGTGTACGAGGTGATCGTTGACTTCCACGCCGAAGACGGCATCGGACAGCTCAATGGTGTCGACCTCTTTGCCTTCCATATTGAATACGGATACTTTCGCCATCGAAAGTTCCTCCTTTCCTTATGCAATCGGGCTTATTTGCCGCTCTTTGTGGTCTCCTTGATCGTTACGAGCGCTTTCTTCGGACCCGGAACCGCTCCCTTGACCAGAAGCAGGTTGTTCTCGGCATCCACGCGAACGACCTCTAAGTTCTGCACGGTCACACGGACATGGCCCATCTGACCCGGCATGCCTTTGCCCTTAAACACGCGGCTCGGAGAGGAGCAGGCGCCGTTGGAACCCTGATGACGGTGGAACTTGGAACCGTGCGCCATCGGTCCGCGGTGCTGGCCCAGACGCTTGATGGTGCCCTGGAATCCTTTACCTTTGGAGATGGCCGTCGCGTCCACCTTGTCGCCTACGGCGAAGATGTCTGCCTTGATCTCGTCGGCAACGCTGTAATCCGCAGCGTTCTCAAAACGGAACTCGCGCACATAGCGCTTCGGGGAAACGCCCGCCTTCGCGAAGTGGCCCTGCTGAGCCTTGTTCACGCCGTGGCGATGACGGATTTCCTTCTTGCCGGCGGCGTCTTTCGTCGTCACACGTTCCTTCTTGTCCGCAAAACCCACCTGAACCGCGGCGTAGCCGTCGTTCTCGACGGTCTTGACCTGCGTGACGACGCAGGGGCCGGCGGAGAGCACGGTCACCGGGATCATTTCGCCGTTCTCAGCGAAGACCTGGGTCATGCCGACTTTGGTTGCCAAAATCGCTTTGTTCATAAATAGACCTCCTTGATCTACAGCGGAACGCTTTGCCTCCCGTATTTGGCACCCCTTGTTTGCTGATCATGGGGAGCCGGCGCTTCTTCTTTCTTCTATAGAAGCTTCCGGGATCATCAAGCATTCATTCTAGATGCGGCGTCCCTTCCTTCGCGGGACGTACCGCTGCACAGCTGCGCCTGCTTCCTTATATATGGAAGTGATGCGGGATCCGGCGGTTTCCTCTTCCGCTTGGGATCGGGCGCATCCGGCGCCTTTATGGTGCGTCTTCGCGCGCGTTCACAGGTGCGGCGCGTTAGACGCAGCAAAGCCGCCGCGGGGCTTTTGGGGCCCTTGCGGCGACGCTGTTCGCTTCATTATTTCATCTTGATGTCGATGTACACACCGGCCGGCATCTCTAAGTGGGTCAGCGCGTCCACCACCTTCTGGGTGGGGGTTAAGATGTCGATCAGGCGCTTGTGGGTGCGCTGCTCGAACTGCTCGCGGCTGTCCTTGTACTTGTGAACGGCACGCAGGATCGTAACAACTTCCTTCTTTGTCGGAAGCGGCACCGGTCCGCTGACTTCCGCGCCATTCTTCTTCACGGTCTCGATAATCTTCTTCGCGGACGCGTCGATTAATTCGTGATCGTAAGCCTTCAGTGTGATTCTCATGATTTGTGCTGCCATAAAAAAGTCGCCTCCTTCGCACTTTCTCGTGCGACAAGCGGTGACTGTACACTACCCCGTGTGTGTCCATATTGAAACCACACGTCGTTTCCGCAACTTCACTTGCGGACCTGTTGTGATACAGTGACTTGTCGCCAGTTTCCTGAACTTGACATTCGCTCCACGGAACTACCCGCAGCCCTTTAATTCTCTGCGGCAACCTCACGCTTCATCGCTATCAATGTCACAGCAAGAGGTAGTGTACAACAAAAAATGCGGCCGTGCAAGCAATTTCTGTTTTAAATTGCATTTAATTTCGTACAATTTTTTCAGCCGAAAACCCCGTGTTTTCGGGCATTTTGCCGGGGTAAAGGCCGCTTCCACAAGGGGTTGCGACAAGGGCAGGGAACAGGTACTATATGAGGTAGCAGGATGAAGTGTGAGGCGGCGGGGCTGCAGGAAAAAAGCCAGGCCACAGGCCCAAATACCAGGCCGCAGGCCGGCTTGCCTGCGTGCCCTGGGTCATATAGCAAGCATAACGTAAGGAGACGCACATGCGCATTGCAAAGAACTGGAAAGATTACGAAGTCATCGACGCGAGCGCCGGCGAGAAGCTGGAGCGCTGGGGCAAATACATCCTGTTGCGGCCGGATCCGCAGGTCATCTGGGATACGCCGAAGAAAAACGGTGCCTGGCGGAAGCTGAACGCGCATTATCACCGCAGCGCGAAGGGCGGCGGTTCGTGGGAATTCTTCGATTTGCCGGAGGAATGGCAGATTTCTTATGCTTTGCCGGAAGTCGCGGGCAAACAAGGATCCATCAGCAGAAAAAGCTCCTTCCTCGTCTTCGGGTTAAAACCCTTCGCTTTCAAGCACACCGGCGTCTTTCCGGAGCAGGCGGCGAACTGGGACGTGATGTACACTCTTATAATGGAAGAAACCGCTTCCCGGCGTGCTGCAGAGAACGATGAACCGGTAAAAGTGCTGAACCTGTTTGCCTACACCGGCGGCGCGACATTGGCATGTGCTGCGGCGGGCGCTTCTGTTACCCATGTCGATGCCAGCAAGGGCATGGTGACGTGGGCAAAGGAAAACGCCGCACTCTCCGGGTTGGAAAACGCCCCCATCCGCTGGCTGGTGGACGACTGCAAAAAGTTTGTGGAGCGCGAGCTGCGCCGCGGCAATCGATACGACGCCGTCATCATGGATCCGCCGTCCTACGGGCGCGGACCGAAGGGCGAGATCTGGAAGATTGAGGACGCCGTGTTCGAGCTGATTACGCTTTGCGCCGAGCTTCTGACCGACCGGCCGCTTTTCTATCTGGTCAATTCCTATACCACCGGCCTGCAGCCCGGTGTGCTGCATTACATGATTTCCAGCGCACTGAAAAAAGAACGGCCGGCGGCGCTCGAAAGCGGCAAGGTGGAAGCGGACGAAATCGGCCTTCCGGTGACAGACAGCGGTCTGGTGCTTCCCTGCGGCGCAAGCGGATGGTATCATCGTCAGCACTAAAAAAGAGGTTTCGCATGCAGAACTATAAACTGAAAATCTCCTACGACGGGACCCGATATTTCGGCTGGGAGCACCAGCCGGACAAGGACACCATCCAGGGCAAGCTCGAAACCGTGCTTGCCCGCATGTGTGACGTGCCCGTGGAGGAAATCCGCCTGATCGGCGCCGGAAGGACCGATGCCGGTGTGCACGCAAAGGAAATGACCGCCAGCGTGGAGCTTTCTGCGGCCATGTCTCCCGATGAAATCCGGGATTACATGAACCGCTATCTGCCGGACGACATCGCAGTCCTTGAAGTAAAGGTTGCCTCTCCCCGGTTTCACGCCCGCTACAACGCCGGATCGAAGACCTACCGCTACACCTGTTACGACGGACCGGTGAAGCCGGTTTTCGACCGCCGCTATTACACGGCACTGGATGCGCCCCTTGATGTGGACGCGATGCAAAAAGCGGCAGACTTCCTCATCGGCACCCACGATTTCAAGAGCTTCTGCGGAAATACCCGCATGAAAAAAAGCACCGTCCGCACCATTGACGTGCTGACGGTACGCCGCAAAAAGGGCTATGTTACGATTACCATTCACGGAGACGGCTTCCTGCAGAATATGGTGCGCATCATTACCGGCACGCTTTTTGAAGTAGGATATGGCCGGCTTGCGCCGGAAGATATGACGCGGATCTTAGAGGCCAAAGACCGCCGGGCTGCCGGGCCCACCGCACCGGCGAAGGGGCTGTGTCTGCTGAAGGTGGAGTATTCCGAAGGCGTCCGCGCGCCAGCGTCCGATGACGCAGGTGACGACCTTTAAAAAACAGCTGACAGGTTTCATTCCTTCCTGTCAGCTGTTTTCCATTTCTTTCTTTAACTTCTGCTTTGCCCGGTAGAAGGTCACCCGGGCCCAGTTTTCGGTTTTTCCCATCTGCTGTCCGATCTCGGCAAAGGACCGTTCCTCTTCCACCCGCAGATACACCACCTGGCGCTGTTCTTCCCCCAGAGATGCCAGAAGACTTAAGTACGTTTCCCCGCTGCTCTCCATATACTCTTCTTCCGCGGAACGCACCGGACGGAGCATTGCCGGCGGAAGATCGTCGATGTCCGCGTGGGGCGGATCCTTCCGCTGCCAGGTGTGCAGCACGTTATTGGCCACGCCGAACAGCCAGTTCCGGACGGATGCGCTGCCATTATAGCGGTCGAGGGTCCGCATGGCCTGATAGAACGTTTCCTGGCACAGCTCCTCGGCCGCGTCCGGCGAACGGGTCACGGAAAGCAGCCAGGCGTAGATCATCTTCGCATACGTCCGGTACAGCTCGTCTATGGACCCCGGTTCCGCTGCCCGGGCGTGTTCATCATTTCCGGCAATCAATCCCGCATTCCCCTGTCAAAGCCGCCGCTCATTTTGCTGTTTCCGCCGGCGAAAAGATCTGCTCTCCCACCGTCTGCGTGTGGTAGGTTCCGTCTGCGATGTCCTTGATCACCACGTTTCCGCTCTTGTACTCCACATACAGATACAGGGCCTTTTCCTGCAGATCCCGCACCAGCCGTACGTCTTCGGGCAGTTCCTCGGAATCCTCGATCTGCGCCAGCGCGTCGATGGCAGCGCTGTCCGCGAAGTAGTAGCGGTAGGCGTTGTATTTGATGAACCGGAAATAGCTTCCGATGACCAGAAGCACCGCCAGCAGGATGCCCGCGCCGGCAAGCCCGGCCCGAAGGCGCGTGCGGCGGCGGTATTTTTTCATGGCGTCCAGCTCCCAGTCTTCCTTCGGCGGATTCGGCGCGGACAGCGGCGTCTGCATGGAATGCAGCAGCGCCCGGCAGGACGGGCAGTCCGCCAGATGCTCCTCCACCAGCGCGCGGCTCTCTTCACTTAACAGCCCGTCCACGTAGGACGGCATCAGATCTTCAATCACGGCGCATGTGATCTGCTTCATAACGTTCGTCTCCTTCCCGTTGGTGCTTTTACTATATATTGCACGCAGCGGTCCGTTTCGTTACACGCCCAGAAAAAACTACGCAGAATTTTTCGGAATCAGCACCTTTAAGACAAACCACCCGTCCGCCGTCTCGATGGCGACGTTTCCGCCGTGGGCTTCCGCCACGGCCTGCATGCTGCGCACGCCGAAGCCGTGCAGATGGCGGTTGGTTACTGCCGTGGTTTCCGGAAGGCCGTTTCGCATCCGCACCTTCCCCTCAAAGCGGTTCTCCACGCGAAGGCGCATGAAGCCGCGCGTTTCGTCTAAGGAAACCGACACCAGCCGTTCCGCCGGGTCCGCGACCTTCGATGCCGCTTCGAGGGCGTTTTCCAGCGCGTTCCCCAAAAGCGAGCAGATCTCCGCCGTCGACAGAAAGTCCATCGCGTGGCCGTCCGCCACCACGGTCATTTTGATCTGCTGTCTCTGAGCGCGCAGCTGTTTCTGCATCAGCACCGTGTCCACCACGTGGTTGCCGGTGCGGTTCGTCGCTTCATAGACCTGCACTTCCTTCTCCATCTCATCCAGGAAGGCGGTCTTTTCCGGCTCGGAAAGGTCGCCGCGAAGATATTCGATCTGATGCTTTAAGTCATGGTATTTCCGGTTGACCAGGTCGATGGAATCCTCCGAGATCCGGTAGTTTTCCACCTGCTGGGACACGATCTGCTCAAGTTCGCGCACTTCGCGCTCGGCGTGCATTTCCTGCAGCACCATGTGATAGCCGAACAGGATCGCCACACCGGCGAGATCCGTGATGGTGCGCAGCGCAAAGATTTCCGCGGTATAGCGGGATGAAAAAGGCGTGTTGGAAAAAGCGTAGCTCAGGTTGCTGAGCGCATAGACAAGAAGGGTCGTGACGATGACGGAAAGGAGCTGTCCCGGCCGAAGCTCCGGCAGCGCGGATCCGCCCTTTGCGTTTTTCTCAAGAAACCACGCCGCAAGGAATACCGCCGCGTGGGTCGGCAGAAGAAACGCAAGATTGACGCGCATGTTCAGCGGCAATCCGAAGGACGTCAGCCCGTAATAGAACAGCTGCCACTCCAGGGAGGCGGCAAACTCCGCCAGAAGAAAGGCGCGGCAGGTGCAGTACAGGCCGCTTCGCCAGTCCACGTCGCAGAGAGCGTAGACGATGCCGAACACCAGCAGGAACATGCCGGCCATAAACGGCAGAAACCACCCCGTCGGAATCCGCTGAAACGTCACGATCATGCCCGTAATGATTGCCGCGGAAAACACGATTGCGGCCGCCCGGGAGACGGCTGTTTTCCGTTTGGGAAGAAGGGATGCGTACAGAAGCGCATACAGCACGTAGCTTATGGCATAGTAAATGCCCGGCGTATTGGAAAGATCGACACCTGGATAATTCATGTGAATGCCCTTAGCGGTTCAGATAGCGGTTCATGGCTTCCAGAAACGCTTTCTTTTTCGTGCGGCCGACGGGGATGATATCCGCGCCGATCTGGATATCCTGTCCGGTGATTCCGTCCACATATGCCAGATTGATCAGGTAGCCCTTGTTGCAGTGAAAGAACCGTTCCGCCGGCAGTTCCTGCTGCATGTCGCGGATCGCCGCACGCGTCGTGATGTCGCCCTCGGTCGTGTGGATGGTCAGATCATGATCGCGCACCTCCAGGTAGCGGATGGACGAAACCGCGACTTTGCGGTATCCGCCGCGCACCGGCACGCTTAAAAACCGGGTTTCCTTCGCGCGGCAGCGCTCGATCGCGGTGTCTAACGTGTGAAACAGCGCCGTTTCGCTGACCGGCTTTAATACATAGTCCATCGCGCCGACCTTGTAGCCGGCAATGGCGTACTGGGGAGAGTTGGTGATGAAGATGATCTCGGCGTTGGAACCGTTATTTCGGATCGTTTCCGCTAACGCCATCCCGTCCATGCCGGGCAGCTCAATATCTAAAAGCAGGATGTCGAAGGCATCCGTTCCCTCTGCCAGCAGGGATTCCGCCGTTGCAAACCCGGACACGGCGATCTCCTGCCCGGTAAGGCGGCTGTACTCCGACAGCTGTCCGGTTAAGGATTCGGCAAAGGATTTATCATCTTCTACGACAGCGGCGCGGACGATCATTTTTTCCTCCCGGTTGTTGACGAGGCCTTTTCAGAAAGCAGGAACTTAAAAGGTATTGTAACACATTTCAACGGATCACGAAAACGGCCGAAATACAAAAAAGGCCCCCATACAGGCTCTTTGCGGTTTCCTGCATGGGGGCAACTATTATCGTTCTCTAATTTGCTGTTATTTTCCGAGTCTGTTCTTATAAAAATCGTAGATATACGACTTCCTCGCATGGTCGTTTGTCGTGGAGCGGTACACCGCGGCGATCTCTTCAAACGTCGCTGTGGACAGATCCACCGGCGCCTGGTTCAAGACGAACAGGCCCCAGTCGCCGCGGCCGTCGTGTTCCTTCTGCCACGCGCCGTACTTGTACGGCTGCTCGTTCACCTTGTAAGCCCAGTTCGACCAGGACCATCCCCATTTGTTGAAGCAGTCTAAGGTGATGCCCCAGTCGGCCACCTTCGTCCAGGCGTTGAACTCGCCCACGTACACCGGCACCTGCGTATTGCCGGAAATCCGGTGCATCAGGCGGATCATCTCCAGACAGAAGCGCTGCGAGAACGGCGTGAGGTTATAGATGTGGTATTCCACGGCCACGTTTTCCCAGTTGTAATGTTTTACGCCGACCCCGTGGATCGGGAAGGTGAAATACTCGATGAAGATCAGGTGGTTCGTGTCGATGGAGCGGACCGCCTTGTACAGTTCATCGTAGTAATCGGTGCAGATTTTGCCGCCGAACTTGCCGAAGGCCTTGCGGCATTCGTTTAACAGGTCGTAGCCCGCCACCGTGGTGCAGTCTTTATAGTGTTCCGCAATGCGCTTCCACAGGTCGATGGTCTTCTGCCTGTTTTCGGGATTCCCGTACAGATCAAAATGCGCGTCGTCGCCGGAATGGAAATCCTGGTTCTGCGAGCCGTAGGCCCCGTGCAGATCCAGAACGGCGTACAGGCCGTACTTTTCGCACATTTCCACGGCCCAGTCCAGATAGTGGAACGCGTCGGACTTTAACGTTGCGCCGTCCGTGGTCAGATCCCGCCAGGTGAACGGGATGCGCACGGTGTTTAAGCCCACGCCGGCGATCTCGGCGAAATCCTCTTCCTTCGTGTAGGTCTCGACGTAGATGCGGTACAGCTCGTCGATCTGCGCGTCCGTCAGGTTCGGATTCGCCTTCATGGCCGCCATGCCGCGCTCGACGGTGTACAGACCGGTGTCGAAGTTTCCGACGTTCATCACGCACATGTAGTTTTCCGGCACGAACCAGTTGCCCAGGTTCACGCCGTTGATTCGAAATTCCTTCCCCTCGCCGTCCATGAGCTTCGTGCCCACGGCGTGCACAAATCCTTTCGGTGCCATCATTCCCCCCTTATCCGAGCAGCTTCCCGATCAGCGAATTCTTCTGTTTTTCTTTCTTTTCCTGGTATTTGCGCTCTTCTTCTTCGAAGTTCAACCCCTTCTTTTCGCACAGCGCCTTCAGTTCCGCGATGCGCTCTTCTTCTGCCTTGCGGTCGGCTTCTTCCTGCTCTAAGCGGGCACGCTCTTCCGGCTCGATCCAGACGCCGCCTTCGGCCAGCACCGCCGCCTTCTGTCGTTCCACGATGGCGCGCTGGTCATCGGCCACGACCTTCTCCACGTCCATCTTCCACAGCAGGATGACGGAGATGACGCCGGCGATGATATCCACGCCCAGATACACAAAGGCCAGCACCTGCTCCGTGCCGCCCATCTGGCGGTAGATGATGTTTCCGGTCCAGTTCGCCACGTCGGAAATCAGGGTGACGGTCTTCGGATCCACGGCGTAGCCGGTGTTGACGTAACCGGAGAAGGTGAGCATCGCGTTGATCAGGCCCATGCCCAGACCGCCTAAGCCCACCATGACGGAGCTGTATAAGGACATCGTAAAGCCGTCGCTTCGGAAACCGTTCTTCGCCTCAAGATGGTCTAAGATATCCGACAGCAGCGCGAGCATGACATACTGGGCCGGGATGATGCCGATGCCCTTAATCACGACCGCCGCAACGACGATCGGGAAGCTGTTGACGTCGAGAAAGCCCACCAGGCCGCCGACGGCCGCCAGGATGAGGCCCAATACGATGGATTTCTTCTTGCCGAGCTTGCTCGCCAGCGGCCAGGCAACGAACATACCGATCGCCGCAGGCAGGCCGCCCAGGAGACCTAAGGTCGACATCAGCGCGCCGGAGGCGCTTTCCGGATTCGCGGAATTGATGACGGAGTCGAACATCCAGCGGGCATAGAAGCTCATGGAGCTGTTTTTGCACAGCTGGCCGAACTGGAACACCAGGATGAACAGCATCACCATCCACCAGTACTTGTCACCGGTGCAGGCTTTGATGTGCCGGCTCATGGGGATCTTTTCTTCCTTCAGGTTCAGCTCCAGCGATTCCTCCGTGATGCGCTCCCGGGTGAAGAAATACTCGAGGATGACGCCCACGGCGGACAGAATCGCGAACGCGATGGAGAGGATGCGCCAGTTGGCGTAGCTGGCCGCCATGTCCAAAGCACCGTCCGCGCCCATCACGAACATGAAGGGCTGCAGAAGGATCGGGGCTAAGATGGACGCGCCCACGCCGGCCGCCGCCACGGTCGAGGCGTTCGACAGTGTAGCGAGAAGGCCGCGCTGGTTCGCGTTTCGGGTCGACAGCGACACCAGCGAGCTGTGAGCCGTATAGTAGCACGGATACGCCAGCGCGTAGTAGAGGTTGTACGTGACGGCGATCCAGATCATCTGCACGCCGTTCGAGGCTTCCGTCGGCGTCATGAACATCAGGATGATGGCCACGGCGATCAGCGGAATCGAAATCAGCAGGTACGGACGCGCCTTGCCGGCCTTCGTGCGGGTGTTGTCAATCCACTGGCCCACCAGAAGGTTGCCTAAGATGACGACGATGGACGACAGCATCGGCAAAAGCGTCGCGAAGGCGCCGAACCGCGTCCAGCCCAGGACGTCCACGTAATAGCGGTTGATGTAGGAGCCGAAAATCGCGTTGGCGATCATCGCGCACAGCGGCGCGGCGAGATAGCCGAACAGCATCTCCGGGATTTTTACGTTTGCCGACGTAATCTTTGACGGCGGCAGCAGTTTTTCAAAGGTTTTGTTCATAATTGCTCCCCTGTCCGTTTGTCATGTCCGCGCAGATGCGCGTCTTACCGCACCGGAATGCAGACCGTTTTGCTCACGCCGGTATCGGTTTCCGTAACGGTGACTTTGACGTCCCCGTCCTTCGCGGCCCGCACGATGGCCTGCGCTTCGCCGTAGTAGGTGTCCGTCGTGTCCTTCACCAGGCAGCCGTCCACGTAGGAATTCGCGCTGCCGCAGTTTAACAGCGTCCCGTTTTCCACTTCCACCTGCAGCATGTGGCGCGCCAAAGGCTTCCAGATGCCGTTTTCGTCCGTATAGCGCAGGCGGATGTAGACGATGCCCTCCGGAGACGCGGTTTCGCTTTCCGGAAGGACGTTTAACACCGTCTCTTCGCCGGCGGATTTCAGACGGCAGCGGCCGATTTCGGCGCCGGCATCGTCGTAGGAGACCGCGACGAGCTCGCCGGGTTCATAGGTCACCGCAAAGAGCTCGCGCCAGGTTTTGCCCATCCTGCGCCGCGCGATGCTGCGGCCGTTTAAGAACAGCTCCACTTCCGCTGCCCGCGCGTAGATTTCCACGGTGGTTTTCCTTCCGTCGCAGCCGTTCCACGCCCAGCTTTCGATGGCCTTCGTGACAAACCAGCCGTTGATGCCGGGCGCCTTGTCGTGGTCCGCCGGCAGCACGCCGATGAACGGTCCGGGGGCTGTGTTGAAGCATACCATGCTGTAGGAGCCGTCCGCGCGCTTCTTTCCGGTCAGGTCCAGGCGGCCGTTTCCGCCGGTTAAGGGCGTCGCCGCGCCTTCCATGCGGTAGTCGTCATACTCCGGCGCGCCGTCGCCGCTCTCGCCCAGGTAGTCCATGCTCGCCCAGACGAAGTCGCCGACGATCTGCGGATGGTCCTTGGCGATGTCCATAAACAGCCATTCGTCCTTGCAGAAGGTCTCGGAGCCTAAAATCAGGCGATCCGGGTACTTCTTCATATCGTGCCTGTAGCGCCAGATCCCGTAATTATATCCCGCGATGTCCATGTTCGCATAGGCGCCCTTCGTGCGCAGGTCGCAGGGATACAGCGTCGCGCCGAATTTCATGAACTTGTCGCCCATGATCGTGGCCAGCGTGTTGTAGAATTCGCTGCCGACGGGCTTTTTCTTCTTCGTCTCGTTCTGCTGCGCCTCGGCGCGGGCCGATTCGGCTTCGGCCTTGTCGTCGCTGTAGACACCTAAGCCGATGGAGCTTAAGAAGTTGAAGAAGATGTTGATGCCGCAGCTGACCGGGCGCGTGGGATCAAGCTTGTGCAGGAACCGGGTCATCTGCCCGGCGAATTCGATGCCGCGCTTCTGGGCCGTCTCCGCCACTTCGTTGCCGGTGGAATACATGATCACGGAGGGATGGTTGAAATCCTTCTCCACCATGTCGCGCAGATCCTGCTGCCACCAGTCCGCCACGTAGAGGACGTAGTCGTACTTGGTCTTGTGCATGTACCAGCAGTCGACGAATTCGTCCATCATCAGCATGCCGTGGCGGTCGCAGGCCGCCAGCAGGGCCTTCGAGCACGGATTGTGGGCGCTGCGCAGCGCGTTGTAGCCCAGCTCCTTGTGCAGCCGCACGCGGCGGTCTTCTGCCTCCGGGAAACTGCAGGCGCCCAGAAGGCCGTTGTCGTGATGGATGCAGCCGCCCAGGAGCAGCTTGCGCTTTCCGTTGAGGGTGATGCCGGTTTTGGCATCCCAGGCCAGCGTGCGCACGCCGAAGGTCTCCTCCACCACGTCCTCGCCGAAGGTAAGGCGCGCGGTGTACAGGTTCGGGGAGTCCGTATCCCAGAGCTTTGTGTCGGGGATGGTGAGGGAAAGGGTGCCCTTTGCTTCCGGGGATGATTCGTCTTCTGTCTTCGCGGAAACTTTTGTTTCAAGTTCCGCCTCAGCGACACAGCTCCGCTCCGCAGGCACCTTTGCGCCGTACTCCGGATGGTCGGCTTCGCCCTCCAGAATTTCCACCTTTACGGTGCCGGGCACGGACGTTTTCACCGCCAGTTTGATTTCGCCGGTCTTGTAATCCACGGTGCGCACGCGCACGCTGTTTAACAGGATGTGTTCCTTTTTGCCCGTCCAGATCCAGGCCGGCCGGAACATGCCCGTGCCGGAATACCAGCGGCTGTTGGGCTGGTCGGCATTGTGCGCGATGACGCGGATCTCGTTTTCTTCGCCGTACTTCAGGAAATCGTTCGCCGCTACGTAGAAATTGGTGTAGCCGTAGGGGCGGAACGCCGCCTTTTCGCCGTTGATATAAACTTCGGCGTTGTGATAGACGCCCTCGAATTCGAAGACGACCGTCTGATCCGCCCAGTCGGCCGGCACATCCAGCGTGCGCGTGTACTCATAGTCCCCGCCGACAAACCAGCTGATGTTTCCGCCGCCTAAGCTGGTCTCGTTGCGCGGCTCCGCAAGCATTGCGTCGTGCGGAAGCGTCACGGCCTCCGGCGGCTCCTCGCGGGTCAGACAGCGAACGGTCCAGTCTTTGTTGAAATCCAGTTTTTTCATTTTTCCGATCCCCTTTCTGGGTTTTTCCTGCGGCCGGCCGCCTTCGCCGGAATCCGGCCATTTTAAGCTTCCCCGCGGGCAGAATGCCCGCGTCAAACTTCCAAATGGCTGCCACGGCCGCCTTCGCCGGCCGCCGGTCATTTCGGGCTTCCCCGCGGGCAGAATGCCCGCGGAAGGATTGCTTTCTGGCCCCCGCCCCGCCGCTGCAGCAAAAACGGGCAGGAACGCTCTGTTTCTGGGCAAATAGCCCGCTGCATCGGCGTTCCTGCCCGCGGCATTACTTATGCGGTTTTGGTCCGTTTTTACAGATTACCGTTCCTTCGCCACGCCGGTGAAGCCGGAGATGAGCAGAAGCAGCCAGGCGATGACCGCCACAACCATGTAGGTGATCCAGCCGGTCAGCGTGCCGGGCTCATACAGACCGGAGATCACGTAGCCGATGGGATCCGCCATCACGGTGATGCTCCAGCCGAAGCCGCCGGCCATCAGGAAGGCCGCCACGATGGTGCACCAGTTAAACACCTTCGGCAGGAAGAACGAGCCGACTAAGGCAGCGGCGCCGGCCACGATGGCCGCGATCATGAAGCCATAGGCATTCGTTGTCGTTACGTAGGATTTCCCGTAAAGTACGACGCTTACGATTGCGACAATCAGCGCTGCACATAACAGGAAAAATCCGAATCCGAGTTTCTTCTTTTCCATTTTTTACCTCCAAACGGTTGGTCCGTTTCCGGCAGATCTGCCGGTTGTCATCTGATGATTGCAGCGCTTCTGTCAGGCTTTTTTGCCCTTCTTGTTCCAGAGGGCCAGGAAGATGAACAGCGCGGAAAGAGCCGCAAGCACGGCATCCGCCGCATACAGGGCTGCCTTCCACCACGGCGTGACCGTCACCAGCTTGGTGGTGGCGCTTAAGCCGTTCGTCACGTTGGTCTGGGCGCAGGTCCACAGCCAGCTCTTGATGCCTTCCTGCATCTTCTGCTGGAAGAAGGTATCCTTTTCAATCGCATTGTAGGAAGCTTCCATCGTGCCGAGAGAGGTCTGCTGCCAGTTGGAAGCGGAGCCGAGCATGATACCGCCGCCGCCGGCCACGGTGTCGCGCCAGTTCATGTACATGGCGCCGTTGACCATGTCTGTGACGAAGCCGCCCTGATAGCCCCATTCCTTGCGGGCAATCTGCTCAATGACGCCGGCATGCGCGCCGACGAAACTGGTGCCGATGCGGTTGAACGCCGTCATCACGGAGAGGGTCTGGTTCTCGCTCATCACGCCCTGGAAGCCGCGCAGCTCGTTCTCACGTCCGGCCTGCTCGGTCATGAACGTGGACATACCGCTGCGGTTCAGCTCCTGATGGTTGAACGCGTAGTGCTTCGCCTGCGGAGACAGGCCCTTGCTGATCATGCCGGTACAGACGGCCTTCGCCATCAGGTTCACGACCACCGGGTCCTCGGAGTAGTACTCATGGTTACGCGCGCAGTATACCGTGCGGTGCAGGTTCACGCCGGGAGCGATGATGATGCTCTCCTTGGCCCACAGGCCGTCCTCGCCCATCAGCTGGCCCTGGCGCTCCACCAGCTCGCGGTTGCGGGAAGCCGCCGCCATCGGCTCGGTCGGGAAGGAGGTCATGGCATAGCCGGCTTCGGTCTCGTCGCCGGAAACATAGGTCGGCGCCGCGGAATCGGCAGACGTCCAGCGGGTCTTGTAGCCGGCCACCTGGTCAAAGGCAAAGCCTAAGGGGCCGTCGTTCATGTAGCAGCGCGGAAGCAGGACGGAGTCGATGTTTTCGATGTCGTCGCCGCCGAACTCGATGAAGTTGATGGCCTCTTCCAGCGTCACCTGCTCCACCAGCTGCTGCCATTTCTCATCCGAAAGCGGAGCCACGCCCGCAACGGTGCCGTCTTCGTTGAACTCGACCAGATCCATGATGGTCAGGCCGTTGTCCGCGCCCCAGGTCACGCCGCTGCCGTTTTCGTTCAGGGCGTACAGCTGGTTGCGCAGGCCGGTCAGCATCTCATCCGTCGGGGTGATGGACTCGATCGTCTTCCAGCCCTTGGACCAGTCGCTGCGGGTGGTGTATTCCACGGTACCCGGGATCAGCTTGTTGATGTCGGCATCCTGGAACGCGTTCTGCACGTTCGCGGAATAGGTTTCGATGTCGGTTTCCGCCAGCGTCCACTTCACCGCGTTGTCCGCCGTGATCTCGCCGTCGTTGACATCCGTCAGATCTCTTTCGTTCTCACCCTTGGCCGCAAGGATGTTGTTTAAGGCTTCGTGCACGCCGTTGCCCACCGCGAAGTAGTAGTCGCCCGCTTCGAGCACCCACGCGCCGGTGGTGCCGTCGGCCTTGACGGCAGCTTCGTCATAGCTGGCGAACAGCGCCGGATCCACGTCGATGGTCACGGTCTCGGACTTGCCGGGCTCGATGATGCCGGTCTTCGTAAAGCCGGCCAGCTGGATCGCGGACTTCTCGATGCCGCCGTCGGTGTAGGGCGCCTGCACGTACAGTTCCACGGCGGTCTTGCCGGCCACGTCGCCGGTGTTCTTTACCGTCACGGTCGCGGTGCCGATTTCGCCGACCTCCGCCTGCACGTCGTCAAGGGCAAGCTCAAACTCGGTATAGGACAGACCGTAGCCGAAGGGATAGGAAATCTCGTTCTCGTAGCTCCAGGCCTTGCTGTCGATGGAGCCTTCGGCCGCATCCGCATTGCCCTGGCCCAAGACCTCGTCCTCGTAACGGGTTTCATAGTATTTGTAGCCCTGATAGATGCCTTCGGATTCGACCACGTACCAGTCGGACTTGTCGTCGCCGGTCAGGATGTAGTCGCCCGTGCCGTTCTGGGAGTTGTTGGTGTACATGAACAGACCGAAGTTGGTCATGGCCGGGGCGGAATCGGACTTCACCGCCCAGGTGTCCACCAGCTTGCCGGAGGGGTTCACGTTGCCGGCCAGGACATCGGCCACGCCGAGGAAGCCGTAGATGCCGGGTTCGCTGACCCAGAGGACGGCGTCGATGTCGTCATCTTCCTTCAGCTCCTGAACCTCCATCGGGTTGTTGCAGTTTAAGAGCACGATCACCTTGGTGCTGTGCTCCTTCGCCAGCTCGAGCATGTCCTTTTCATACTGGGACAGGGCGAGGGGACGCACGAAGGAATCGCCGTCCGTCGCGCAGAACATGGACGGGGAATAGTCGGCCGCTTCGGAGCTGTCGCGGGTGATCACGACGACGGCCGCCGTGTCGTCTGCCGTCGCAAGCAGATCGTCCGTGTACATGGACGCCGGGATTTCACCGGTCATGTAGAAGGCCGGGGATTCCCACGCCGGGGTGAAGGCCGGAAGCAGGCCGGCGCCCGGGAAGAACGTCTGTCTCGTGTAGGCGAAGGCTTCCTCGCTGCCGTACAGATCGATGAAGCCCATGTTCACGTTGAAGCCGCGGGCCAGCATCGCGTCAAGCGGGCCGAAGTTCTCCTGACCCTCCGCCGCGGAAGCGGTGGATCCGATCATACCGCCGCGGGCCGGAAACAGCACGTTGTGGCCCCAAAGCGTCACGTCGGCGCCCGCCGCAAGCGGCAGCGCGTCGTCTTCGTTCTTTAACAGGACGGTGCCTTCACCGGCGATCTCGACGGCAAGATTCTTCTTGGCCTCGACCAGCTCCGCCAGGGAGCCGAACTCGGATTTGTAATAATAGGTGTCTTTGGACGCATCGCCGATTTCCACCAGCTTCATGCTGCTTGTGCCCAGGTGCGCATTGATGAACGCCTCGCGGGTGCCCGTGTAGGACGTGGCGATGGCGGTGATGGTCAGCAGGGACAGGGTAATACCTGCCAGACCACGCATCAGTCCCTTCTTCATAGTTACCTCCTCTTCCACTGCCGCGGGAAACGCCCTCTCCCCCTTTGCCGTCCGGCTGCATCCGACCTTTTTATGGTCCGCGGCCGGCGGATATTGGGCAATTTTCCCTGATTTTGCCCAAAAACGGGCAACGAATTGGTTAAATTATAGCATTCTGAGAGCAGAAAAAAAGAGCACTCCGGTCGTTTTGACGCGAAATGCTCTTTTTCTTACGTGTTCTGTCGGGCCGGCCGCCTATTGTCTCTGCAGCACCACGGCGGAGAAGGGCCGCAGCTGGATCCGCAGCTGTCCCTTGGCCACTTCGTGGTACACGGGCATGATGGAGTATCCGTGTTCCGTCGTCACCATCACCTGTTCCAAGGTGCAGTCCATGGGGATCTCCGCCTTCCACACGGGGATGAAGACGTCGATGGTGCAATCACCGCTGTTGACGATGGTGACCACCTGCTCGTCCCGGGTAAACCGCGCATAGCTGACCAGGTTCGGTCCGCAGGCCAGGAAGATGCAGGAACCGACACGCAGCGCGCGGCTGCGGCGATGAATGGAGATGATCTCGCGATGAAAATCGATCAGTTCCCGGTCCTCATGCCCCCAGGGATAGGGCCGGCGGCTGTCCGGATCCGTGAAGCCGCACAGGCCGGCTTCGTCGCCGTAGTACAGCGTCGGCGCCCCGGGCCAGGTCATCTGGATCACCACGGCGGCCTTCATCACCATCTTGTTGACCCCGTTATTTGCCGCTTCACAGCCGGCGTCCCCGAGCCGGCCCACCCGGTGATTCGTGCGGGTCAGAAACCGGGAGTGATCATGGTTGGACAGCTGGTTCATGGACGTCATCCAGGAAGGCGTCATCATCCGGCTCCTGGCATAGCGCATCGCCGCTTCAAAGCGGGCGCCGTCGCACAGCGCGTGCTCGTCGAAGGCCTCGCTGTGCTTTTCCATGCCGGTTAAAAACCACGACACCGGCTCCATGAAGCCGTCGTAGTTCATAATCGTATCCCACTGGTCGCCGGACAGCCAGGAAAACGCGTCCCCGTAATGCTCGGCCAGGATCACGGCCTCGGGGTTGGCTTCTTTGACCGCTGTGCGGAACCGCCGCCAGAATTCGTGGTTGAATTCCTCGGAATGGCCTAAGTCCGCCGCCACGTCCAGACGCCAGCCGTCGCAGCAGTAGGGTTCGGACACCCACTTGCGGCCGATGTCCAGGATATACTGGCACAGTTTCTCGCTGCCTTCGTAATTGAGCTTCGGCAGCGTCTCGTTGCCCCACCACTGCTCGTAGGAGCCGTTGTTGGGCCAGTCGCCGTCCTCCTCCTTTTCAAACCGGAAGAACTTCCGGTAGGGGCTCTGGGCGCTGTTGTAGGCCCCGGCGCAGCGCTTCGGCGCTTTTGCGTAGACGCCCTCGCGATCCATCCATTTGTGGAAGGAGCCGCAGTGGTTAAAGACGCCGTCTAAAATCACGCGGATGCCCTTCTCGTGGGCCTCACGGACAAAATGCGCGAAGAATGCGTCGGAGGCCTCGAGGTTGTTCGGATGGGTGGTGCGCGTCCGGTAGAGGGTGGCTTTGTGATTGTCGTACTCCTCCGGCGAAAGGGGATCGCCGCGGTCCACGGCGATCACGCCGAAATGCGGATCGATGTGCTCGTAGTCCTGCGCATCGTACTTGTGATTGGACGGGGACAGAAACAGCGGATTGAAATAGATGACCTCGACGCCCAGATTCTTCAGATACAGCAGCTTCTGCCGCACGCCCTCCAGATCGCCGCCGTAGAACCGGCCCACGTCGAATCCCTGAGGCATGCTGTTCCAGTCGGCGACGTGATCCACCTTGCGGCCCAGATAGGCGTATTCGCCGTCGACGACGTCGTTGTCCGGGTCGCCGTTGCAGAAGCGGTCCACGAAAATCTGATAGATGACCGCGCCCTTCATCCAGTCCGGCACGGAAAACCCGGGAATGATCGCAAAAGCATGCTCCCAGCGGGCCGCGTCGCAGACGCCGTAGGAGTCGTACCAGACGGTCTCGCCGTCCTGTTCGATGCGGTAGATATAGGAAAAAGGATCCTTGCCAAGCTGGATTTCCACCCGGTAATAATCAAAGACCTCGCCCACCTCGTCGCGCTGCATGGGCAGCGTGTACTGGGGCGTGACCAGGCCGACCTGGGTGTCCGCGCCGTGGGCCACCCGCGCGCGCAGACGCACGCGGGCATAGGGGGCGGGCTCCCAGGGATTGCGGTATTCCCGGGTGCCGTCGGCAAAAATGGCTTCTGTATTCATGCAAACTGTCTTTCTTTGTCCCGGCTGTCGTTATACGCCTTCCACCACGACCCCCTGCGCGGTGTCCTCCGGCTGCGGGTAGACCTCCGCGAACAGCGCCTCAAACTCGGAGCGGGTGATCTTTTCCTTCTCCATCAGCAGGGCGGCGCAGGCGTGCAGCACGTCCAGATGCTTCTGCAGAAGCGCCTCCGCCCGGTCGTGGGCGGCGGCAATGATCCGCTTGACCTCGGCGTCGATGGCCGTCGCGGTGGCTTCGCCGTAGACGCGGGTATGCGCGAGATCACGGCCGATGAAGACCTCTTCCTCCTCCGTGTCGTAATCCACCAGGCCGATGGCGTCCGAAAAGCCGTAGCGCATCACCATGTTCCGCGCGGCCTGGGTGGCATGTTTGATGTCGGAAGACGCACCCGTCGTCACGTCGTCGAAGATCAGCTCCTCGGCGACACGGCCGCCTAAGGTGACGGTGATGTCCTGCTCCATTTTCCCCTTCGTCAGGAACATGTCGTCGTTCTCCGGCAGGGGCATGGTGTAGCCCGCGGCCGACGCACCGGTAGGGATGATGGAGACGGAGTACACCGGGCCGACGTCCGGCAGCACGTGGAAAAGAATCGCGTGGCCGGCCTCGTGATAGGCCGTGATGCGTTTTTCCTTCTCGGAGATGACGCGGCTCTTCTTCTCCGCGCCGATGCCCACCTTGACAAAGGACGCGCGGATATCCTGCATGCGGATGAACTGACGGTTGTCCTTCGCCGCGGCAATGGCCGCCTCGTTCATCAGGTTTTCCAGGTCCGCACCGGTGAAGCCCGCCGTCGTCTGGGCGATCTGGTGCAGGTCCACGTCGTCCGCGAGGGGCTTGTTCTTCGTGTGGACGCCAAGGATCTCCTCGCGCCCCTTTACGTCCGGACGGCCGACGAAGACCTTGCGGTCAAAGCGCCCCGGACGCAGAATGGCCGGGTCTAAGATGTCGACCCGGTTCGTCGCCGCCATAACGATGATGCCTTCGTTCACGCCGAAGCCGTCCATCTCCACGAGCAGCTGGTTTAACGTCTGTTCGCGCTCGTCGTGGCCGCCGCCCATGCCGGTACCGCGGCGCCGCGCGACGGCGTCGATTTCGTCGATAAAAACGATGCAGGGCGCGGCCTGCTTAGCGTCTTCAAACAGATCCCGCACGCGGGAAGCGCCGACGCCGACAAACATCTCCACGAAATCGGAGCCCGAAATCGAAAAGAAGGGCACGCCCGCCTCGCCGGCGACCGCCTTGGCCAGCAGCGTCTTGCCGGTGCCCGGAGGGCCGACTAAGATCACGCCCTTCGGAATGCGCGCGCCGACGTTGGTATATTTGGCCGGATCCTTCAGGAAATCCACGATTTCCCGCAGGTCCTCCTTTTCCTCCTGCAGTCCGGCGACACCGGCGAAATTGACCGTCGTGTCCTTGCCGGTAGTCACAGTCGCGCGGCTGCGGCCGAAATTCATCATGCGCGCGTTCGCGCCGCCGCCGGCGGACACGTTCGTCATCATCACAAGGAAGACGAGCGCGCCGAGACCCAGCAGCGTGGGAATCAGCACGCGCAGCCAGCCGGTCTGGGGCACGTCCCGAAGCTCGTATTTCGTAAACTGCGCCTCGTCGAACATGGCGATCACGTCGCCGACGTCCGCGGTATAAGCGACGGCCGCGGCGCCTTCGCTGTTTTTGATGGTCACACTGCCGGTCGGCACCTGCTCGTTCTGGCGGATGACGGCCGTTTCGATCTTGCCGGCTTCAAGCAATTCCCGGACCTCTGCCATCGTCGCGGTATCCGTGCGGCTGTTCGAAAACAGCATCCACAGTAGCGCGACCAACAGCAGTAGAATCAGAAATCCGCTGTATCCTCTGCGTCCTGCACTGCTCACGTATTACGTCTCCTCTTCCTGCTGCCCGCGTCCTTCGCTTCAGTCCTCAAAGGACACGACGCCGATGTAAGGCAGATTGCGGTATTTCTGGTCGTAATCCAGACCGTAGCCCACCACGAATTCGTCCGGAATCGTAAATCCGGTATAGTCCGCCGAAATCTCCACCTCGCGGCGGTCAGGCTTGTCCAAAAGCACGGCGGTGCGGACGGACGCCGCGCCGGCCTCCTTGAAATAAGGCTTCAGAAACGCCAGCGTATTGCCGCTGTCGACGATGTCCTCGACGATCAGCACCTCCCGGCCGGCCGGGTCGAGATCCGTCTTCTTGCTGACGGTGATCTTGCCGGTGCTCACCGTGCCGCCGCCGTAGCTCGACGTCGCCATGAAGTCCATGATCACCGGCACCGTGATGCGCTTGGCCAGCTCGCAGGCGAAGAACGAGGCGCCCTTTAAGATCCCGGTCAGATAAATCGTCTTCCCGGCGTAATCTTTGCTGATCTGTTCGCCCAGCTCGCGGATCCGCCGGTCGATATCCTCCTCGGGAATCATTAAACGTACGTGTTCACTCATGCTCTTCTCCTCTCTGCGGCCGTCCGCGCCGGTCACCCGGACCTCGAGGACACGGCGGGTCGCCTCCGTCAGTTTGCAGCGGTCGCCCATGCGGGCGCCGATCACCCAAAGCACATCGCTTCCGTCACACAGAAGCAGCCTCTCGCCGCGCTCTTCTTCCGGAACGCGGATATCCATGAAATACCGCCGGAGGGATTTGTGCCGGTTTTCACCGATCACAAGGGTATCCCCGGGCTGCCGGGTACGGATGGAAATCTGTTCTATCTTATCATAATCGAAGCGCTTCGTATAGGTTTTGAAATGCTTCAGGCATTTCAAAACCGGACTGCACCCAGCGCCGAAGGCGCGTGCCCCGCAAAGCGGGGTTTTGCCGCGATTTCCACAATCGCGGCAAAAGGTATAGGTTTTGTCGCGGCGGGCGTCTTCGGCCTCATTCGGCCGCGCGTCGCGCACCTGAAACGAAAAATGCATCCCGCCGGCGTCGATTTCGGCCGTCTGTCCGGGGGAAACGTGCACGACGACGGGATTCATCCGCTCCGCTTTTTCTGCCGCCGGCGGTTCCGTAAAAACATGCAGGCCGTCCGCCGCGGCGCGGATCACCCCTCCGCCGGGCATCGACAGCTGCCCGCTGCCGCGCGCAAGCATCTGCCAGGCCGTCTCGGTGTGGACGCGCTCCACCATGGCAGGCGCGCGCCGGGCAAGCCACCGGCGGACCGCCTCCTTCGCCGGCACGGGGTCCTCTTCGGCGAGTCCGCGGCGCAGCACGCCGTCCGCGTCCTCCCATCGTGCAAGAAGTTCCTCCGCTGCCCGGGACAGCCACGCCTCCAGCTCCTGCATCGAGCGCGCGGCCTCCGACATGTGGCGGACAGCCCCGTCGTTGACGGCGCGCAGCGCCGGAATCGCGTCCAGACGGATGCGGTTTCGGGCATAGGCGGGGTCAGTGTTCGTCGAATCCGTCCGCCAGGGCATTCCGGCGGCGGTCAGATACGCTTCGATCTGTTCGCGCGTACAGTAAAGCAGCGGCCGCACGAAGGCCCCCTGCACCGGGCGGATCCCGCACAGGCCGGCGGCGCCGGTGCCCCGGGCAAGGTGAAACAGCATGGTTTCGGCATTGTCCCCGGCGTGATGCGCCGTTGCGATCACGACGGGCCGGCCGCCGAGCTCCCGTTCCATTTCGGCGGCGCGCGCCAGCAGCCGGGCGCGGCGCACGTTCCGCGCCGTTTCCTCCAGGCCGGTCTTCTGCTGCCGTGCCAGGGCCGGCACGTCTTTCGAAACGACCGTAACCGGCACATTTTGAGACCGGCACAGCCGGGCGACGAAATCCGCGTCCGCGCGGCTTTCCTCCCCCCGGATTCCATGCTCGACGTGGAGCGCTTCGACGTGCCAGCCGCGGCGCTTTGCCAGCGCGCAGAGCACCAGAAGAAGCGCCGTCGAATCCGCGCCGCCGGAGATGGCGGCCAGCACGGCGGCGCTGTCCGGAATCATCGAATCGCGGCGGACCGCTTCCTCCACCGCCTGTTCCAACCGAAATGTTTCGTCCACCCTGTTCCTCCCGGATTGTCCCGCGGAAAGAAAGAGCCCGGCAGGCCTTGCCGGGCTTGTATGCTACTCTTCTTTAAAAATGATTTCGTCCGGAAAAATCAGTCCCAGCTTGCTTCGCGCGATGCTGATGATGTAATCGATCGTCCCGGTATACGCTTCCTGATCTTCCAGCTCCTGCTGACGTTCCTTCGCGTCTTCCAGCTGCTGTTCGAGCAGCGCCTCCCGGGCCTCGTAAAACTGTTTTTTCCGATACAGTGAAAACAGCTGGGCCGATAGGGCCACGATCAGCAGCACAGCGACAATCGTCACCGCCAGCCGCTGCTGACCGGACGCGCGGTTTCTCGATTTATACTTTTTCGCCATGCCCGTCCTCCGTACCTTCTTCGTCCTTTACGCTGTTTCTGCTACAGCAGTTCTACCAGATCCGCCGCTTCTTCCTTTTTGACGGTCTCGCGCACGTCGAGCACCCGGCCGCGGATCGTGCGGTTGCCGAGGGCGATCTCGATGACGTCGCCGGTTTTCACCTGCGCCGACGCCTTCGCCACGACGCCGTTGACGGACACCCGTCCCGTGTCGCACGCTTCGTTCGCCACGGTGCGCCGTTTGATCAGACGGGAAACCTTTAAAAACTTATCCAGCCGCATACATTCCACCTGAATAAACGAAAGCCGTCCCGCTTTCACAGAGGACGGCTTTCGTTATGATCACACAAAGAAGACTAGTTGATCGCATCCTTCAGAGCCTTGCCGGCCTTGAACTTCGGAGCCTTGGAAGCCTTAATCTTCATGGTCTTGCCGGTCTGCGGGTTGCGGCCCGTGCGGGCAGCTCTCTTGCTCACTTCGAAGGTGCCGAAGCCAACCAGCTGAACCTTGTCGCCGGCCTTCAGAGCCTTGGTCACAACATCGGCGTAAGCCTTAACAGCAGCCTCAGCGTCCTTCTTGGAAAGACCAGCGGCCTCAGCGATCTCTGCAACAAATTCAGTCTTGTTCATGATATTCCTCCTAAAAATCATTCTGTGTCTGCCTGCGGGGATCATCTCTTTTCGGATCCCGGCAGCAGACGCCGGTCAATGAGTCGTGCACAAAAGTGCAACTACTCTCATTTATACGTGTTTCCCGGAGGTTTGTCAAGGAAAAGCGGTGAAAATACCGTTTTTTCGCGGTTTTTCGGCTTTTTCAGCCGATTCGTTCCGCGCGGACCTCTGCGTATGGATGACCGAATCCACGGTGCAGCAGCTGCGCCGAAAGCTTCCCATCCTTCATCTCGAAGCGATAAGCGTCGTATGCGCCGCCGCGGTACGCAAAATCTTCGCCGTTATCCCTGTAATGTACATACGTCCCTTCTCCGGGATAAACGCGCAGCGTCAGAATCTCCGGCTCCTTTTCCCCCACATACGCTGTCACTTCCCAGGTGGGGATGATGCTGCCTTCCTTCGCGAACAGCGGCAGCGCATCCAGGGGTGCGTCGACGATACATCTCGTATTTCCTTCGTATTTCTTTCCTGTCCGGTAATCGTACCAGGTCCCGGCCGGGAAATAAACGATCCGCTGCCGGGCGCCCTGTTCCACCACCGGCGCGGCCAGAAGCGACTCGCCGACAAGGAACTCGTCGCTGCAGTTCCATGCCTTTGGGTCGTCCTCATAGTGCAGTACCAGCGGGCGCATCACCGGAAGGCCCGTTTCTTCACACACTCTGCACAGATCATAAATATAAGGAAGCAGCTCATAGCGCAGCCGGACATATTTCCGGTAGATGGCGAGGGTTTCTTCGCCGTACAGCCAGGGCTCCTGCCGGTTCGTTCCGCTGCAGGAATGGTTGCGAAACAGCGGGGAAAAGACCGCCGCCTCAATCCACCGGGTGAGCAGTTCCGGCGTCGTGTCGCCGCCGAAACCGCCGATGTCGGTTCCGCACAGTGAGAAACCGGACAGTCCCAGATTGCACAGCTGCGGAATCATCATCTGCAGGTGCATCCACAGGCTCATGTTGTCGCCCGTCCAGACCGTCGCGTATTTCTGCGTGCCGGCGTAGCAGGCCCGGGTGATGACGAAGGGCCGTTTTCCGTCGGCGTCCTTCAATCCCTCCCAGGTCGCTTTCGACATCAGATGCCCGTAGACGTTGTGCATCTTTGCATGGGGCATCGGTTCCTCTTCGTCGTGGAATACCACGTCCGGCGGCAGTTCACCGCGGAAGCTCGCCGGCTCGTTCATGTCGTTCCAGGTGCCGGCAAACCCCAGATCCGTCAGGTACTTCTCTTTGCCGGCCCACCAGCGGCGAACCTCTTCTCTGCCGAAGTCCGGGAAGACGGCCTCCCCGGGCCAGACGGTGTTCACGTAAACCTCGCCCGCCGGCGTTTTGGCAAAATAACCGTTTTCGACGCCTTCGTCATAGACCGCGTAGCCCGGATCCTTCTTCACGCCCGGATCGATGATCGGCACAGCGTGGAAGCCCTGCTCCCCCAGTTCCTTTACGACCGCACCCGGCGCCCCGAAAGCCTCTTCGTCCCAGGTAAAAACGCGGTAGCCGTCCATGTAGTCGATGTCGAAATGGATGGCGTCGCAGGGAATCTCCTCCGCGCGCATGCGCGACGCGATCTCGCGGACCGATTCCGCGGAATCATAGCCCCAGCGGGACTGGTGGTAGCCCAATGTCCACAGCTGCGGCAGCGGCTGCCGGCCGGTCAGCGCCGTGTAGGACGACACCACGTCGGTCATGCGCGGACCGTACAGGAAGTACCAGTCCGCCGCGCCGCCGTCCGCCTCATACCGGAAATAGGACGTGTTTTCCTTGCCCAGATCCAGACGCGACCGGTGCGGACTGTCGAAGAAGAAACCGAAACAGCCTGCGTTCCGCAAAACGATCAGAAAGGGGATGCTTTTGTACAGGGCGTGATACTGCTCCGTGTGCGCCTTCGGTTCGTCCGTATTCCAGTTCTCGTACTCGTATCCGAATTTGTTCAGGAAGCCCGTCTTGTCGCCCAACCCGTAGAACTTCTCGTCGCCGAACAGCTTCCACTGCATCGAAACCGCCGGTTCCTTCATCCCGAACGCGCGCGCCGCCGACTCGTGTCCCTCCGCCGCCAGCGGATCGTCTGCGCCGTTTTCCGCTCCGGCCATCATAGCGCCATACAGAGCGCTCATCTTTTTGATCCAGCGCGGACTCATCTTCTCCCGCGGCGTGCGCGGCGCGTCCGACGTACATGCCAGCAGCGTGCCGTCCGCCGCGCAGACAGACACCGCAAAATCCGCACTCACGCGGATACGCAGATCCTCCGTGCACAGCACCGGCCCGCCATCCATCTCGACGCGCACCTCTGTCGGCTCGTGGACGTCCGCCTCCACCGCGAAGGAATGCACCGGCGTCCCCTCGTAAAACCGCACCGTTCTGCTGTTCAGCACGTCGGCGCACGCCGTGCCGTTCTCGAAATGCAGCAGGAACCGCTGCCCGGAAAGCTGAAATGAATGCAATCTGCCCAGTTTCATTGTAAATCCCCTTTCTGAAGCAGTGTGATGTGTATGGAATCAGGTTTGTATTGCTTTACGCCGGCAGCGGCATTTCAAAACTGGATATTTAGTTCAGTATACCACCCCTTTTCCTCCGGCGCAAAAGCGGAACGGGTGCCTGACCCCTGTTCCACTTTCACTTGCGGCTTTTGGCTCTGTAGGATATAATCGGGTGTACGTTTTTAATTATGAAAGTCGGGGGCATCCAGCCGTTTTCGGATGCGCTGCCGGCACCGGATGGGAGGCCGCTATGGCAAAGGACAAGAAACTTGTGGAAGAGATCACCGCGCGTGACGTGGATTTCGCGCAGTGGTATACGGATATTGTGAAAAAAGCCGAGCTGATGGATTATTCCTCTGTCAAGGGCTTTATGGTCATCAAGCCGGCGGGCTACGCGATCTGGGAGAACATCCAGCACGAGCTTGACCGCCGCTTTAAGGCGACCGGCGTAGAGAACGTCTACATGCCGCTGCTGATCCCGGAGAGCCTTCTTGCGAAGGAAGCGGAGCATGTGGAAGGCTTCGCGCCGGAGGTGGCGTGGGTGACGAACGGCGGCCTGGAGCCCCTGCAGGAGCGGCTGTGCATCCGCCCGACGTCGGAGACGCTGTTCTGCGATTTCTATTCGAAGGACATCCATTCCTACCGCGACCTGCCCCGCGTCTACAACCAGTGGTGCTCCGTGGTGCGCTGGGAAAAGGAAACCCGTCCCTTCCTGCGTTCCCGTGAATTCCTGTGGCAGGAGGGCCACACCGCCCACGCCACGGCCGAGGAAGCCCAGGACCGCACGATTCAGATGCTGAACGTCTACGCGGACTTCTGCGAACAGGTGCTGGCGATCCCGGTCATCAAGGGCCGCAAGACAGACAAGGAAAAATTCGCCGGCGCCGTCGCCACCTACACCATCGAAGCGCTGATGCACGACGGCAAGGCGCTGCAGTCCGGCACCTCGCACAACTTCGGCGACGGCTTCGCGAAGGCCTACGACGTCACCTTCGCGGATAAGGACAACCAGCAGAAGTTCCCCATGCAGACTTCCTGGGGCATGTCCACCCGTATCATCGGCGGTCTTATCATGACCCACGGTGATAACTCCGGTCTGGTTCTGCCTCCCCGCATCGCCCCCATTCAGATCGTTGTTGTGCCCGTTGCACAGCACAAGGAAGGCGTCAAGGAGAAGGCCACCGAGATGTACGATGCCATCAAGGCAGCAGGCTTCCGCGTTACCATCGACCTGAGCGACAACAGCCTTGGCTGGAAGTGCGCCCAGTACGAGATGAAGGGCGTTCCCCTGCGTGTGGAGCTTGGCCCCAAGGACATTGAAAACGGCGTCTGCGTTGCAGTCCGCCGCGACAATGGCGAGAAGATCTCTGTCAAGCTGGACGAGATCACCCAGCGTCTGCCCGAGC
>JAZQBE010000077.1:0-15719 GCA_045545575.1 Shuttleworthella sp.
CTCATCCGATCCAGACGTCCACCCGCGAGTGGCTTCAGAACATGATCCTTGAAAAGTATCATAACGAAGTCCGGCAGATGGCCGCCGCCGGGGAAACCGACGCGTTTTAACCCGCCGGCAAATCCGCAGAAAAAAGAATTGTCGCTGCACGTTTTGTATGCTATAGTGTACAGACGCGGTGGCGTGTATTTTTTTGCGCTAAATTCAGAGCCAGGTATTTTCGAGAGCCGGACGCGGACGCGAAGCGTACGCAGGCCGGGTCGCAGTCACCGTAAAGTAACCCCATCGTTGGAACCATAGAAGAAATGGGAGGTGGAAACTGTGCGTACAAGAATCACATTAGCCTGCACGGACTGCAAGCGTCGGAACTACAACACGACGAAGGACAAGAAGACGCATCCGGACAGGATCGAGACAAAGAAATATTGTCCGTTCTGCAAAAAGCACACGTTACATAAAGAGACAAAATAAGCAGGGCGCAGCCGGCGGGTCCGCCGGACAGCAGACACATGCATCAGTTCTTTATGTAGAGGGAGCGCTATGGCAAAGGAAGAAAAAAACGGCCTTGCCCGATTCTGGGACGGCATCCGCACCGAGTTTGCCAAGATTGTATGGCCCACACCGGAAGATGTGGTCAAGCAGTCGGCAGCCGTCGTGGCGGTTTCCGTCATCACCGCACTGCTGATTGTTGTGATTGACATGGTGGTGCAGTACGGCGTGGATCTTCTGATCCGCCTGTGATGCGGCGGTCCGAAATCGAGGAGGCAGACCTATGGCAGAGGCACACTGGTATGTGGCCCACACCTATTCCGGGTACGAAAACAAGGTAAAAACCAATATCGACAAAACCATCGAGAACCGTCACCTGGAGGACCAGATCCTCGAGGTCCGCGTTCCCATGCAGGATGTCGTAGAGGTCAAAAACGGCGTTCGCCGGACGGTTTCCAAGAAGCTGTTTCCGGGCTATGTGCTGATCAACATGATCATGAACGACGACACCTGGTATGTGGTGCGAAACACCCGGGGCGTGACCGGCTTCGTCGGTCCGGGATCGAAACCCGTTCCGCTGACCGATGCGGAAATGCGGTCCCTGGGAATCAAAACAGACAACGTGGTTGTGGACTTCGAAGAGGGCGACACGGTCAGCGTCATCGGCGGCGTCTGGAAAGACACGATCGGCGTGATCCAGTCCATGAATCCGGGTAAGCAGACCCTGATCATCAACGTGGTGCTGTTCGGCCGGGAAACGCCGGTGGAGATCAGCTTCATGGATGTCCGCAAGTTAAGCTAAGGAGGCTTATTATGGCGAAGAAAATTACAGGCTATATCAAATTGCAGATCCCTGCAGGCAAGGCAACGCCGGCTCCTCCGGTCGGTCCTGCGCTGGGTCAGCACGGTGTGAATATCGGTGATTTCACCAAGCAGTTCAACGCGAAGACCGCCGACATGGGCGACACGGTCGTTCCGGTCGTGATCACGGTTTACGCTGACCGCAGCTTTACCTTCGTTACAAAGACGCCCCCGGCGCCGGTTCTGATCAAAAAGGCCGCCGGTCTTGCGAAGGCTTCCGGCGTTCCGAACAAGACGAAGGTCGGCAAGCTGACCAAGGATCAGGTCCGCCAGATCGCTGAGACCAAGATGCCCGATCTGAACGCTGCTTCCATCGAAGCGGCGATGAGCATGATCGCAGGCACCGCACGCAGCATGGGGATTGAAGTGACAGAATAAAACGGAAACGTCCGTATTTTTGTGGGAGGGATTTTTGCCCGACCGTACCACAGGAGGTAAAAAATGAAACACGGAAAGAAATATCAGGATACCGTAAAAACCTATGACAAGAGCATGCTTCTCGATCCCGCGGACGCCATCGCCCAGGTGAAGAAGAACGCGGTTGCCAAGTTCGACGAGACCATCGAAGTGCACATCCGCACGGGCTGCGACGGCCGTCACGCCGAGCAGCAGGTCCGCGGCGCGGTCGTGCTTCCGCACGGCACCGGCAAGACCGTTCGCGTCCTTGTGTTCGCGAAGGGCGAGAAGGCCAACGAAGCCGAGGCGGCCGGAGCCGATTACGTCGGCGCCGAGGAGCTGATCCCGCGCATCCAGAACGAAGGCTGGCTTGATTTCGACGTCGTCGTCGCGACCCCGGACATGATGGGCGTCGTCGGACGTCTGGGCCGTGTCCTTGGCCCGAAGGGCTTAATGCCCAACCCGAAGGCCGGCACCGTTACGATGGACGTGACGAAGGCCGTTGCCGATATCAAAGCCGGTAAGATCGAGTATCGTCTGGACAAGTCCAACATCATCCACGTGCCGATCGGAAAGGCCTCCTTTACCGAGGAGAAGCTGGCCGACAACTTCACCACGCTGATGGAAGCCATCATCAAGGCGAAGCCCGCCAGCCTGAAGGGCCAGTACCTGCGCAGCGTCGTGCTTGCGCCGACCATGGGCCCCTCCGTGAAAGTCAACCCGCTGAAGGTTGTCTAAACCGAAAGCAGAACCGGGCGAAGTGCAAATCCGCTGCTTCGAAAAACCGGTTGACATAAAAAAACACCGATGATATAATCATCAACGCGTTGCCGAAGACAGCAGGTGTCCGTCACGTACGGACGTAACGCATGCAACCTGCCGAGGGACCGTCCGCCGCGGAACATACTCCGCGGAATATCTTATGAAATGGACACCCCTCGCTGTCGGACAGTGAGGGGTGTATCATTTATATGCAGGCCTGCAAACCTCTGCGGATCTGCGCGAAATATGAAAGAAGGAGGAAACGGATTCATGGCAAAAGTGGAATTGAAGCAGCCGGTCGTTGCGGAGATTGCCGGGCACCTGAAGGATGCGCAGTCCATTGTTGTCGTAGATTACCGCGGTCTGACCGTCGCTGAGGATACCCAGCTTCGCAAGCAGTTCCGTGAGGCGGGCATCGTCTACAAGGTCTACAAGAACACAATGGTCAACTTCGCCATCAAGGACACGCCGTTCGAAAGCCTGTCGGGCGTGCTCGAAGGCCCGAACGCGTTCGCGATCGCGAAGGATGACGCTACCGCTCCGGCCCGTATTCTGGCAAAGTTTGCAAAGACGTCACCGAAGATTGAGATGGTCGCCGGCGTCGTGGAAGGAAACTTCTATGACAAGGCCGGAATGGAGGCGATCTCCAAGGTCCCGTCCAGAGAAGAACTTCTCGCAAAAATGCTTGGCAGCATCAAGTCGCCGGTATCGAACTTCGCCCGTGTGCTGAGCCAGATCGCTGAAAACGGCGGTGCACCGGCCGCGGCGGAAGAAGCCCCGGCGGCAGAAGCCCCGGCAGAAGAAGCCCCGGCAGAAGAAGCTCCGGCGGCGGAAGAAGCTCCGGCAGCAGAAGAAGCTCCTGCAGAAGAAGCCGCGCCTGAGGCGTAAGAAGAACACACATCCAAAAACGTTTTTCAATGGAGGATAAGAAAATGGCAAAAATGACGACAGAGGAATTTATTGCGGCGATCAAGGAGCTGACCGTTCTGGAGCTCAATGATCTGGTGAAGGCCTGTGAGGAAGAGTTCGGCGTATCCGCTGCTGCCGGTGTTGTGGTTGCGGCTGCCGGTGGAGATGCTCCGGCCGAGGAAGAGAAGTTCGAGTTCGACGTGGAACTGACCGAGGTCGGCCCGAACAAGGTTAAGGTCATCAAGGTTGTGCGTGAGCTGACCGGCCTTGGCCTGAAGGAAGCGAAGGACGTGGTTGACGGCGCTCCGAAGATCGTGAAGGAAGCTGCCGACAAGGCGACCGCCGATGACATGAAGGCGAAGCTTGAAGCCGAGGGTGCGAAGGTTACCCTGAAATAATAGCCCTGATTTGTTCCGCGCACCTTCCGCTTCCGGAAGCGGCCGCGAACCCGAACCAGGAAACGACAGAGACAGCTCGTGCGAAATGACGCGCGGGCTGTCTCTTCGCGCTGGAAACGAAAAAAATATTTTTTTTGCTTGACATCCGCAGTCGATTTGCGGTATTGTAAACAATGCGCTATTGTGCAGAAAGTGGCGCTTTGATCCAATAACAGGAGTATTTCCGGGAAAAACAGTGCAAAAATTCAGCCGGTTTTTCGTGGGAAGGGCCTGTTATCGGTTATTTTGCGTTTTCTGAAGGAACAGACCACAATTTCTTGCGGTCCGGCTTTTCATGGCGCGTTTTGCAACGGGCACCTGCAAACAGTTCAGGAGAGGTGGTAAACGAATGGATAAAAACAGGATCCATCTGGTCAAATCCGGCAAGAATTGCCGCTTAAGCTACAAGCGGCAGAATGAAGTGCTGGAGATGCCGAACTTTATTGAAGTTCAGAGGAACTCTTATCAGTGGTTTCTTGACGAGGGTCTTCGGGAGGCCCTGGCGGACGCCTCTCCCATCGTGGATAAGAACGATCGTCTGAGCCTGGAATTCGTGGATTACACGCTTTGCCGGGACGACATTAAATATACCATTACCCAGTGCAAGGAACGGGACGCCACATACGCCGCCCCGCTCAAGGTCCGCGTGCGCCTTTTTAATAAGGAAACGGACGAAATCAACGAGCACGAAATCTTCATGGGCGATCTGCCTCTGATGACCGACACCGGTACCTTCGTGATCAACGGCGCGGAGCGTGTCATCGTTTCCCAGCTGGTCCGTTCGCCGGGCATCTACTATGCCATCGACCATGACAAGCTGGGCAAAACACTTTATTCCTGCACCGTGATTCCGAACCGCGGCGCCTGGCTGGAGTACGAACCCGATTCCAACGACGTCTTCTATGTCCGTGTCGACCGCACCCGCAAGGTGCCGATCACGGTCCTTCTGCGCGCCCTGGGCCTGTCCCGTTCCCAGGACATCGTCGACCTGTTCGGCGAAGAGCCGAAGATCATGGCGTCGCTGGCGAAGGATCCGGCGGTCACGGAGCGCGAGCCCCAGGGCAGCGAGGAAGCCGGCCTGCTCGAGCTGTACCGCAAGATCCGTCCGGGCGAGCCGCTGGCCGTGGACAACGCGCGCAATCTCGTGCGTTCCATGTTCTTCGATCCGCGCCGCTACGACCTGGCCCGCGTCGGCCGTTTCAAATTTAATAAGAAGCTTTCCTTCCGCCGCCGGATCACCGGTCATGTGCTGGCGGAGGACGTCGTCAACGAGCGCACCGGCGAAATCCTTGCGGAAGCCGGCACGCGGGTGGACGAGCAGCTGGCGGATTTCCTGCAGAACGAGGCGGTCCGCTGGGTCGAGATCGCGACGGAAACCCGCACGACGCGTGTGCTGTCCAACATGATGGTGGATCTGACCCACTATGTGGACTGCAATCCGCGGGAACTCGGCATCACCGAGAAGGTATACTATCCGCAGCTGGAAGAGATCTTGGAAGAGAATCCCGACCGGGAGGATCTTCTCGAGGCGATCCGCCGCAACGCTTCCCTGCTAGTGCCGAAGCACATCACCATCGAGGACATCTACGCTTCGGTCAACTACCACATGCACCTGGAGTGGGGCGTCGGCACGGATGACGACATCGACCATCTGGGCAACCGCCGCATCCGCGCGGTGGGCGAACTGCTGCAGAACCAGTACCGCATCGGTCTGTCCCGCTTAGAGCGCGTGGTGCGCGAGCGCATGACGACCCAGGATCTGGAAGGCATCAGCCCCCAGAGCCTGATCAATATCAAGCCCGTGACGGCGGCCATCAAGGAGTTCTTCGGATCCTCCCAGCTGTCGCAGTTCATGGACCAGAACAACCCGCTGGCAGAGCTGACGCACAAGCGCCGTCTGTCCGCGCTGGGTCCGGGCGGTCTGTCCCGTGACCGCGCCGGCTTCGAAGTCCGGGACGTGCACTACTCCCACTACGGCCGTATGTGCCCGATTGAGACGCCGGAAGGTCCGAACATCGGTCTGATCAACTCCCTGGCGAGCTATGCCCGTATCAACGAATACGGCTTCGTGGAAGCGCCCTATCGTGTCATCGACAAGACCGATCCGGCCAATCCGCGCGTGACGGACCAGGTCATCTACATGACCGCTGACGAGGAAGACGATCACCACGTCGCGCAGGCGAACGAGCGTCTGGACGCGGAAGGCCACTTCGTGCACCATCGGGTGTCCGGCCGTTACCGCGACGAAATCCAGGCCTACGACCGCTCCCTGATCGACTACATGGACGTCTCCCCGAAGATGGTTTTCTCGGTGGCGACGGCTCTGATTCCGTTCCTTCAGAACGACGACGCGAACCGCGCGCTGATGGGTTCCAACATGCAGCGTCAGGGCGTTCCGCTCATGACGACGCAGGCGCCCGTCGTCGGTACAGGCATGGAGCCGAAGACGGCGAAGGACTCTGGCCTTTCCGTCGTCGCGAAGGCCGGCGGTATCGTCGAGCTGGTGGAAGCCTCCCGCATCGTGGTCCTGGAGGACGACGGAAACCGCCGCGAATACCTTCTGACCAAGTTCGAGCGCAGCAACCAGAGCAACTGCTACAACCAGCGTCCCAACGTCTATAAGGGCGACCGCGTGGAAGAAGGCCAGATCATCGCCGACGGTCCTTCCACCTCCGGCGGCGAGCTTGCCCTCGGCAAGAACCCGCTGATCGGCTTTATGACCTGGGAAGGCTATAACTACGAAGACGCGGTTCTGCTTTCCGAGCGTCTGGTGCAGGATGATGTCTACACCTCCATCCACATCGAGGAGTACGAAATTGAAGCCCGCGACACCAAGCTCGGCGCGGAAGAGATCACCCGCGACGTCCCCGGCGTCGGCGACGATGCCTTGAAGGACCTCGACGAGGACGGCGTCATCCGCATCGGCGCGGAAGTCCGCGCAGGCGATATCCTCGTGGGCAAGGTGGCGCCGAAGGGCGAAACCGAGCTGACCGCGGAGGAGCGTCTGCTGCGCGCGATCTTCGGCGAGAAGGCCCGCGAAGTGCGTGACACCTCCTTAAAGGTGCCCCACGGCGAGTACGGCATCGTGGTCGACACGAAGACCTTTACCCGCGAGAACGGCGACGAGCTGTCCCCGGGCGTCAACAAGTCGGTCCGCGTCTACATCGCGCAGAAGAGAAAGATCTCCGTCGGCGACAAGATGGCCGGCCGTCACGGAAACAAGGGTGTCGTTTCCCGCGTGCTTCCGGTGGAAGACATGCCGTTCCTGCCGAACGGACGTCCGCTGGACATCGTCCTGAACCCCCTGGGCGTGCCGTCCCGAATGAACATCGGACAGGTGCTGGAGATCCACCTCTCGCTGGCGGCGAAGGCCCTCGGCATCGACATCGAAACCCCGGTGTTCGACGGCGCCAATGAAAAGGACATCCAGGATACCCTGGAGATGGCCAACGATTACGTGAACACCTCCTGGGAGGAGTTCGAGGCCAAATACAAGGACCTCGTGGACGAAGAGATCATGCAGTATCTCTACGATAACCGCGATCACCGCGCCATGTGGCACGGCGTTCCGATCAACCGGGACGGCAAGGTGCAGCTGCGCGACGGCCGGACCGGCGAGGAATTCGACGCGCCGACCACCATCGGCTACATGCACTACCTGAAACTGCATCACCTGGTGGACGACAAGATCCATGCGCGTTCCACCGGCCCCTACTCCCTCGTGACGCAGCAGCCCTTAGGCGGCAAAGCCCAGTTCGGCGGACAGCGTTTCGGTGAAATGGAAGTCTGGGCCCTGGAAGCCTACGGCGCCGCTTACACGCTGCAGGAAATCCTGACCATGAAGTCCGATGACATGATGGGCCGTGTCAAGACCTACGAGGCCGTGATCAAGGGCGAGAACATTCCGGAACCCGGAACCCCCGAGTCCTTCAAGGTGCTCTTAAAGGAACTGCAGGCGCTGGCTCTGGACGTGCGTGTGCTTGACGAGGACCGCAACGAGGTCCGTCTCATGGAGACGATCGAGTACGGCAACACGAACATCAACCAGATCATGTCCGGCGACCGCAACTATGCCTTCGAAGACAAAGAATCCTTCGCGAAAGCCGGCTTCGGCGTACAGGCCTTCAACGAGGAGTCGGAGGAGCTGGAATACGAAGAGGACGATGCCGAAGACATGGACATGCCCGCGTCCTTCGGCGGACGGGATTATGACGAAGATTCCTATGATGATGCGGACTGAACGTGAATCCGCGGCCGGCGCCGTGCGCTGACCGTCCGAAGAAACGATCAGATCCGAAGGAAGGGAGATTCATAAATGGCGGATAACAAAACCAAATCCACAAATCAGTCTGCGGAGTTCGACGCGATCCAGATCGGTCTCGCCTCTCCGGAAAAGATCCGCGCATGGTCCCGTGGTGAAGTCAAAAAGCCGGAGACCATCAATTACCGCACACAGAAGCCGGAAAAAGACGGCCTCTTCTGCGAGAAGATTTTCGGACCCAGCAAAGACTGGGAATGCCATTGCGGCAAATACAAAAAGGTGCGCTATAAGGGCGTCGTCTGCGACCGCTGCGGCGTGGAAGTCACCAAGTCTTCCGTGCGCCGCGAGCGCATGGGCCACATCGAGCTGGCGGCTCCGGTGTCCCACATCTGGTATTTCAAGGGCATCCCGTCCCGCATGGGCCTGATGCTCGACCTGTCGCCGCGGGCCCTGGAGCGCGTGCTGTACTTCGCGTCCTACATCGTGCTTGATGCCGGCGAGACCCCGCTTGCGTACAAGCAGGTGCTGACCGAGAGCGAGTACCAGACCGCCCGGGAGAACTACGGCAATACCTTCAAGGTCGGCATGGGCGCCGAGGCGGTTCAGAAGCTTCTGGCCGACATCGACCTCGAGAAGGAATCCGCGTCCCTGTCCGCCGAACTGGAAACGGCCAGCGGACAGAAGCGCGCCCGCATTTTAAAGCGCCTGGAGGTGGTCAACGCCTTCATCGAATCCGGCAACCGTCCCGAATGGATGGTCTTAAACGTCATCCCCGTGATCCCGCCGGATCTGCGCCCCATGGTCATGCTTGACGGCGGCCGTTTTGCCACCTCCGACTTAAACGACCTGTACCGCCGCATCATCAACCGCAATAACCGCCTGCGCCGCCTGCTCGAGCTCTCCGCGCCGGACATCATCGTCCGCAACGAGAAGCGCATGCTGCAGGAAGCCGTCGACGCCCTGATCGACAACGGCCGCCGCGGCCGCGCGGTCACCGGCCCGAGCAACCGCTCCCTGAAGTCCCTTTCCGACATGTTAAAGGGCAAATCCGGCCGTTTCCGTCAGAACCTGCTCGGCAAACGTGTCGACTACTCCGGCCGTTCCGTTATCGTCGTCGGCCCGGAGCTGAAGATCTACCAGTGCGGTCTGCCCAAGGAAATGGCCATCGAGCTGTTCAAGCCCTTCGTCATGAAGGTCTTAAATGAAAAGGGCGCCGCCCAGAACATCAAGAGCGCGAAAAAGATGGTGGAGCGCCAGCAGGACGAGGTCTGGGATGTGCTTGAAGAAGTCATCAAGAACCATCCGGTCATGCTGAACCGCGCCCCCACACTGCACCGTCTGGGCATCCAGGCGTTTGAGCCGATCCTTGTCGAAGGCAAGGCCATCAAGCTTCATCCGCTCGTGTGTACCGCGTTCAACGCCGACTTCGACGGCGACCAGATGGCCGTGCATCTTCCGCTGACCGCGGAAGCGCAGGCGGAATGCCGCTTCATGCTGCTGTCCCCGAACAACCTGTTAAAGCCCTCCGACGGCGGCCCGGTGGCTGTTCCGACGCAGGATATGGTTCTCGGCATCTACTACCTGACCCAGGCCCGCGAAGGCGATCCCGGCGAAGGCAGCAACTTCAAGGATATCAGCGAAGCCATCCTGGCCTACGAGAACAAGATGATCTCGCTGCACTCCATCGTAAACGTGCGCATCAGCAAGGTGGCCGCGGATAAGCAGACCTACACCCGCATGGTGAAGACCACGCTGGGCCGCCTGCTGTTCAACGAGATCATTCCGCAGGATCTGGGCTACGTGGACCGTTCCATTCCGGAAAACGTGGTGCTGCCCGAGATCGACTTCATGGTCGGCAAAAAGCAGATCAAGCAGATCCTGGAGCGCGTCATCAACATCCACGGCGCGACCCGCACCGCGGAGGTCCTGGACGACATCAAGTCCACGGGCTACAAGTACTCCACCCGCGCGGCCATGACCGTTTCCATTTCGGATATGACGGTTCCGGAGCAGAAGGCGGACCTGATCGCCGAAGCGGAAGAGCAGATCGAAAAGATCACCCGCAACTTCCGCCGCGGTGAAATGACCGAGGAAGAGCGCTACAAGCAGGTGATCGACACCTGGACGAAGACCGACGCGGTCCTGACCGAGGACCTGCTCGCCGGCCTCGACCAGTACAACAACATCTACATGATGGCCGACTCCGGCGCCCGCGGTTCCAACCAGCAGATCAAGCAGCTGGCCGGCATGCGAGGCCTGATGGCCGATACCACCGGCCGCGCCATCGAGCTGCCGATCAAGTCCAACTTTCGTGAAGGTCTGGACGTTCTGGAGTATTTCATCTCCGCCCACGGCGCCCGCAAGGGTCTGTCCGATACCGCTCTGCGTACCGCGGACTCCGGTTATCTGACCCGCCGTCTGGTGGACGTCTCCCAGGAGCTGATCGTCCGCGAAGCCGACTGCTGCGCCGGCGAGGACCGCGAGATCCCGGGCAACTACGTTCACGCGTTCATGGAAGGCAAGGAAGAAATCGAGTCCCTGCGCGAACGCATTACGGGCCGGTTCTCCTGCAACACCATCTATGACGAGAACGGCGACGTCATCGTCAAGGCCAACCACATGATCACGCCCCGCCGTGCGGAGCGCATCACCACGAGCGGCATCGGCGAGGACGGCAAGCCCATCGCAGGCAACTTAAACGCCCGCGTCAAGATCCGCACGATCCTGTCCTGCCGTACGCGTCACGGCGTCTGCGCCAAGTGCTACGGCGCGAACATGGCGACCGGACAGTCTGTGCAGGTGGGCGAATCCATCGGTATCATCGCGGCCCAGTCCATCGGCGAGCCCGGTACCCAGCTGACCATGCGTACCTTCCACACCGGCGGCGTGGCCGGCGGCGATATCACACAGGGTCTTCCCCGTGTCGAAGAAATCTTCGAAGCCCGCAAGCCGAAGGGTGTCGCGATCGTGACGGAGATCGCCGGCGTGGCGTCTCTGCGTGAAGATCGCCGCAAGCGCGAGGTCGTGGTGTACAACCGCGAAACCGGCGAGGAGAAGGCATACCTGATCCCCTACGGATCCCGTGTCAAGGTCCTCGAGACCGGCGACCAGACCCCGGTGGAAGCCGGCGACGCGCTGACCGAAGGTTCCATCAACCCCCACGACGTCTTAAGCATCAAGGGCGTCGCGGCCGTGCAGGACTACATGCTTCAGGAAGTCCAGCGCGTGTACCGTCTGCAGGGCGTTGAAATCAACGACAAGCACATCGAAGTCATCGTGCGTCAGATGTTAAAGAAGGTCCGCATCGTCGAAAGCGGCGACACCGGTTTCCTGCCGAACACCCTCGTCGACCGTCTCGACGTGGAGCGCATGAACGAAGAGCTCATCGCCGAAGGCAAGGAGCCCGCGGAAGCCACCCAGGAGCTTCTCGGCATCACGAAGGCTTCGCTGGCCACCGATTCCTTCATGTCCGCCGCCTCCTTCCAGGAAACGACGAAGGTGTTGACGGATGCCGCCATCAAGGGCAAGATCGACCCGCTGATGGGCCTGAAGGAAAACGTCATCATCGGCAAGCTGATTCCGGCCGGTACCGGCATGAAGCGCTACCAGAACATTTCGCTGAACACGGACTACATTCCGATGCCGGCGAAGAAGCAGGCGTACGAAGCGGTGAAGGAAGAACCCGCCGCCGAGACCGAGACAGAGGCAGAACCCGCCGAATAAGCTGAAAATGCCAGGCGGCGCGAAAGCGCCGCTTGACAAATGCTGTCTCTGTCATTAAAATAGTATGGCGCGTCTTTAAAAGGAAAAGGCGTTCGCACAGATCCCGCATTCCGCGGGAAATATGCAAAGAAGGAGGAAAAAAGCATGCCTACATTCAACCAGTTAGTACGGAAGGGCCGCGAGACCGCGGTAAAGAAGTCCACCGCTCCGGCGCTGCAGAGAGGCTACAACTCGCTGCACAAAAAGCCGACGGAAACGTCTTCTCCCCAGAAGCGCGGCGTCTGCACCGCTGTCAAGACGACGACCCCGAAGAAGCCTAACTCTGCGCTGCGTAAGATTGCCCGTGTGCGTCTTTCGAACGGAATTGAAGTTACCAGCTACATTCCGGGTGAAGGCCACAACCTGCAGGAGCACAGCGTGGTGCTGATCCGTGGCGGCCGTGTGAAGGACCTTCCCGGTACCCGCTACCACGTGATCCGCGGCACCCTGGATACGGCCGGCGTTGCGAACCGCAAGCAGGCCCGTTCCAAGTATGGTGCAAAGCGTCCGAAGGCCGGTAAATAATCACCGTCCGAAGGACAACTCATAAGATATGTTTGAGTGTTGAATCGTGCTTTATTTCCTATGAAAAGCAGCGGTTTTCACCGGCGGATATCCTTTGCCGCACCGAAGGGTGAAGCCGCTGCGAGAATAAATGCAGCGAGCACAGCACGAACACATCTGTTCATGTGAGTACCGAAGATCTATTCAAATCCTATGAATAAGGAGGGAAGAAACGTGCCACGTAAAGGACATAATACCAAAAGAGACGTGCTCGCGGATCCGATCTACGGCAGCAAGATTGTCACCAAGCTGATCAACCAGGTCATGCTTGACGGCAAGAAGGGTGTCGCACAGAAGATCGTCTACGGCGCTTTTGCCCGCGTAGAAGAGAAAACCGGAAAGCCCGCGCTGGACGTATTTGAAGAGGCCATGGCAAACATGATGCCGGCCCTCGAAGTCAAGGCCCGCCGTGTGGGCGGCGCCACCTACCAGGTGCCGATCGAAGTTCGCCCGGACCGCCGTCAGGCGCTGGCTCTTCGCTGGCTGACCAGCTTCTCCCGCAAGCGCAGCGAGAAGACCATGGTAGACCGCCTCGCAAACGAAATCATGGACGCGGCAAACAATACCGGTTCTGCGGTGAAGAGAAAAGAAGAAATGCACCGCATGGCCGACGCGAACAAGGCGTTTGCGCATTACCGCTTCTAAGGGAGGTGAATTTTGGCCGGAAGAGAATATCCACTGGAGAGGACCCGGAATATCGGAATTATGGCTCATATCGATGCGGGTAAAACCACACTGACCGAGCGTATTCTGTATTACACCGGCGTCAATTACAAAATCGGTGAGACCCACGAAGGTACTGCGACCATGGACTGGATGGAGCAGGAACAGGAGCGAGGCATCACCATCACGTCCGCCGCGACGACCTGCCACTGGACCCTTCAGGAGCAGAACAAGCCGAAGGCCGGCGCGCCCGAGAACCGGATCAATATCATTGATACCCCGGGCCACGTCGACTTCACCGTCGAAGTGGAACGTTCCCTGCGCGTCCTGGACGGCGCGGTCGGTGTGTTCGATGCCAAAGGCGGCGTCGAGCCCCAGTCCGAAAACGTCTGGCGTCAGGCTGACACCTACAATGTCCCCCGTATGGCTTTTGTCAACAAGATGGACATTTTAGGCGCCGATTTCTTCAACACCGTTGACGAAATCGGAACCAAGCTGGGCAAGAACGCAGTCGTTCTGCAGCTGCCCATTGGTAAGGAAGATTATTTCCAGGGCATCGTCGATCTGTTCGAGATGAAGGCGTACATCTACAACGACGCCAAGGGTGAGGACATCTCCATCACCGACATCCCGGAAGACATGAAGGATGACGCGGAGCTGTACCATCAGGAGCTGGTGGAAAAGATCTGCGACTTCGACGAAGATCTGATGATGATGTACCTCGAGGGTGAAGAGCCGAGCGTCGAAGATATGAAGAAGGCGCTGCGCAAGGCCACCATCGAGAACCGCGGTGTGCCGGTCTTCTGCGGCTCCGCGCACCAGAACAAGGGTGTGCAGAAGCTCCTGGACGGCATCATCGAGTACATGCCCGCCCCGACAGACATCCCGGCCATCAAGGGCACGGATCTGCAGGGCAACGAAGTCGAGCGCAAGTCCTCCGATGACGAGCCGTTCTCCGCGCTTGCCTTCAAGATCATGACCGACCCGTTCGTCGGCAAGCTTGCATTCTTCCGCGTATACTCCGGCACCTGCAACTCCGGTTCCTACGTGCTTAATGCCACGAAGGACAAGAAGGAGCGTGTCGGCCGTATCCTGCAGATGCATGCGAACAAGCGCGCCGAGCTGGACAAGGTGTACTCCGGCGATATCGCCGCCGCCGTCGGTTTCAAGATCACCACGACCGGTGACACCATCTGCGACGAGCAGCACCCGGTCATCCTGGAATCCATGGAATTCCCGGAGCCGGTTATCGAGCTGGCCATCGAGCCGAAGACCAAAGCCGGTCAGCAGAAGATGGGCGAAGCCCTTGCCAAGCTGGCAGAGGAAGACCCGACCTTCCGCGCACACACCGATGCCGAAACCGGCCAGACCATCATCGCGGGCATGGGCGAACTCCATCTGGAGATCATCGTCGACCGTCTGCTTCGCGAGTTCAAGGTGGAAGCCAACGTCGGCGCTCCGCAGGTTGCCTACAAGGAAACCTTCACGAAGCCGGTGGACCAGGAATACAAATACGCCAAGCAGTCCGGCGGCCGCGGCCAGTACGGTCACTGCAAGGTCAAGTTTGAGCCCATGGATGCCAACGGTGACGAACTGTTCAAGTTCGAATCCGCGGTTGTCGGCGGTGCCATTCCGAAGGAATACATCCCCGCCGTCGGCGAAGGTATCGAAGAAGCCGCACAGGCCGGCGTGCTTGCCGGATTCCCCGTGCTCGGCATCAAGGCGACGGTTTATGACGGAACCTATCATGAGGTCGACTCCTCCGAAATGGCGTTCCACATTGCCGGTTCCATGTGCTTCAAGGAAGCCATGAAGAAAGCCGAACCCGCCCTCTTAGAGCCAATCATGAAGGTGGAAGTCACCATGCCCGAGGAGTACCTCGGCGACGTCATCGGTGACATCAACTCCCGCCGCGGCCGGATCGAGAGCATGGACGATGTCGGAAACGGCAAACAGGTGAAGGCTTACGTTCCGCTTTCCGAGATGTTCGGTTACGCCACCGACCTGCGTTCCGCAACGCAGGGCCGCGGCAACTACTCCATGTTCTTCGAGCGTTATGAAGCCGCTCCGAAGAGCATCCAGGAGAAGGTTGTAGCCGAGCACAAGCTGTAAATAAAGTATTGAAAACAGCGCATTTATTAGGTATAATCCTATTTACGGGTGCGCAATGAAGGAAGCCCCCGGCGAGGGGAACATTCATCACAGGAGGATATCCAAAATGGCAAAGCAGAAATTTGAAAGAACCAAACCGCATTGTAACATCGGTACCATCGGCCACGTTGACCATGGTAAAACCACTCTGACCGCCGCCATCACCAAGGTTCTGGCACAGCGCGTTGCCGGTAACGCCCAGGTTGATTTCGAGAACATCGATAAGGCTCCGGAAGAGAGAGAGCGTGGTATCACCATCTCCACCGCTCATGTTGAGTATCAGACCGAGAAGCGTCACTATGCTCACGTGGACTGCCCCGGCCATGCTGACTATGTCAAGAACATGATCACCGGTGCTGCCCAGATGGACGGCGCGATCCTGGTTGTTGCCGCTCCCGACGGCGTTATGGCCCAGACGAAGGAGCACATCCTTCTGTCCCGTCAGGTCGGTGTTCCGTACATCG
>JAZQBE010000078.1:0-6351 GCA_045545575.1 Shuttleworthella sp.
CACCATCTGGTCGGTGATCTTGCGCAGGGTGTGCAGCCCGTAGAAATAGCCGTCCTGCTTCTCCGTCGCCACGCGTCGGTCAAAGATCTCCCACGCGTTCTGGGCGACCGTGATATCGTACTTTGCGAGCATCTCGCCGGCCAGTTCGCGCAGTTCCTCGGACGTCCGCGGCGCAAAGGTGATCTGCTCCACCGTCAGCACATCCGCGAGGTCCTCGAGCGTCTGCTTTGTCAGGCGCTCCGGCGAAACCGGCATCCGAAGAATGTTCACACAGTGCTGTTTCTCGCGGAAAATCCGCAGCAGCAGCTTTTTGAAGGGCTCCTTCTGCGTATGGCCCAGCCAGGCGGTGATGTCGTAGCACACCACGCGCTCCTTCGCGTACACCGTATCCAGCGAACCGAGGAAGTTGAGAAAACAGTCCTCGGCGTGCTCGCCTTCCGGCGAAGGCACCTCCACCTCGCGCACGTCGTGATCGCGGCCGCGGTCAAAATACCCGGCCTCCGTCAGCACGTCCGTAAACAGCTGCAGGACGTTGCTTAAGCCCTCGCCCTGATTGATGACAAAGAGATAATTCCGCGCAAAGAAGACGTTCTCCGTCCGGTTCGCAAACACCGCTTCAGCGCGGTCCGCGATTTCGTGGCACAGCTCCTTGAAGGCGCCGAAGCCCACCAGACGGTCCACTTTGTCGAGCGCCGTGACTTTTTCTTCCGCGGCGGGCGCTTCCGCCCCGGCCGGCACATCCGCTGCCGGTACAGCTTCCGGATCCCGCGGCGCATCCGCCGCGTCCTCGTCTGAGGCAGCGCCTTCCGGTACCGCGTCCGTCGATTCCTCCGGGGGCAGGGTTTCCGTGCGGGTCGTTCTGCGCGGCTTGGGCTGTCCGTCCTCCGCCTGCTGCGCCGCGCCGGGTTCGGCGGCTTCCCGGCCGGCCGCGCTCTGCGCCGCCGCTTCCCGGGGCTGCTTCGGCCGTCCGTCCATGTGCGCCTCCTGCGCCTGCGCCGGCAGATCGCCGCCGCCGGCCGCCGGCCGGGCCATTCCCCCAACCGTCCGCCCGTCGATTTCGACGTGATACACGCTCGCGTCTTCGGTGCGCGCGCCTTCGCTGATGATACGGATGACGTTGGTCGCCACGGCCTCCGGGCTTGAGTCCATGTTCAGGCGGACAGAGCAGCCGTCGATGGCGCTGTTCTCGATCTCAGCCACGCTGTCGCCGTACTGCTGCCGGAAACCGCGGATGACCCGGGCCACGGCAAAGCTGTGGATTCCCCCGTCCGCATATATCCAGTTCGGATCAAAAGTAATGTGAATATTCATAAGTGCCTCAAGCCCAGATCGAGCGCATGATTTCAGGATACGCTTCGTCAATAATGCCTACCAGACGGCCGATCAGTTCGTGAACGGTCTCGCCGGCGTTTTCCACGGCCAGGATCGCGTCGCAGCGGACTTCCAGGTCCTGGTCCTCGTCAATCACGAATTTGGCCCAGCGATAGGTGCCGTTCAGACGGTTCACCAGCGCGAGCCCCGCGGCCAGCTTTTCGTCGCGGTAATTGCCCAGCACGCCGCTGCGCAGCTGAACGTAGTTGTCCCCGTCACGGTCGAAGAACAGAAAGATCTTCAGATCCTTGATGTAGTCTGCCGTATACCCTAAGCGGATGACCCCGTCTTCAAGCTCGTTGTAGCGGATGCCGCGCTGATCGAGCAGCGCAAGGGTAATTGCTTTGTAATCTGCCATGATGGTCTCCTGCTTCTGTCAGCCTGTTTCGTCAGGCGTGTTCCGCACCGTCTTCTTCGTCGGCCGGCGCGGAAAGCGCCAGTCCCGCCGCGTCCGTCACCGGCAGGGAAAAAACGATCGATTTCGCATCGGTATTCATTCCGGCCTTTTCCATGATCGCACGCATGATGTCCGATTTAAGGGACGCTGCGGCAACGATAAAGGTGACGTCCTTTTCCGATGCCAGGGATATGCCGAAAAAGCGCTCTGCCTTTTCCATGCCGGTACCCCGCGCGTGCAGCACGGTTCCTCCGCCGGCGCCGGCGCTTCTCGCCGCGTCCATGACAATCTCATTATACCCCTGATTGCTGATAACGACCAGCAGTTCGTTTTCCGTTCCCTTCAATTCGGACTCCTCTTCCGGCTCAAAATCCATGCCGTCTTTCAAAAACGCAAATTCACGGCTGCCGCCGACGGACGACACCGGCACGATGCACGCGATGCCCGTGTTCGGAACGTTGATATAGACCTCGTTTAACAGATCTTTTTTTACGCCGGCCCAGATTCTCCCGGTTACCATGGCCATGCATACCGCGCGCTCCGAGCGGTCCAGCCCGAACGAGGCGATCATGTCCTCGCGCTGCGTGCCGTAACCCAAAGAAATCAGGTTCACGTCAATCTTCCGCTTCCGGTACACCTCCAGAAACCGGGGGAATTTTTCCCGGTTGGCGATGGTGATCATATAATACAGTTTGCTCAACCGCGTTTCCTCCCTGTTCCGGCCTGCTTACAGGTCGATGATCACGTACAGATCGTCCGCCGCCGGCGCGGGCGCAAACCCGCCGGCGCTCCGTTTTTTCCTGCCGCGTGCGTACATCAGACCCAGACACTGGATCGTCACGAGCGGCGTCATGGCAACCATCGCCACCACGCCGAACGCGTCCCGGACCACGTTTCCGCCCAGCGCCGTGCAGGCGCCCATGGGCATGGGAAGCAAAAACGACGCCGTCACCGGCCCGGAAGCCACGCCGCCGGAGTCGAACGCGATACCGGTAAACATGTGCGGAACAAAAAACGACAGAATCAGCGCCGCACCGTAGCCCGGAATCAGAATCCACAGGATCGGAAGACCGGTCAGCACCCGGATCATCGCGATTCCCACGGAGACCGCGACACCGACCGACAGCGCGTTTTTCAGCGTATTGCCCGCAATCGCGCCATCCGTGATCTCCTCCACCTGCTTCATGAGAACGTACACCGCCGGCTCGGCCCGGACAATGAAAAAGCCCATCAGCATGCCCGCCGGAACCAGCAGACCTTTTGCCGGCGCAGATGCAAGCAGACTTCCAAGCATCATGCCCATCGGAAGGAAGCCGACGTTCCCGCCCAGCAGAAACAGCACCAGCCCGAAAAACGTGTAAACAATGCCGCTGCCGATGCGCAGCAGCGTCCGTTTTTTCAGATGCAGCGCCGCGAACTGAAAAACGGCAAAGAACAGAGTGATGGGCAGGATCGCCCCCAGCACTTCCTTTGCGTATTCCGGGAACGCGGACGCAAATACACGCCCCATCTCCAGGGAATCGGCGACGGACAGCGGTTCCTGCATCACGTAGGCCGCATCCGCCGGGTGATACAGAATCCCCAGCAACAGCACGGCCAGCACCGGCCCGACCGAGCAAAGCGCAATCAGCCCGAAGCTGTCCTTTGCCGCATTCCGGTCGTTTCGGATCGCGGACGCGCCGATTCCGAACGCCATGATAAACGGAACCGTCATCGGTCCGGTGGTAACCCCGCCGGCGTCGAAGGCAACCGACAGAAACGCGTCCGGCGCGATCGCCGCCAGAAGAAACACCAGCAGGTAGCAGACCAGCAGCATATAGTGCAGCGGAACGGCAAATACCATGCGCAGCAGCGCGGCCGCCAGGAACAGGCCGACGCCGGCCGCCACGGAAAAAATCAGCACCGGATTGGGGATGGTCTGCACCTGATTTGCCAGCACCGTCAGGTCCGGCTCGGAAATGGTAATCATCAGCCCCAGGAAAAACCCCAGCGGCAGAATAAAAAGAAGCCGGCGCGTGCGCGTGACACGGGAGCCCATGGTTTCTCCCATGGGCTCCATCGCCAGCTCCGCTCCGACTGAGAAAAAAATCATTCCGGCTATAACCAGGATCGCTCCGAAGAAAAACGCCAGCATCGTCGTTGTCGGAACCGGTGCAGCGGCAAGGGAAAGCACCAGTACGATTCCCGCGATGGGAAGTACCGCCTTCAGCGCCTCCTTGCTTTTTTCATACAGAATGGTCTTTGGCTGCTGCAAACAATGATCTCCTTACATTCAGTGCTTCGGTACGATGACCTCCTTGCCGCCCATATACGGACGCAGCACTTCCGGAATGCGCACCGAACCGTCTTCGTTTAAGTTGTTCTCCAGGAACGCGATCAGCATGCGCGGCGGCGCGACGACCGTGTTGTTTAAGGTGTGGGCCAGATACTTGCCGCCGTCGGCGCCCTTGACGCGGATCTGCAGACGGCGCGCCTGGGCATCGCCCAAGTTCGAGCAGCTGCCGACTTCAAAGTACTTTTTCTGGCGCGGCGACCAGGCTTCCACGTCGACGGACTTCACCTTCAGGTCGGCCAGATCGCCGGAGCAGCACTCCAAGGTGCGCACCGGGATGTCCATGCTGCGGAACAGGTCCACCGTGTTCTGCCACAGACGGTCGTACCACATCGGGCTCTCTTCCGGTTTGCAGATGACGATCATCTCCTGCTTTTCGAACTGATGGATGCGGTACACGCCGCGCTCCTCGATGCCGTGGGCGCCCTTCTCCTTGCGGAAGCAGGGGGAATAGCTCGTCAGCGTCTTCGGAAGCTCGGCTTCGTCGGTGATCGTGTCGATGAACTTGCCGATCATGGAGTGCTCGGAGGTGCCGATCAGGTAGAGATCCTCGCCTTCGATTTTATACATCATGGCGTCCATCTCTTCGAAGCTCATGACGCCCGTCACCACGTTCGAGCGGATCATGAACGGCGGCACGCAGTAGGTAAAGCCGCGGTCGATCATGAAATCCCGCGCATAGCTGATGACGGCGGAGTGCAGGCGGGCGATGTCGCCCATCAGGTAGTAGAAGCCGTTGCCGGCCACCTTGCCGGCCGCTTCCATGTCAATGCCGTCGAAGCGCGCCATAATGTCCGTGTGGTACGGAATCTCAAAATCCGGCACGACCGGCTCGCCGAAGCGCTCCACTTCCACGTTGCAGCTGTCGTCCGGGCCGATGGGCACGGAGGGATCGATGATGTTCGGGATCTGCATCATGATCTTCGTCACGCGCTCGGAAAGGGTTCTCTCCTGCTCCTCGAGCTCGGCCAGACGCTCGGCGTTGCGGGCGACTTCTGCCTTCTTCGCCTCCGCCTCTTCGCGCTTTCCTTCCTTCATCAAAGCGCCGATCTCCTTGGAGATGGTGTTGCGGGACGCGCGGATCGCGTCCGCCTCCTGCTTCGCCGCGCGCGACGCGGCGTCGAGTTCGATCACCTCATCCACGAGGGGCAGCTTGTGCTCCTGATACTTTTTGCGGATGTTTTCCTTCACGGCTTCGGGGTTTTCGCGGAGAAAGCGAATGTCAATCATGATGTTCCTCTTTTCTTACAGTGTTTCGTTTTACAGTTTTAACAGTTTCGCCGCGTTCCCGGCGAAAACAGCTTCTTTTTCCTCTTCCGAAAGGGGCAGTTCGCGGATAAACCGTATGTCTTCGGCGGTGTTGCCCCACGGGCTGTCGGTGCCGAACAGGATATGATCCGCGCCGAAGGCGCCGGCCAGCACCATGAAGCGTTCCGCGTCCAGAATCGGCACGTGGGCCAGCGGATAATCCTCCGTGCCGGGCGCTGCCGGGACGACCCCGGTGGAAAACGCGGTGTCCAGATAAATCCCCAGATCCGCCAGCTGTCCGGGCACGTCCTCCCACTGGTTCCAGCCGCCCATGTGGGCCGCGATGAACGGCATCTTCCCGACCTGCACCAATGCGTGCCGGATCTGCTTCGGCGAACAGCGCTCCGCGCCCGGATAGCCGATGTCCTCGCCGCCGTGGGTGATGACGATCAGCCCCAAAGACGCCGCGGCGTCAAGCACGCGCAGAAAGCGGATATCGTCGATATCCACCTCCTGGTACACCGGATGGATCTTGATGCCCTTTAATCCCCAGCTGACCGCGCGCTTCAGTTCGAGCGTCACGTCCGGGGAATCGGGATGGATCGCGCCGAAGGACAGCAGCTCGCCCTCATATTTTTCATTCAGGCGCGCGGCGTTCTCGTTGATGTGCATCACCTGCGTCGGATTCGTCGCCACCGGCACGATGACGGACAGGTCGATCCCCGCTGCCTTCTGCTGTGGAAAGGGACGGATGCACAATGATTTAGTTGTGCATCCGTCCCTCGTTATATGAGACACGATGTTCTTTTTCTATTCGGAAATTTTCTTCAGCGCCTTCTTAAATTGCACCGCAAACAGTGTGGCAGTAAAGGCTCCCGCCAGCACATCGGCCACAGGCTCGGCGGTGTAGACAGCCATGGTCTTGTTTTCCATTAGCATAGGCATGATGAAGATCAGAGGGATCAGCAGGACCAGCTTACGCATGCAGGCGGCCAGGATAGAG
>JAZQBE010000079.1:0-6701 GCA_045545575.1 Shuttleworthella sp.
CCTCATACAGGGCCTTGCCGAAGTGGCCGAAGGCCACGGCGCCGTGGTGCGGATAGTTCTTCTGGATCAGCACGTGACGGTAGAAACGGCCCATCTCCTTGATGGCGAATACGCCGGTGCCGCCGAAGCTGCGGGTCGCGACCGGAAGCACTTCGCCCTCGGCCACATAGGCGCGGATCTGCGCGTCCGCTGTGGACTGCAGGCGGTAGAAGGTGATTTCGCCGGGGGCGATGTCGCCTTCAAGCGTGCCGTTGGTCACTTCCACCGGCAGGTTGCGGGCCATGATCATCTGGTACTTCATCTCGTGGAAGGACAGCTTGGTGGAGCAAGTGTTTCCGCAGTCGAAGCCCATGAAGGTGTCGGTGTGCTTGTAGTCGAACTTGCCTTCGATCGACTCGGCATACATATCCTTCGGCACGGAGTTGTTGATGTCAAGCAGGGTTACCACATCCTCGCTCACGCAGGTGCCGATGAACTCGCTTAACGCGCCGTAGATATCCACTTCGCAGGATACCGGAATGCCGCGGCCGGTCAGACGGCTGTTGACGTAGCAGGGAACGAAGCCGAACTGCGTCTGGAACGCGGGCCAGCACTTGCCGGCGATGCAGACGTACTCGCGGTAGCCCTTGTGCGCCTCGACCCAGTCCAACAGGGTCAGCTCATACTGCGCGAGCTTCGCAAGAACCTGCGGCTTCTTGTTGCCGACGCCGAGTTCTTTTTCCATGTCGGCGACGACGTCCGGAATCCGGGGATCGTCCGCATGCTTGTTGAAGGCTTCGAACAGATCCAGCTCGGAGTTCTCTTCGATTTCCACGCCCAGGTTGTACAGCTGCTTGATCGGGGCGTTGCAGGCCAGGAAGTTCAGCGGCCGCGGGCCGAAGGAAATGATCTTCAGCTTGGACAGGCCGACTAACGCACGCGCGATGGGCAGGAACTCGTGGATCATGTCCGCGCAGTCTTCCGCGTCACCGACCGGGTATTCCGGAATGTACGCGCCGACGTTGCGCAGCTTTAAGTTGTAGCTGGCGTTCAGCATGCCGCAGTAGGCATCGCCGCGGCCGCCGATCAGGTCGTTCTGGCTCTCTTCCGCAGCGGCGATGAACATCTTCGGGCCGTCGAAGTGCTTGGCCAGCAGGGTCTCGGCGATTTCCGGACCGAAGTTGCCAAGGTAAACGCACAGGGCGTTGCAGCCTGCGGCTTTGATGTCCTCTAAGGACTGCACCATGTGGATTTCGCTCTCCACGATGCAGATGGGGCATTCGTAGATGTCGGCGGCGTCATACTTCTTTGCGTAGGCTTCGACAAGCGCCTTGCGGCGGGTGACGGCAAGCTCCTCCGGGAAGCAGTCGCGGCTGACGGCTACGATGCCGAGTTTGATTTTTGGAATGTTCTGCATGGGTCTCCTCCTCCTTTATTTTCGATGCCCTCTGCATCTGCGCGGCGCGGCGGATTCCGCGGGTTTCGCCCCGGTGCCTTTCCGGGCCGGTGTCCGCGCACACATTGATATTTTCATGATACTCGAAACCGGGCGAAAAGGCAATGTAAAACCGCCCGAAAAAGGGACTAAATATGCAGGTTCTCCCCGCGAAGGCCCAGGAAGCTTCCGGCTTTCTGTCCGCCGTCGGGATGCGCGATCAGCCATTTGTTCTTCGCGGCCAGCAGGCTGTCCTCGTTGACATCGTCCTGATTGCCGGCCCAGGCGGCGTGCTCCGTGTCGAGGGCCTCATTCGTACCGCGGCTCAAGACCACGACACAGCGGAAGCCGGCGTCCGAGGTATGGCAGGGCGCGTAGTGCAGCGTCGTCGCGTACACCTCCACCGGCACGCCTTCCGGAAGGCGGAACGCCCGGACGGTGTCGGTATCCAGGCCGAAATTCTCATCCAGATCCGTCTGCTTTCCGAGCAGCAGAACCGCATCGCCGCCGCAGGCGACGTTGATCTCGGAACAGCGGTGATACTCGAGGGCGTTCAGATAGGTGTTGTGGCCGTTGCAGTAGCCGATCTGGACCGGCACTTCGCCGAAGGCGACGCGCTGGATCTCCGCCGAAACGGGCAGGGCCTCGAGCTCCGGGTCGGACGCGACGTAAATCGTGCCGTCCGCCGGACAGGGCGTCTGCATCATCGCTTCGACCAGCTCCGAGACGTCCAGGTTCTTCATGACCTTTCCGTAGGCGCGGAAAAGGGGATCTGTCACATCATAGATCTTCATGGTACTCCTCCTGTGTTTTTGCCTGGCGGCCGACGGGCCGCATCCTCAGTGAATCTTTCCGAACAGTTCTTTGCAGGCCGGATAGATCTGCTTAAACTGCTGATACCGTGCCTCGTATTTCGCGGCGAGCTCCGGATCGGGCTCGACGGTCTGCGTCACTTCCACGATCTTCGCCGCTGCCGCCGCGACGTTTTCAAAGGCGCCGGCCGCGACGGCCGCAAGCATCGCGCCGCCCAGGGACGGACCTTCCTCGGTCTTTAAGACGTCGACCTTGATGTTCAGGATGTTGGCGACCATCGTGCGCCACAGCGGGCTCTTCGCGCCGCCGCCGACGATCTTCGTCCGGTCGATCTTTAAGCCGAGCTTCTTTGCCACTTCAAAGGAATCGCGCAGCGCGAAAACCACGCCCTCGAGAACCGCCTGGGTCATGTCGGCGCGGGTCGTGTCCATCGTCATGCCGATGAACGTCGCGCGGGCGTCGGGGTCGTTGTGGGGTGAGCGCTCGCCCATCAGATAGGGCAGATAGTACACATGGTTCTCGCCCAGCTTTGTGATCGCGGTCTGCTCGGCGGCGTACTCTTTGGTCTGCAGGATTTCGTCCATCCACCACTTGTTGCAGGACGCGGCGGACAGCATGCATCCCATCAGATGATAGGCGCCGTTGGCGTCGCAGAAGGAATGCAGGGCGTTGTTTTCGTCCACGCCGAAGGTGTCGGAGGAAATGAAGATCGTTCCGCTGGTGCCCAGGGAGATGTTGCAGCGTCCGTCCCCGACCGTGCCGGTGCCGACCGCGGCCGCGGCGTTGTCGCCGGCGCCTGCCGCCACGACACAGGTTTCCGGGATGCCCAGCTCCGCGGCGATCTGCGGCGTCACCGTGCCGACCTTCTCATAGCTTTCAAACAGCTGCGGAAGCATGTCTTCCGTGATGTGGCAGATATCGCACATCTCTTTGGACCAGCAGCGGTTTTTGACATCCAGAAGCAGCATGCCGGAGGCACCCGACACGTCCGTGCAGTGCACGCCGGTCAGACGGTAGGCCAGGTAATCCTTCGGCAGCATGATCTTTTTGATCCGCGCGAAATTCTCCGGTTCGTTGTTGTACACCCAGAGAATCTTCGGCGCCGTAAAGCCGGTGAAGGAAATGTTCGCCGTATAGGCCGACAGCGTCTCCTTGCCGATGACGTTGTTGAGATAATCGTTCTCCGCCGTCGTGCGGCCGTCGTTCCACAGGATCGCGGGGCGGATGACCGCGTCGTTCTCGTCGAGGATGACCAGGCCGTGCATCTGGCCGCCGAAGCTGATGCCCGCCACCTCGGAGCGGTCAAAGCCCTCGAGCAGTTCGTTTAAGCCGGCCATGGACTGGGCGTACCAGTCCTCCGGGTGCTGTTCCGACCAGCCCGGATGCGGGAAATATAGTTCGTACTCTTTCGAGACGATGTTTTTGATCTCGCCGTTTTCATCCATCAGAAGAAGCTTGACGGACGAGGTTCCCAAATCAATTCCAACAAATAACATATACACCTCCTTGTCAGGCAACGTCATTATATGCTCCTATCATACCCCTGTGCGGCAAATTTCGCAATCATTGTGTGTCCGCGCACATGGTTTTCTTTTTTCGTCTTTCGTCTCTTCTTTCTTGCTTTCGGCGCGGAAATGGGCTACGCTGATTTTATGGCACGTATCATTCCTGCCGCACCTGTAAAAAAGGAGGATTCCCCCATATGGCTCTTGCCGATTACCAAAAAGCCCACCGCGCCGGAAAACAGGATTTTGAATACCGCTCCATGCGGGGCGAACAGCCGACGCTGCCCGTCCTTGACGACATCCTGCCCGAAGGCATCCGCTGCGCGGAAACGACCCTTGGCATCATGAACATTCCGTTGGACCGCATCGTCGGCACCCGCCATGAGGAACGGTCCTATTCGTTCGCGTCCAATTTCATGCCCCTCCTGGACGACGGCAGCGAGTTCGCCTCGAAGTGGGCCGCCGTGGCCGACTACCATCGGGACACGGGCATCGCCGACCCCATCAAAGCTTACGAGTATCTTCACAATTATTATGTGGAGGAAGGCAACAAGCGCGTCAGCGTCATGAAGTATTTTGACGCGGTATCCATTCCCGCCAAAGTCATCCGCGTGATGCCGCCGAAAAGCGACGATCCGGAAATCCGCGCCTACTATGAATTCCTGAAGTTTTACGACCGGACCGGGATCGCGGACATCGTTTTTCACACCGAAGGACAGTACAGCGCCCTCCTCGCCGCGACGGGCAAGGATCCGTCCCACACCTGGGACGATGACGAGCAGAAGGATTTCCGCTCCATCTTCACCCGTTTCAAGGAGCTCTACGCCCAGACCGGCGGCGATCCTTCCGTCCCCATCGACGAAGCGTTTCTGCAGTTTCTGATCGTGCAGAATTACGACGAGCTGACCGACCTGCCCCAGTCCCGGCTGCGGGATCTCGTCGTCCGCTCGCAGAGCGAGTTCCGGCTGATGGCCAAGGAGCACCCGGTCGACCTGGTGACGGAACCGCCGCAGAAGAAGCAGCAGTCGCTGTTTGCCCGGATGTTCTCGTCCTCGGGCATGTCCCACGTCAAGGTCGCGTTTATCTACGAAAAGACGATCCGCTCCTCGTCCTGGACCTACGCCCACGAGCTGGGCCGTCTGTCGTTGATGCACGCCTACCCCAACGAAATCGACACGGAGTATTACGAAAACGTCACGGAAGAAACCATCGACGCGGTCTTAAAGGACGCCATCGCCCGCGGCAACCGCGTGATCTTCACGACGACGCCGGTGTTCGCGCAGGCGTCCGTGCGCGCGGCCATCGCCAATCCGCAGGTGAAAATCGTCAACTGCTCCATCAACACGTCCTACCGGAGCATCCGCACCTACTACCCGCGGATCCACGAGGCCAAGTTCGTGCTCGGCGCCCTCGCCGCGGCCATGTCCTCCAACGACCGGCTCTTCTATCTGGGCGACTACCCGCTGTACGGTTCCATCGCGAGCATCAACGCCTTCGCTTTGGGCGCGCAGATGGTCAATCCCCGCGCGGAAATCTATCTCGACTGGACCAGCCGCAAGGACATCGACGTGGATGAAACGATCCGCCGCGCCCGCCCCGGCTGCGTCCTTGGAAAGGACATGATCGTTCCCAACGAAGAGGCGCGCTACTTCGGCCTGTATAGTCTGGAGGGCAAGCACAGCCGCCGCCTGGCCATGCCGGTGGTCTACTGGGGCAAGCTCTACCAGAAGCTGGTGGAAGCCATTTCGGACGGCACCTGGGACCAGGAGGAACGCGACACGCCGGAAGCCGCCATCAACTACTGGTGGGGCATGAGTTCCGACATCGTCGGCATCTTCTACGCCAGCAACCTGCCGCTGGGCACGATCCGCATGATCCGCCTGCTGATGGACACCATCAAAAAGGGTGAGTTCTACCCGTTCTCCGGACGGCTGTATTCCCAGGACGGCATCGTCACCGAGGATCCCCGCGGACGGATGTCGCCGGAGGACGTCATCCACATGGACTGGCTCGCCGAAAACGTCATCGGGGAAATCCCCTCCGTCAGCAAGCTGAATCCCCAGGCCGCGCCTGTCGTGCTGCGCTCCGGTGTACCGGAAGCCGTTTCCGGCAACGCGCTGTCTTCGGATCTGCTGCCCCGCGAATCCGCACCGGGCGCGGATGCCATCCCGATCGTCCAGTCCGGCCGCCGGCTGGATGAGGACCTCGCGTCGCGCGACCCGCAGACCCTTGAATCCAGCGCAGACTTCAAAACGGGAGACGTCCTATGAACATCCTCGCGATCGCAGATGAAGAATCCAAATCCCTGTGGGATCACTTCAGCAAGGATAAACTGGCGGGCGTGGACCTGATCATCTCCTGCGGCGACCTGAATCCGAAGTACCTGGAGTTTCTGACGACAATGACGAACGTCCCGGTCTTCTACGTCCACGGCAACCATGACGCGCGCTACATGACGGATCCGCCCTTGGGATGCGTATGCATCGAGGACCGGGTCGTCAATTTCCGCGGCGTGCGCATCATGGGGCTCGGGGGATCCATGAAGTACAACCCCGGCAAGCCGTTCCAGTACACCGACTGGCAGATGAAAACCCGGGTATACAAAATGACCCCGCAGCTGTTCTTTGCCCGCGGGATCGATATCCTGGTGACGCACGCCCCGGCGCTCGGCTTAAACGACGACACCGACCTGCCCCACCGGGGATTCGAAGTGTTCAACGATCTTCTGGAGGCCGCGCATCCGAAATACTTCCTGCACGGCCACGTCCACATGAGCTACGGCCGGCAGTTCCCGCGCCACTGCATGCACGGCGGCACCCATGTCATCAACGCCTACGAACGCGTCATCTTCACCTACGAAGACGAGCACCCGGAAGAGCATTTCCGGTAAATAAAAAGTGGAACAGGGGTCAGGCACCCGTTCCGTTTTTGCAAAAGCGGAACGAAGTCGGAGGCCAAGCGGTCTTAGG
>JAZQBE010000080.1:0-10467 GCA_045545575.1 Shuttleworthella sp.
TTCATTGGCGTACGAAAAATAGAAAAGTGGAACGGGTGCCTGACCCCCGTTCCACTTTTGCGGAAGGGGGGTCAGGCACCCGTTCCGGTTTTTCACTCGTGTCTTACGACTTCAAACCGCTGCAGCCGGTAGGGCTCGTCTTCGCGGATGCCGCCTTTCCGGCAGGCGATGTGGATCTGTTCGTCGACGGTGTCGACGCCGTCGAGGTCGGGCAGCAGCAGGCCGCGGCGGCTTCCGCAGGATACGATGACGCCGTAGCGGCGGACGTCGAGCTGCGCGGGGCTGTCGATGTCTTCGGGGTCGCCGAGGACGTCGACGCTGATTTCGAGGCTGGCCAGTTCGCCGGGCGCGACGGGCGCGAAGCGGGGATCGCGGGCGCAGGCGCTGATGGCGTTGTGGACGATTTCTTCGGCGAGGTTTGCACGGGTGGCCGAAATCGTGCCGATGCATCCGCGCAGCTGGCCGTTTTTGTGGAGCGAGACGAAGGCGCCGGCCCGCCGGTTCAGCAGTTCGCCGGGCAGATCGCCGGGCAGGCCGCCGGGCAGATCCGCGGCATTTTCTTCCGCCGCTTCGCCGGCGAACAGATCCGCAAGGTCCTCCGGAACATCCAGCACTTTTCTTCGCGTGACCCAGGCTTCCACGGACGCGCGGGCGAGGCGGACGTACGCGTCGCTGTGCGCGGCTTTGATCCGGCAGGCTTCCTCGATCCGCGCTTCGTATGCATCCAGGAAATGCCGGCTGTCATCGGGCCCGTCGGGACAGAAGGTGCAGATGCCGTAGCCGACGCCGGTGACGTCCTGGTGGGACAGGGCATTGGCCTTTACAGCCAGCCCGTCGAAGGCGCCGGCCATGATGACGAAGGACCGGTGACCGCATTCCGCGGCGCGGTCGCAGAAGGCTTCGTCGAATTCGAGGAGCTCGCCGAAGGCCGCACGCCCGCAGACGTCCATGATACGGCGGTCGTAGACAGGGCCGTCGGGCGCGAATCCGTAGGGGCCGTACTCCTGCAGCTTGTGCGACAGATCGCCGCTCGCGACGAGCACCGTGCGCCGGCCGGTCTCTTCCACCGCCCGAGCGAGGATCTGCCCGAAATGATAATGATCGGTCAGGGGCAGGCCGGACAGGCCGATGCGGACGATCTTCCCGCCGTCGTATTTGTGCCGGATGAACCACAGCGGAACCATCGTCCCGTGATCCAGCTCGGGATCGCGCTCGCCGAGGGTTCCGGCCGGGAAGGCTTCCGCGTCGGCAAGATCACAGATCCGGTCGACGAGCTCGGTGTCGTAGGTCTCCCGAAATGACACCTGCGGCGCGCGGAATCCGGCGAAGGACCCCTTCGCGCCCCTCCCGGGCGAGATGTGGAAATAGTCCGCATACATCACGGAATGCGGACTCGTGATCACGATCGTCTCCGGCCGCAGCGCCGCGATCTCATCCGCGACCCGCTCATAGGCTTGCGTGGTCTCCTCGATCTGCGCCTCGCTGCCGCGGCCGACGGCCGGCACGATCATCGGCGGATGCGGAACCATAAATGCAGCCAGCAATGCCATGTTCTTCCCCCTTGCAAAACACGCGGTTTACCGTGCCGCGCGATTGATCATGCCGCGCGGTTTACCAGTCCGAATCCCAGTCGCCCCAGTCCGAATCCCAGTCGTCGTCGGAATCCCAGTCCCAGTCGCTGTCGTTGTCCCAGCTGTAGTCGTCATCGTCGTCGTAGCTGTAGCTGTAGTCGTCGTCATCGTCGTCGTACTGGCTGCGGTACTCGTAATAGCGGTCCTCGGCGGCCTCGGCATCGCGGTACCAGTCGGTGTCCTCGAAGCTTTTGACCGTGTTGTCCCCGTCCGCGTACATGCCGTCGACGGCCCAGGTGTCGGAGGTGTTCCAGTCGTAGGGATCGCCGATGGCGTATTCGTCGGAATGATCATACAGCTCGCCGAGGGTCTCCTCGTCGTCCGCGTCGGCGAAGAAGGCCCAGTCGCCGCTGTCATCGTCGTAGCGGTACCAGCCGGAATGATCGCCGGTCCCGTAGGAACCGCCGTAGTAATCGTCCAGATAATAATAGTAGGTGTCGTCGACGCGGTAGTACTGGGAGTACGGCCGCGACGGGCCGGTGTAGGGCGCCGGATCGTCCGGCCGGATAGCGTCGGCGATGGCGGCGATGACCATGAACACGGCAAAGACGATGCCGACGTGTGTTAAGACACGTTCAAGCCATCTGAGCGGACCGCCCTTGCGGTTCCGGTTCGGCTGGTTCGCGCTGCGCGTTCCGCCCGGGCCGCTCATGCGCGAGCGCTGCTGCGACGCGTTGTGATTCTTCTGCGAGAGGATCGTCTCCTTCAGCTTCAGATAGACCTCGTTGACGGCGTAGGCTTCGTCCGTGCCGCGGTAGCGGATGGCGCGCTCCCCGTTCGCCTTGTTCTTGTAGACGATGTAATCCCGGCCGTCAAAATAGATGCCGATCGCCCTCGGCTCGCGCACATCCTTACCGATGTAGAAGCGGGTGACGTTCTCCGGCGGCAGATTCCGCGCGGCGTACCAGCTGCGCAGCTCCTCGATGGTCTGCGGCGTATCGGGAACCGTCCGCGCCAGATGAACGTTCGTGCCGCCGCAGTTCGGACACTTGTCCACGGTGTCCGGAATAAACGAACCGCAATACTCACACTTTACCTTTGCCACAATGGCGCCTCCCTCTTTATTTGCTGGCTATTCCCGTCTTGCAGGTTATTCCCATTTTGCAGGCTATTCCAGAAACAGGTCGATCTCTTCCATTTCGTCCACCCAGGACGGATCGTATCCGGCCCCCTTCATCGGCCGCCCGCAGCCCGGGCACGGGTTCTGCGGCTGCCGGGCACGGTATCCGCAGGCGGAACAGACATATTCATCCGCTCGGAACAGGTGCGTCTTCTCGATCCACTTCGCGGGTTTTCCCGCCGGTTTCTTTGCAGGTCTCTTTGCCATGGCCGTCTCCTCGCGGAAAGTGGAACGGGGGTCAGGCACCCGTTCCGTTTTCTGTCGGAAGCGGAACGGGTGCCTGGCCCCCGTTCCACTTTCGTTCCTCCTCCTGCCACGTGTAGTATTCGCGGACCAGCGGCGTGTAGCCGAGCCGCCGGATGTCTTCGTAGCGGATGCGGTAGTTCTTTTTGTGATGCCTGCCGTCGGCGAGATACCGCAGATACTGCAGCATGCAGGTGTCGATTTCATGCAGGCCCTTGTCTGTCGTCAGCACCGGGAAAAAGTAGCGTGTCCAGCTGAAGGATCCGGTGCCGGACAGGTCGTAGAGCCGGCTGTCGATGCCGCGGATCATCGCGCGGGCGGCTTTTTCCCAGGAAAGCCCGTTCTGTGTGCGTTTGCGCCAGAGGCGGTGCGCCTTGCGGCGGATGCGGTCCTTCATCTTGCGGATGGAGGCCGCGGCCAGATCCACTTCGCCGCCGGAGAAGGAGAATCCGAGGAAGTCGAAGGGTGTCCCGGGGTCGGCGATCAGCATCTTTTTAGAATTTAATTCTAATTTGCGTTCCCGCAGGAATTCCTCAAGCTTCGCGAGGGCGAAGTCGCGGTCCTCGCGGCTGTCGGCGAGGATGAGGATATCGTCGGCGTAGCGCAGGCAGGTCAGGCGGGCGAAAACGGCGTCTTCCGCAGCCGCATCCGCTTCTACATCTTCATACGCTTCCGGCGTCCCGTCTCCGCTCTGCGGCTTCGGCTGAGGTGTTCCTGCGTTCTTTTCAAACTTTGCGTCCCAGTCGCGCAGATATACGTTCGCGAAGAAGCCGGACAGCGGCACGCCGGCCATGGCGCCGCGCTTTTCGCGGACGGTTTCGCCGTCCACCGTGCAGGCGTCCTGCGTCAGCAGCGCTTCCATCAGCGCGTACAGCGGGCGGTCGTCCCCGACGGCTTCTTCCAGCTCGCGCAGTAAAATTGGAACGTCAATCGAATTAAAATAGTTCCGGATGTCCGCCTTCAGAATGTATTTCTGATGGCGGTCCGCCATGGACAGCACGCGGCGGACCGCGGTCTGGGCCGTGCGGTGCTGCCGGAAGGAATAGCAGCTGTCGCTGAATGCGCCGTCGTACCGGTACAGATGAAACGCCAGCGCCTTTAAGAGCAGCGTCTCCCGCGGGCTGTAGGTGTAGACCGTCCGCTTCTTTTCGGAGCCGAGGCGGCCGATCTGCTTTTTCGCGGGCAGGCCGAAGGACAGCGCGGTCACGTCAGAAGGGTAGGCCTTCTCTTCGATAAACGCGCGCAGCTCGGCGCGTTCGCGCTTCGTCAGCTGGTTCTTCTGCTCCTTCGCAAGCAGAAAGGCCTGCCAGGCGTCCGCGTCGGCCAAAAGCGCCAGAAGGGTTTCGCCGTGTTTTGGCGGTTTTGTATTCCGCGGCGCTTCCGTGTTCTGAATCGTTTCCGATCCCATACAGCCTCCGTCGGGGTGATGCAAAAACAGCCGGGGACGAGCCCCGGCTGTCAACAAAAGCAGAGAGAAACAGCTTTGAAGAATGCTGTGCATTCGTTACCGGGTGGTACGAAAAGGCGCTGCCTGCAAAGCGTTGTTGATCCTTTTCGCTGCACCCGCCGCAGGCGCGATGACGCATTCCCTCCACTTATGTTTCGCGGGGTCCTTACAGATACTTCGCCAGCCGCTCGCGGATGTAAGCCGTGTGGTTCGGATAGTGGCCGATGAAGTTGATGAACGTCACGCCGGCCTTCTCGGCAACCTCGCGCGCCCAGCGGTATCCGCGGTGCGACGTGGTCGTCTTGCCGATGATCATGATGAACAGCTTCGGCGCATCGCCGTCGTAAATGCCGATGGAGTAATCCATGAAGTGGCCCGTGCCGCCGATCGTCGCCGGCGAGACTTCTTCCTTCACGGTGTACTGCGGGAAATCCTGCGCTAAGACAGACAGGATCCGCGCCCGGCAGAGCGCCGGCGTATTGGCCTCGGAATCCCCGGCATCGGCACCGGCCGCCGCAGCGGCTTCCGCAGCCGGCTTCGGCGCGGACGCAAACGGCGCTGCCTCAAACGTGCGGAAATAATCCCCGGCAGGCGCACTGCCGTCCGGGCCGGCTTCGGTGCGGACGCCTTCTTCCGGTTTCAGGCCGGCGTTATCCACTGCCTCGCGGATCGACTCCGCGGCGTCGTTGATGCCCGCCTTCAGATTTCCGAAAAACGCGGCCGCCTTCTCCTTGTTCTCCTCCGAGGTCACCTCGGCCGCGACGTCGTCGATGCCCTTTTTCAGATTGCCGAAGAACTCCGATGCCTTCTCCTTGTTTTCCTCGGACGCGACTTCGGAAATGACCTTGGATCCTTTTTCGATGAGTTTGTCAAAAAGTCCCATGTTTGCCCCCTTTGAATTCCTTTTAAAACCGGCGACCCCTTCCCCGAAGCAGCGGTTTTCCGTCAAACCGGGTCATACTGTTTTTAGTCTATCACAAGTTTTCGGAAAACGGAACAGGGGTCAGGCACCCGTTCCACTTTTACAGTTCTTTTTCCATCCGCACACAGCGGAAGGTTTCTCCGTCCTCTGCCTCGCCGCACACTTCATACAGCATGTTTTTATAAAACGGAACTTTGTTTTCCCGGCTGTCGACGACGGCCGTGAAAAAACCCAGCTCTTCCGCCCAGCGCTCGCACTCGTGAACAACCATGGTTCCGATGCCCTGACGGCGGTATTCCGGCAGCACGACGACCCGGCCGATCATCATCCGCGTCCGGTCTAAGGGATACATCCGCGCCGTGGCGATGGGAAAGTCCCTGTCCGTGACGACGATATAGCGGGTGTCCGGCCCGTCGTGTTCGTCGAATTCCTGGCGCAGCGTGATCTGGTGTTTCTTTGCCATCGCCTGGATGCGCACATAATAGGCGCCCGCCTGCTGCCAGGTCTCGGTGGCGCGGAGGACGGCGAATGCCGGCAGCTCCGTGATCTCGGCAATATCCGACGCAAAGAGCCAGTAGCCGGACAGCTCGATGTTCTCTTCGTCCCGTCCGAATTCATGGTATCCGTACTCTGCCGGGTAGGCGACAGGCACGCCGGTGAAGATGTGTCCCCACCGGTCGGTGACACGAATGACGGAATGCTCATATTCGTACAGAGGCCGGAATCCCTGCGTGTTTTCGTTCTTTTCGACAGACATATACAACCTCCCTGCGGTCCGCCGCCGTTCCCGGCCTTTCATATAAAAAACCGGGTGTCCCCAAAAAGTGGAACGCGTGCCTGACCCCCGTTCCACTTTTTTAAGCCGTCCGGCGCAGGATCACCCGGAAGGATTCCCGCATCCTCTGGTGCCGGATCCGGGTGGCGTCGAAGTGCACCGTAAAGAAGGCGAACTGCATGACCGGTCCGGCGCCGAAGGCGCACAGAAGCGTGCCGATGCCGACGGGGCCGCCGAGCAGCCAGCCGGCGAGCGTCGCCGTGCCTAAGACCGCGATGCTGACAAGTCCGATCGGCACCTTCGGCAGGCGTTTGGCCAGTCCCACCAGAAGCGTGTCCCGGGGCCCGCAGCCCAGCGAAGCGATCATATACGTATACTGCGTATAGCCCAGCACGATCAGGCCGAGGATCAGCATGGGGACGGCCGTCCAAAGCGACTCACACTTCGGTACCAGCCCCAGACGGTTAAAGAAGTCCACGGACTTGCCGACGACGAACGCGTCGATAAACATGGCCAGGCCGATGGGTTCGCGCATCAGGATGTCCACCAGCAGGATCGCGCAGGCAACCGCGATGGACGCGGTCCCGTACAGGATGCCGAAGGTTTTCGACAGGCCCAGGTTCAGCACGTCCCACGGCGCGGCGCCGATGTTCGCCTGAATCGTCAGGTAGATGCCGAACCCGTTGACAAACAGGCTGACCGCGGCCAGGAGCACGTTCGCCAGGATCACCCGCCGCGAACCGTTTTTGCGAAACAAATCACTCATATCATAAATCTTTCATATCATCATTTCATAACAACCGATGATAAACCGACTACATTATACGCCACATGAAGAATTCGTCAATAAACCAGAAAGAACCGGAGAAGATGCAGGACGTGACGTGTTCTGACGTTTCTGTGCGGTCTGCGAAGCATCCGCAAATGAAAACACAGCTGAAAAAAGCGGAACAGGGCCAGAATCCCTGTTCCGCTTTCGGATGCATCGGACACTGTCCTGTCTGCGCGTCCTGTGTTTATTTGCCGAGCACTTCGTTGATGGCGTCGACGTAATTGTAGGGGCTGTAGCCTTCGAGGGTGCTGACGTACTCCTCCCAGTCGCTGTCGCTGTCGATATCCAGCTCGCCGGTGATGAATTCCGGAACGGCCTGGGACATGTAGGTGGTGACGTTGGCGTTGACTAAGGAGTAGTCGTCCGCCTGATCGGTGGTCAGCTGGCCGCTGATGATGCCGCCGATGTAGCCGGCGTTGTCGTAGGTGACCCAGATGTTCAAGGCTTCGTTCATGTTGTCGGAGAAGCCCTGGTCCACGTGGTCATACACGGTCAGGCCGGTGACGCGTTCCATGATCATCGCGCCGCGCAGTCCGGTTTCGAGGGAGTCTTCCGCGGGGGTGACGATCCATTCTTCGCCGTCGCGCTCTTCGACGGTGTAGAAGCCGTCCGCGAAACCGTTGTCCGCATAGAAGGTGGAGTCGGTCACGGTGGCGGCCTGTTCGCCGTTCATGCCGTAGCTGCGGAGGATGCCGCCTTCACGGCCGTACAGATAGTCGATGGCGGTCAGGAAGGTCGGGATGTCTTTTTCTTCAGCCTTATGGGTGATGACGGTGGACACCTGTCCCACTAAGGAAGCGCCGAAGAAACTGCGGGGCTCGTGGCCCTGGACGCTCTTGTCGCCGTAGAGATCGTTGATCGGGCTCGGCGCGGCAGCTGCGTATGCGCCGTAGGCCGGGCTGGATTCGTCTCCGCCGTCGATCTGTCCGCCGACCACGCCCTTTAAGCCGTACCACACGCCGACTTTTCCGGAGAAGACGGAGGCGGTGTCCACGCTCCAGAAGATGGCATCGGGCTGCTCCATGAAGGCGTTGTCCAGCCAGCCCTTTTCATACCAGGTGTGCATGCATTCCAGATAGGCGCGCATGCCGTCGGAGACCGCGCCGAATTCGCATTCGCCGTCTTCGTTGATGAACCAGGTCGCGCCGCTGCCGAAACCGGTCACGAATTCACCGGTGCCCCAGTAGCCGGCGTTGGGCAGCTGGAAGATGTAGCCGTCCGTGATGCCCTGGTCTTTCATGGCTTCTTCGAAGATTTCGAACATCCACTCCCAGTCGCTTAAATACACCGGGAAGGTGCTTCCGCTCGGGAAGACCACGTCGTCGCTCCAGGTGCCGTTGTCGTCATAGCCGCCGGTGAAGGCTTTGCCGGTTTCCGGGTTCTTTCCGTACTTAACCACCCAGTCGCGGCGGTACAGGAAGCCGTTGCCGCGTTCCGGAGCCGCGTCGCCGAAGCCGTACAGCTGGATGATGCGCTTTTCGCCGTCGATGTTGTTGTAGAGCATGTCGGCGTAATCCGGATGCTCTTCCATCCACGCCATGTAATTGGGCATGTACTTCTCGACGTAATCCGTCAGGTCCAGGATCAGCCCTTCGTCATACAGCGCGTTCGCCTTGGTGGAGACCAGCGCCATGGACATGATGTCCGGATATTCGCCGGTGGCCATCAGCGTGTTGACGTAATCGGTACCGCCGGATGCCGGGGGCTCCAGGAAATCGACGCTGATTTTCTTTTTGTTGCCCTCGCCGTAGGCGTCCCATTCCATGTTGGACCAGTACTTATACACCGGGTTCTCTTCGTAGCTCTCATAGAAATAGGTCTCGACGCCGGCATCGATCAGATAGGAGAAATCCGTCGCCAAATCGAGACCGGTCGTGCCGGTGGGTTCCTGGGATTCCGCGGTGTCGGTTTCCGCGTCCGCCGCTGTGTCGCCGGCTGCCGCGTCGTCCTTGCTGTCGGCTGTGCCGGACGGGGTTTCCGCCGCGGCTTCCTGCTGTGTGCTGTCAGCTGCGTTATTCGCGCTGTCGTTTCCTCCGCAGCCGGCAAACAGGCCCATCGTCATGCCTGCCGCGAGAAGAAGCGCAAGAATGCTCTTTGATTTCATATGTTCCTCCTTTGCAAGAATTCATCAGGTGAACAGGACCTGCGCGTGGCCCTGGCCACAGGCCGGCGCAGTGCGGAGGGAAAGTCCGCCCGCGGAATCGGCAGATGCCGGATCCGTGTCCATCTTCATTATAGAATGCGGAAATGAACCCGCGCTGTGAATTTTTCGTTTTCATGTTTTGATTTTCACTGTATTTTTGTTTCTTTCCGGGTGCGCCCGGCATTGCGCCGGATGGATCTTTGGCCGTCCGTTCCGTCCTTCCATACTTTTCAATTGCCTGCGGTTGTTGTATGATAACGGAAAGACTTGCTTCTTATGGGATGGTTTTTGCTGGAGAGGGGAAGGACAATGAAGAAATACGGATTTGGCATTGACGTCGGCGGGACGACCACCAAGCTGGGACTGTTTGAAACCGACGGAACACTTCTTGAGAAATGGGAAATCAAGACCGATACGTCTGATCAGGGCAAGTACGTCCTGCCGAACATCGCGGCCGCCGTGAAGGCGAAGATGGAGGAAAAGGGGCTGACCGCGGACGACATCCAGGGCCTCGGCATCGGCGTGCCCGGTCCGGTACGGTCGGACGGCGTCGTCAACCACGCCGTCAACCTCGGCTGGGGCATTCTTCCGGTGCAGAAACAGATGGAAGAGCTCTGCGGCTTTCCGGTGCGCGTGGGCAATGACGCGAATGTCGCCGCCCTCGGCGAAGCATGGATGGGCGCCGGCCGGGATTTTTCAAGCATTGTCTGCGTGACGCTCGGCACCGGCATCGGCGGCGGCGTCATCATCGATCACCGCATCATCTACGGTGCCCACGGCGCCGGCGGCGAAATCGGTCATTTCGTCGTGAATCCGGATGAAGAAGTCGCCTGCAACTGCGGCATGCACGGCTGCCTCGAGCAGTACGCGTCCGCGACGGGCTTTGCCCGGATGACGCGCCGGCGGCTGGCTGCCACCGAGCAGAAGAGCGTTCTTCGCGAGAAAAACCCGAACGACATTACCGCGAAGGACCTGTTTGACGCCGCGAAGGCCGGCGACGAACTGGCGATGGACGTCGTGAACCAGGTATGCACGATGCTGGCCGACGCCCTCGCGAAAATCTGCGTCGTGGCGGATCCGGAAGCCATCCTGATCGGCGGCGGCGTGTCGAAGGCCGGCGAGATCCTCGTGGACGCCATCGAAAAGCCGTTCCACCAGAAGGCGTTCCACGCCTGCATCGACACGAAGATCCGCCTGGCGACCTTAGGAAACGACGCCGGCATCTACGGCGCGATGCGGCTGATTCTGGTATAACCGGAAACCGGAAACCGGAACGGGGGTCAGGCACCCGTTCCGGTTTTTTACTCTTCCATGGACTCTTCTTCCGGCGTTTCGGCCGGTTCCTCTGCCGGCG
>JAZQBE010000081.1:0-6562 GCA_045545575.1 Shuttleworthella sp.
ATCGAAGAAGCCCAAAACTTGAATCAGAAATCGCAAAGAACGGCATAGCCGTTCAGCTATACCGTTCTTTGTGCCAATGTTTTTTTAATTCAGCGCCCCTTTCCGGACTGTCTTTTCTTTCATCGGCGTGACTGGATTCGAACCAGCGGCCTCTACGTCCCGAACGTAGCGCTCTACCAAGCTGAGCCACACGCCGTTCACTCTTTTCGAGTGCCTACCTATAATAGCGTTTTTTAAATCAGAATGCAACACCTTATTTTGAAGTTTTTTCGAAAAATAGTGCGAGACAGTCCTTGTGGATGATGATAAACTGTATCTATCACCATCTTTTTCAGAACACAGGGGGAAGCAACATGCGTAAATCAATGGATTTTATGACAAAATGGGCGTTTTCGAAGGAGGCGCAGGCGCTTCCGGAGGAGATGCCGCAGAACTGGTACTGGGTGAACCTGCCGCACACGTGGAACGCGATCGACGGCATGGACGGCGGGAGCGACTACTACCGCGGCACCTGCTGGTACGCGAAGGAGCTCGAGAAGGAGGATCTGCCCGAGGCGGACCGCTATTATCTGGAGTTTGAGGGCGCGAACGCGTCCGCGGACGTGTATGTCAACGGGCAGCATCTGTGCCATCACGACGGCGGCTATTCCACGTTCCGGGTGGATATCACGGAGGCGCTTTCGGCGGTTTCGCTGATCTGCGTCGCGGTGGACAACAGCATCAACGAGCGCGTGTATCCGCAGCAGGCGGATTTCACGTTCTATGGCGGCCTGTACCGGCCGGTGCGGATTCTTGCCGTGTCCGATGCACATTTTGATCTGGAGTATTTCGGCGGCAGCGGGATGGCCGTGACGCCGAAGGCGGACGGCGCGGATGCCGATTTTGCCGTGGACACCTGGTTTACCGCGGCGGCAGCGGGGCTTACGGTTTGCGCGCAGCTGCTCGATGCCGAAGGCGCCGTGCTCGCGGAAGCGCAGCGCACCGTTTCGGACGGCGAGACGACTGCGTCGTTTTCTTTCCATATTACAGACGCGCACCGCTGGAACGGCCGGAAGGATCCGTACCTGTACACGGTGAAGGCGGCGCTGGTGAACGCGGACGGCGATTCGGTCGACGAGGTCTGTGCGCGCGCTGGTGTGCGCACCTTTGAAATCACGGCGGACCGCGGATTCTTCCTGAACGGCGAGTCCTATCCGCTGCACGGCGTATCCCGCCACCAGGACCGCTGGGGCATGGGCAATGCGCTGACGGATGCCGAGCACATCGAGGACATGGACATGATCTGCGAGCTGGGCGCGAATACGATCCGCTTAGCGCACTATCAGCACAGCCAGACGTTCTATGATCTCTGCGACGAGCGAGGCATGGTGGTCTGGGCGGAGATTCCCTACATTTCCCGCCATATGCCCGACGGCCGCGAGAACACCATCTCGCAGATGAAGGATCTGATCACGCAGAATTACAATCATCCGTCGATCGTGGTCTGGGGCCTGTCCAACGAGATCACGATGGTGGGCGGCAGTTCGGACGATCTGCTCGAAAACCACCGCATCTTGAATGACCTGGTGCATCAGATGGATCCGACCCGCAAGACGGTCATGGCCTTCGTCGGAGCCTGCGACATCCACGAGCCCATCGTGCAGATCCCGGACGTGGTTTCCTACAACCTGTATCTGGGATGGTACGAGGGCAGCATGGAGGACAATGCCGTCTGGTTCGACCGCTTCCACGAGACCTTCCCGGAGATTCCGTACGGCTTGAGCGAGTACGGCGCGGATTCCTTCAACTGGCACGGCACCGAGGTGCGCCGGGGCGATTACACCGAGGAATACCAGGCGCTGTACCACGAGTCTTTGATCCGCCAGATTTCCGAGCGGCCGTGGATGTGGGCGACCCATGTCTGGAACATGTTCGATTTCGCCGCGGACGCCCGCAACGAGGGCGGCATGAAAGGGCAGAACGGGAAGGGCCTGGTGACCATTGACCGCAAGTATAAAAAGGATGCCTTCTATGCCTACAAGGCGTGGCTGTCGGACGAGCCCTTCGTCCATGTCTGCGGACACCGCTATCCGGACCGGGTGGAGGACGAGGTCGAGATCAAGGTCTATTCCAACCAGCCCTCCGTGACGCTGTATGTCAACGGCGAGAAGTTCGCCGCGAACAGCGAGGAGGATCTGTTCTTCCACTTCAAGGTGCCGAATACGGGTGCGCCGGGTACGGTGATGACGATTCGCGCCGAGGCCGGCGGCTGCGAGGACGAGATCTGCATCCGCAAGGTGGCGGAATTCAACAAGGATTACATCGTCAAGGGTCCGGGCGTGGTTTTAAGCTGGCAGGAGATTACGGAGCCGAAGGGCTTCTTCTCGCTGAATGACCGGATCGGCGAGATTTTACAGGCCCCCGGCGGCATGGAGGCCATGGGCGGTCTGCTTTCGCTGATGACACCGCCCGGCGGTGCGAACGGAGATGACGGCAAAGCAGATGAAGGCCTGAAGGCCATGCTTCAGAAGATGACGGTTGTGCGGCTGTTTGCCCTGCTTCCGGCCATCGCCAAAATCAAGGTTACCCGCGAGATGATGCTTTCGCTGAACGAGAAGCTGAACCAGGTGCCGAAGAACGAGTAGCAGCGGAATTCACAAAACGGTCACTTGCGTTTCCGCAAAGTTGTTGCTAAGATAAGGCTGTTGAACGAAAACCGCACACGGAAAAGATAGAAAGGCAGGGTGATTCCCATGGCGAAGATTACAGCGGATACCATGATCGGCGAACTGATGATGATCGATCCCGAAGTCGCGCCGATTCTGATGAGCATCGGCATGCACTGCATCGGCTGCCCGTCGTCCCAGATGGAGACGATCGGCGAAGCGGCGATGGTGCACGGCTTTGATCCGGAGGATCTGGTGGAAGAGATCAATCATTTTCTGGAATCCAAGGCATCATAGGCCCCAGCCGGGCTGCATTGCAAGAAATACTTGTAAGCAAAACGGATTTGGAATAAAATGAAGTCGCGGCGGACAGTCTGGCATCTGTCCGCGGACAGCATTAAACAGACATCATTTAATGAAGGAGGTAATGGATATGGCATATGTAGTGACGGAAGCTTGCATCGCTTGCGGCGCTTGCACGGAAACCTGCCCGGTGGGCGCGATCACTCTTGGCGACAAGGCCGAGATCAATAAGGATGACTGCCTTAGCTGTGGCGCCTGCGCAGGGACCTGCCCGGTTGGCGCGATCGAAGAGGAATAAGGTTTTCCTGACAATCACCAAAATCACCAACAGAAAACAGCAGAGGAGAAATCCTCTGCTGTTTTTTATATGGTTTGTTATTGCGCGATGGCTGCCCCTAACGCCTTGCAGGCTGCGACGGCATCATCGTCCGGTGCGTCGTTGCAGATGACGCTTTCCCTGGCAAGCGTGATGTTTTTCGACGCGGCATCTTCTTCCCAGCTGCGCATCCATTCGCCGTCGCCCCAGCCGTAGGATCCGAAGAAGGCCACTTTCTTCCCGGCCAGCGCTGCGGATACGTCATCCCACATCGGCTGGAATTCGGATTCTTCCAGCACCTCGGCGCCCATGGCCGGGCAGCCAAGCGCGACGCCGTCAAATCCGGCGGCGGCTGCGGGCGAAAACTCGGCACAGGTAAAGGTGGTCACGTCCGCGCCGGCGCCCTTTGCGCCTTCGGCGACGGCATTGGCCATGGCTTCGGTGTTGCCTGTTCCGCTCCAGTAAACAACTGCGACACTGCTCATTTGAAAACTCCTCTCTTTGTGTGCCGGAAAATCCGGCGGTGAATAATGAATCGAACAGCCAGCCCGAACGGGTCATCAGACCACCAGCTGGGCGATGGGAACACCCGCGGCCCATTGCTTCATGCAGTGACAGGTACACTGTCGGCATTGTGCAAAGACAGCCAGGGCGTGTTCTTTGTTTTGATATACCTTCCAGACACCGCAGCAAATGCATGCGGACGGACCAAGCCGGATAAAACCATCCACGTCTTCGGCCGGATATCCTAAAAACAGGCCGATTTCGTGAGGGAATTCTTCGCTGCTTTCCAGGCGCTTCATCAGTTCACAAAGCAGGGTATTCCAGCTGCGGCTCTGATAGCCGTTCTGCCGCAGAATGCGCTGCGCACAGGGAAGTGCGAGGTCGCGGGCGAGCATCAGAGGACGGAAGACGTAAACAAGGCCATACCCGTTTTTATAGGAAAGCAGCCGTACGTGGACTCCCTTGGTATTCAGCTCGCGGTTGGCCAGCCGCACATAACGGAACAGTGTGCCTTGATCCAGACGGCAGCCGAACAGGCTGGCGCTTTTGGCGCCTCCGAGTGTCGGTGCGCTGTAAAAGACAAGATGGTTGTAAAAATCCGTTTTCTGCATCATTCTTCTGCCGTCTTCCCTTTTTCTGCACAAGCGTTAGCAGGGCCTTGTCGTTTCCGGATGACTTGCTAATGTTAGCCATGACTAACATCATTATAGGCAACGCTGCTGTTTTGTCAAGAGAAAAAACAACGTAACGAAAAAGGACACAGAATCCGCATTTTTTGCTTTTATCCAGACGCCTCTTGCTGTTATAATGCCACTATAAAGCGGGAGTGCGGCTAAGTTCTGCCGTGCATTGACCGGAAGCCTGCGCAAACGCTGCGATTCCGGATTCCGGCACGCAAAACACCCTCGATCAACGCCGTAACCCTGCAGGGTGAATCTTTTTGACAGTGATTACAAGGAGGAACAGCTGAAATGGTAGATTTGACCAAGAAACCGTTTAACCTGAATGAAGAACAGCTGAAGTGGGTGGAAGACACCATCGCTTCCATGACCGAGGAAGAGAAAATCAAGCAGCTCTTTATCCACCTGACCGGCGCGGCGGACGATGAGGAAGTGGCGAAGGAAGAAGTTGCCCGCATGCAGATGGGCGGCATCCGCTTCAATCCCCGCAGCGGCGAAGAAATGTGGAAGATGAACTACAACTTCCAGAAGTACAGCAAGATCCCGGTGCTGTCCGCTGTAAACACCGAGGCCGGCGGCAACGGCGCCACCTCCAGCGGCACGAACGTCGGCAACGAGATCAAGGTTGCCGCGACCGGCGATCCGACCTATGCCTACAAGCTTGGCCAGATCTGCGGACGCGAGACCCGCGCGACCGGTTCCAACTGGGCTTTCGCGCCGATCGTTGACCTGACCCTCAACTGGCACAACCCGGCCATCTCCACCCGTGCGTGGGGCCGCGATGCCGACATGGTCTTAGAGCTGTCCAAGCAGTATTTCCGCGGCATTTCCGAGAGCGGAATCGCCTGCGCGATGAAGCACTTCCCGGGCGACGGCGTGGACGAGCGCGATCCGCACATCGCCACGAACGTGAACTCCCTTTCCTGCGAAGAGTGGGATGCCACCTACGGCAAGGTCTATGCAGGCCTGATCGAGGAAGGTGTTCAGTCCGTCATGCCGGGCCATATCATGCTGCCGGCATATCAGAAGTTCTTCAATCCGGATCTGAAGGATGAGGACATCAAGCCCGCCACCGTTTCCAAGGAGCTCTTAACCGACCTTCTGCGCGGCAAGCTGGGCTTCAACGGCCTGATCGTCACCGACGCTTCCCACATGGTCGGCTTAACCGGCCGCACGAAGCGCAGCGAGATGGTGCCGGATGCCATCATGGCCGGCTGCGACATGTTCCTGTTCTACAACGATTTCGACGAGGACATCAAGTACATGACCGACGCGCTGCATGACGGCCGCCTGACCGCCGAGCGCTTAGACGATGCCCTGCATCGCATCATGGGTCTGAAGGCCGTGGTCGGCTTAGCCAACTACAGCCTCGACAAGTTCCCGCCGATCGAAGGCCTTTCCGTCTGCGGATGCGAAGAGCACAAGAAGGTTGCGGAAGAAGTTGCCGACAAAGGCATTACCTTAGCCAAGCAGATCGGTCCGAACATCTTCCCGATCACCGACAAGAAGCGCGTGCTGATCGTTCCGGTCGGCCCGCAGCCCAGCGAGCACATGGTTATGGCCGGTATGATGGCCGACGGCAGAAAGCTGTATCAGAATCTCCAGTCCAAGCTCGAAGAGTACGGCCACACCGTGACCATCTATGAGGATCCGGTCGAAAAGATGATGAAGATGATGGCTCAGCTGACGCCGGAAGAGCGCAGTAAACAGATGAGCCAGGGCCTGTCGAAGAAGGGCGCCTACGGATTAAAGACCGCGGTCGCGAACCTGACCGACAACTACGATCTGGTCATCTGCGTCGCCAACGTCTCCGCGACGATGCGCACCACGCAGCGTCTGGAGTGGAAGATCTCCAAGGGCGGCTGGGACAATCCGTGGTATGTCAACGAGATCCCGACCATCTTCGTATCCTTCAACTGCCCGTTCCATCTGGCGGATGTGCCCCAGATCAAGAACTACATCAACTGCTACGACGCCGGTGAGATCACCGTCAAAGCCTTTGTGGACAAGCTCGAAGGCAAGAGCGAGTTCAAGGGTGTCAGCCCGGTTGACGTATTCTGCGGCATGTGGGATACCCACTTCTAAAGCAAAACCGGAACGGGTGCCTGACCCCC
>JAZQBE010000082.1:0-5985 GCA_045545575.1 Shuttleworthella sp.
GGTCGTCACCGCCGCCTCCGGCACCTACAGCCAGACCTTAAACGCCGAGATGGACAAATCCGCTCCGCCGACCATCTTCGTCGTCGGCAACCAGGCCGGCGTCAAGGACTGGAAGGACTACGCGCTGGATCTGAAGGATACGCCGATCGCCAAAGAGCTTTCCACAGATGCCTACAACCTGTATGACGAGAGCGGTAAGCTGGTCTCCATCGGCTACTGCTACGAGTGCTACGGCATCATCGCGAACCCGGATCTGTTAAAGGAAGCCGGCTACGACATCGCGGACATCAACAACTTCGCCGCCCTGAAGGAAGCCGCGGAAGACATCCACGCCCGCGCCGACGAGCTGGGCTTTGACGCCTTCTCCGCCGCCGACATGGACTCCAGCTCCAGCTGGCGCTTCACCGGTCATCTGGCCAACCTCGAGTACTTCTATGAGGAGCGCGACGACGGCGGCTGGACCGAGTGCCCGCCGTCCTTAAAGGGCACCTACATGGAGAACTACAAGAATCTCTATGACCTGATCATCAACAACGGCACGCAGGATCCCACCACCTTAGCCACCGGCGGCCATGACGCCGAAGCCGAGTTCAAGGACGGCAAGGCTGTCTTCTTCGTGAACGGTTCCTGGGAATACAGCGCCGTTTCGGAATCCGTGCCGAACGCGACGATGATCCCCTACTACTGCGGCGTTGACGGCGAAGAAAAAGCCGGCTTAAACTGCGGTACTGAAAACTGCTGGGCGATCAACGCCAAGGCTTCCGAAGCCGACCAGAAGGCCACCATGGACTTCCTGGTATGGTGCGTCACCGATCCCGATGCCTCCCGTCTCTTAGTGGACACCTTCGGCGTTATGCCCTACAAGAACGCTGCCGAATCCACCAACGGCTTCCTGAAGGATGCTGAAACCTACACCGCCAACGGCTGCTACGTCATGGACTGGGCCACCAACTATCAGCCCAACGTGGATGACTACCGCGCCGCCCTGGTGTCCGCGCTGAACCAGTACAACTCGGATCAGAGCGCTGCCAACTGGGAACAGGTTGTAACCGCTTTCGTCGACGGCTGGGCAAACCAGTATCAGAAAGCCAACCAGTAGGCGTTTTGCATCACCCCAACATCTGAATAACTGATTGTTTCCGCCGTGCCGGCCCCTATCCGGATCCAACAGCCGCACGGCGGAAACTGTATCCAAACGAGCGAAGCGCATACGCGTCCGTCCGTTTCACACACTCATCGAAGGGAGCACGCATTGAAACAGAAAAGCTCTGCGGCCAACGCTTCCATCCGCCGCCTGTCTCCGGTCTTCTTAGGACCTGTGATCGCGGCCTTTATCATTGGGTTCGTCTGGCCGTTCATTCAGGGAATCTATCTTTCCTTCTGCAAATTCCGTCTGATTTCCGACGCACAGTTTATCGGATTCGGCAACTATCTTGAGGCCTTCAAAGACCCCACATTCCTGCATTCCTTCTGGTACACGGCGCTGTTCGCGATCGTCAGCCTGGTCATCATCAACGTGCTTGCCTTTGCCGTGGCCTACGCGCTGACCCAGGGCATTAAGGGCAGCAACCTCTTCCGTACCGTCTTCTTCATGCCCAACCTGATCGGCGGCATTGTCTTAGGCTACATCTGGTCCATGATCTTCGACGGCATCCTCTCCCGCTACAACACCTCCATCCTGATGGAGTCCAAATACGGGTTCTGGGGCCTGACCATCCTGATGTGCTGGCAGCAGATCGGCTACATGATGATCATATACATCGCCGGCCTGCAGGCCGTGCCGACGGATATCATCGAAGCCGCCAACATCGACGGCGCCACCAAATGGCAGACCCTGACCCACGTCATCATTCCGAACGTGATGCCTTCCATCACCATCTGCACCTTCCTGTCCCTGACCAACGGCTTCAAGCTGTTTGACCAGAACCTGGCCTTAACCGCCGGCCAGCCGTTTACGATCTTAGCGGACGGCTCCGTCATCAAGCAGACCGAAATGATGGCCTTAAACATCTACAACACCTTCTACGGCCAGAGTTCCGTTTCCACAGGCGTCGCCCAGGCGAAAGCGGTTCTGTTCTTCATCCTTGTCGCCGGCCTCGGCCTGATGCAGCTGGCCTTTACGCGTAAGAAGGAGGTACAGCAGTAATGAACGAAAAGAAAGTCAAAACCGTCAGCGCCGAGCAGCGGCGGAAAAACATCCTCTCCGTCGTTCTGGCCGTCATCTGCGTGATCTACGTGCTGCCTGTGCTGACCGTGGTCATCAACTCCTTCAAGCAGAACACCTACGTCAAAACAGAAACCTTTGCCCTTCCCACCGCCCAGAGCTGGGCCGGGTTCGCGAACTTCATCAAGGGCATGACCTTCGGAAACTATCCGTTCGTCAACAGCGTGCTGTACAGTGTGCTGATCACGATACTCTCCACCGCGCTGATCCTGCTGTTCACCTCCATGGCGGCGTGGTACATCGCCCGGGTCAATTCGCTGTTCTGCAAAATCGTATACTACCTGTGCGTGTTCTCCATGGTCGTGCCGTTCCAGATGGTCATGTTCCCGCTGTCAAAAACGGCGGACAAGCTGCGTCTGAACACCCCCTGGAGCATCCCGGTGGTCTACCTGGGCTTCGGTGCCGGCCTCGCCATCTTCATGTTCGTCGGTTTCGTCAAATCCATTCCGCTCGAGATCGAAGAAGCGGCGGCCATCGACGGCTGCGGCCCGCTGCGCACCTACTTCTCCGTGGTTTTCCCAATGCTGCGCCCGACCATGATTTCCGTGGGCATCCTGGAGATCATGTGGGTCTGGAACGACTATCTTCTGCCGGTGCTGGTGCTTGACATCAACAAATACCGCACCATCCCGATTCATATCCAGTACCTGAAGGGAAGCTACGGCACCGTGGATCTGGGCGCGACGATGGCACTGATCCTTCTGTCCATCATCCCGGTCATCATCTTCTACCTGACCTGCCAGAAGTACATCATCAAGGGTGTGGCCGCCGGTGCCGTGAAAGGTTAAAGAAATGACGATGAAACGAAGCAGCGGTATTCTGCTTCCGGTGTTTTCCCTGCCCTCCCCTTACGGGATCGGCACGCTGGGCGCAGCGGCAAGAGAATGGATCGACTTTCTTGCCGCTGCCGGCCAGACCTGGTGGCAGATTCTTCCGGTGGGTCCGACCAGCTATGGAGATTCGCCCTACCAGAGTCCCTCCGCATTTGCCGGAAATCCGTACTTCATCGACCTGGACGAGCTTGTTTCGGACGGTCTGCTGTCGCCGGACGAGGTTGATTCCTGTGACTGCCAAAGCGCGGATCCAGAACGCGTCGATTACGAAAAGCTGTATCACAACCGTCTTCCGCTTCTTGATGCCGCCGCCGGAAGAGGCATTGCGCGGCAGGAAGCAGAGGCAGCGGCGTTCTTTGAAGAGCAGAAAGACTGGCTTGCCGACTATGCGCTGTTTATGGCCGTAAAGAACCATTTCGGCGGGCGCGCCTGGCAGGACTGGGACGATGAAGGCATCCGCCTGCGGCGTCCCGAAGCCATCCGTCACTACAAAGAACTGCTTTCAGAGGAGATCCGGAAACAGATCTATATCCAGTACCTGTTTTTCCGCCAGTGGAACGCGCTTCGTGCATACGCATCCCAAAAGGGCGTGCGCATCATGGGCGACCTTCCCCTGTACGTGGCCATGGATTCCGCCGATGTCTGGGCGGCGCCGGAATACTTCCAGCTGGACGAAAAAAACGCGCCGACCGCTCTTGCCGGCGTTCCGCCGGACAGCTTTAACGCGGACGGCCAGTTCTGGGGAAATCCCCTGTACAATTATGACCGGATGGCCAAAGACGGCTATGCCTGGTGGATCCGCCGGATCGGCGGCGCGGCGCGCCTGTATGACGCCATCCGCATTGACCACTTCCGCGGCATCGAAAGCTACTGGTCGGTTCCCTTCAGCGAAAAGACGGCGGCCAACGGCACCTGGATAAAAGGTCCCGGGATGCGTCTGGTCTCCGTCCTGAAGAACACCTATCCGGACCTGCTCTTTATTGCCGAAGATCTGGGATACCCCACACCGGAGGTCCAGAAGCTATTGGCGGATTCCGGATTCCCGGGCATGCACGTGCTCCAGTTCGCCTTTGATTCCAACGACGAAGGCAGTACGCCTCCGCACCGCTGGACGCCGAACAGCGTCTGCTACAGCGGCACGCATGACAACCATACGCTGCGCGGATGGCTTCACGAAGCAGATCCCGCAGACGTCCGGGCGGCTTTTGCGTACGTCGACCTTGACAGCGAGGATCCGGCGGCCGTAAAAAAGATGTCCGAATCCGGTGCCGGGAACGCGGCTGAAACAAAATACGTACATCGGCTGCTCTGTGCAGCGATGGCCAGTGTCTGCGACCTGTTCATCGCCCAGATGCAGGACTGGCTGGCCCTTCCCGGAAACGCACGCATCAACGCCCCCGGAACCACATCCGGGAACTGGCGCTGGCGGATGACCGGCGGGCCAAGGCCGGGTCTCGCGGAAGAAATCCGCGAAATGACAAAACGCTATGAGCGGCTGAACGCACCGGACTGACGCAGAAATCAGCTGCGCAGACCAGGCCTTTGGGCTGATGAAAAAAATCCCGCGCCCTGTCAAAGGACAGGCGCGGGATTCTGTTTCAGTACTCTGACATAGGTACTGCAATGATCGATGGGCTCTGCTTTGGGAAACAGTTCCCGTATAATCTTATCACTGACCTCATTCATGGTCAGGACATACCCCGATACGTCCGGGTTCCTGTAATATGCCAGCGCCGCGTCCGCGGAACGTTTCAGCATGCGAACCAAGGCCATTCTGTCCCGGCACCCTTCCGTATTCACATATTCTACCGAGAAACCCTTCTCCTGTCCGAAGTCCGAAACCAGCAGGCATCCTGCAATTTCTCCGGATTCATCGATATACAGTGAGCTCAGTTCCGGATCGTAATTCCCCGTCAGAAAATGATCGTAGGCTCCGTTTTGGATGAGCGTATTGCTGTATGTCCGCAGAGACGCGTTCTGTGCCTGGCCGAGCGAAATGGCATGTTCCCCCGCTGTAAATCTTTTCATCAGCGGATGGTCTTTCAGCTCCTGCAGGGAAAACTGATACAGAATGTTCGTGTCTTCGGCAAAGAAGAGGGCCGAGTGCAGAATGGACTCCCAGAAATCCGGATCGTCTTCATCGTAGATTTCAAAGACAATTCCCACGGCATCCAGGTTTGCGGCAATTTCCGCGATCTTCAAAAGCAGATCCGGTTCCATGGTTCCGCGGTATTCTTCAATCACCCGGATGGAACAGATTTCAACAACCGGCTTCGCGTCGAACACGGCCACGCCGGCAACCCGCTGGTTTTCGATTGCGTACAGCGCAAACCGGTACGGAATCTGCTCAAACCCGGGCAGGATTTCAGCAGGAATAAAATTCTTTAATTCAAACGCTTCGCTTCCGCTGATTAATTCGTAGTCCACACACTTTTCCTTACTGCTGCTGTGAATGAGGATTGGCTATTTTCAACCTCATGGTTGATATTTATAAATCTCCGATATGCCCTCGCATACCGGCTCTTTAATGGCACTAGCCTGGTGCCTCTACCTGATATAATTCAGGCTGCTTTTATTCGTGTTACTTTTTCACCCACCCTGATCTGCAGGTCGCTGACGCCTGCCAGCTTCATCATCTGGTACGCCGCGTTTACATCTGCATTGATACATGCTCCGCTGTTACTTTTGAACAGTCCGCGCTTTACTCTGCGCTTCCTGTCATAGTTCGCGGCCTCCGGGTATTCTCCGTCCATGTAACTTGTTCCGCTGGTGTAGCTTTCCGCCACCACTTTGACTGCAATTCCCGCAAGTGCCGCCTTGTAGGTGATCATGTCGATCAGCGTCTTATAGGGGATGGCGACAAAGGTCTGGTTTGTTCGGTTTCCCAGATTCACCTTCTGTTTCCATCCGCTGTTCGCGCCGATCACG
>JAZQBE010000083.1:0-15786 GCA_045545575.1 Shuttleworthella sp.
TTCCGTTATCTGAAGAACATCATGGGCCTGTGGATGATCCAGTCGGTCCGCAAGGAGCTCGGACCGGAGATGAGTTTCGGCGAGATCTGCGACGGCGCGGCGAAATGCGACATCCCGTCCATCGTCGATGCCAACGACGCCCGCTTCATGGCGCCCGAAAGCATGACCAAAGAAGTGCAGGCGGCCTGCGCCGAGAGCGGACAGCCCGTGCCGGAAGGCATCTATGAAGTCGGTTCCGTCATCTACAACAGCCTCGCGAAGTGCTATGGCAAAACGATCGAAGAGATCGAGCAGATGACCGGCGTCCACTACGACAGCATTCACGTCGTCGGCGGCGGCGCCAATGCCGGCTACTTAAACGAACTGACCGCGAAATTCACCGGCCGCACCGTCTACGCCGGCCCGACCGAAGCCACGGCCATCGGCAACCTGACGGCCCAGATGATCACCGACGGCGTCTTCGGCAGCCTTGCCGAAGCCCGCAGCTGCATCTTCGATTCCTTCGAGATCAAGACCTACAGATGACAAAAGGGACAGGCACTTTTGTCATCTGATTGAGCCGGAAGGGACAGTCCCCTTTGGCTCGTTTCAGAAAGAGAGGAGCATACGATGAACAGTATTTTTGGCGTCAAAGTCATGGAAGAGTACATCCATATGTGCCATGAGGGCGTCCGCCAGGGCTGGCACGAGCGCAACGGCGGCAACCTGACCTACCGCATGCGTCCGGAAGAGGTGGCGGAGTGCCGTACCTATTTCTACGCTGAGCCGAAGGAATGGGTGCCGATGGGCGTGCAGGCCGACAACCTGGCCGGCGAATTCTTCATCTCCACCGGCAGCGGCAAATTCCTGGCCAACGTGGAACTGGAGCCGCAGAACAGCATCTGCATCGTGGAAATCAACGAAGCGGGCGACAGCTACCGCATCGTCTGGGGCTTGGAGAGCGGCGGCCGTCCGACCAGTGAGTTCCCGACCCACTTCATGAACCATTCGATCCGCAAGCGTGTCACGAACGGTGAAAACCGCGTCATCTATCACGCGCACACGCCCTATGTCATCGCCATGACCTATGTGCTTCCGTTAAAGGCTGAGGTCTTCACCCGCATGCTGTGGAAGAGCGCGACCGAGTGCTGCGTGGTCTTCCCGGGCGGCGTCGGCGTGGTGCCGTGGATGGTGCCGGGCGGCGCGGATATCGCGAAAGCCACCTGCAAGCTGATGGAAAAATACGATGCGGCCATCTGGGCGTTCCACGGCCTGTTCGTATCCGGCCCGGATTTCGACACCGCCTTCGGTCTGATGCATACCATCGAGAAAGCGGCCCAGATCGCTTCCATCGCGATGGCGGCTTCCCCGAACGGCGTCCCGCGCCAGATGATCACCGACGACAGCCTCCGCGCCATCGGCAAGGAATTCGGCGTGACCTTAAATGAGGACGTCTTAAACTACGTGGATCCGGAAGATGACGCGTTAAGCAAATTCTAAGGATATGCATTACACAGGCATCACATATCGCCCGCCCTTCGAGGCGCAGTCTCTGCTGCTGCAGGTGACGGCTGGCTGTTCCCACAACCGCTGCGCGTTCTGTACGATGTACCGGGACGTGCCCTTCGCGGTGGAGCCGATGGAGCAGATCGATGCGGATCTGGAAGAGGCCTCCGCATATGCGGACCGAATCACACGTGTATTTCTGGAAAACGGGGATGCGTTCGTTCTGAACGCCCCCCGTCTTCTTGAGATTGCCGAACGCATTCATTTTTATCTGCCGCAGGTGGAAACCATCGCCATGTACGCGTCCGTGAAGAATATCGAAAACAAGACGGACGAGGAGCTCGTCCGACTGCGGGCGGCGGGGATCAACGAACTGAACATCGGGCTGGAGAGCGGTTTTGATCCGGTGCTTTCGCGGATGCAGAAGGGATACACGGCGGATGAAGCCCGCACGGAACTGCTGCGTCTTAAAGAGGCCGGCATCGACTGGGGCGCGAACGTCATCTTTGGCGCTGCCGGCGCGGGAAGCGGGATTCAGAATGCCGAAGCGACCGCCAGGCTTTTAAACGAAACCGCGCCGTACCTGATCTTTACCGGTACGGTCCATGCGGACCCGGGCTGTCCGCTGTACGAGGACATGCAAAGCGGGCGGTTTGTGGAAAGCACCTTCGGCGAGTATCTGGACGAACAGGAGCGGTTTCTTTCCCTGCTTCAACTCGATCCCTGTTTTTACTTCGGTCTGCATCCGTCCAATATCCTCCCGATGCAGGGCTGGCTTCTGCAGGATCGGGACGTTCTGATCGACGCGATCCGTTCGAAACGCCGGGCGTTTGCGGCGCGCATTCATGAAAAGCCGCAGAGGGGAGCGGAAGGCTCCGTCCGAAACCGTTAAAAAACACGGGGGCAGAAGGATCTGTCCCCGTGTTTTTTTGAGTATAGCGTTTTTTATTCCGCCATTTCATCCGTCAGCCGGCAGATTTCGTCGATGTAGCCGCCGATGGTGTCGATGGTATCCATCAGCGCGGCATCCGTCGTGATGTCGATGCCGCCTAAGGCCGCCAGTTCGATGGGGCCTAAGGTGCTGCCGGCGGTGAGGACCTTTTTCCAGTCCTCCACGGCCGGCGCGCCTTCTTTTTCGATGCGCTTGGCCATCTGGGTGGCGACGGTCAGGCCGGCGCTGTAGGAATAGGAGTAGAGGCCCATGTAGTAGTGCGGCTGGCGCATCCAGGTGAGCTCCGCGCCTTCGGTTAATTCCACGGCGTCGCCCCAGAATTTCTCCAGCACGTCCTTGAAGATGCCGCTTAAGGTCTCGGCCTGCACGCTGCCGCCGGCGTCCACGATCTTGTACACCTCGCGCTGATAGGCAGCTTCCAGCAGATGGGTGACGAAGTTGTGGTAGTAGGTGTTGCTGACCATGTTCGCCAGCACCCAGCGGCGGAAGCGGGGGTCGTCGTTGGTCTTCAGCAGATAGTGGCCCATGAACAGCTCGTTCATGGTGGACGGCGCCTCGACGAAGTAGGTCGCGACGTTCGTGTCGAAGATGCACTGGGCTTCATTGCACAGCTTGAAGTGTCCGGCGTGCCCCAGCTCGTGAGCTAAGGTGAACATGTCGGACATCTTTTCGTTCCAGGACAGCAGGATGAAGGACCCGCGGCCGTAGGGGCTGGCGCAGAATCCGCCGGTACTCTTGCCTTGGTTGCGGGCAAAGTCCACCCAGCGCTCGCGGCGGGCGGTTTTGATCATTTCCACGTAATCCTCGCCCATCAGAGAGAGGCCTTTTTCAATCATGTCCCAGGCTTCGTCCCGGGTGATCGCCGGGCTGTAGCCCGGGTCCACCGGAAGCTTCAGATCCGCGTAGGTCATCTTGTCAAGACCGTGCACCTTCTGCAGCAGCTTCGCGAACTTGCGCATGTGGGGCGCGAGATGCTCCATGATCCGGTCGATCTGGCGGTCGTACATGTCCCGGGTGACGTGATCGCGGATCAGGTCCGGCTCCCACATATCCTTGTAGCCGCGCAGATCCGCCATGGTCTTTTCGTGCTGTACGTAGGCGTTGTAGGCAGCGGCGGTTCCGTTCTCGTAGTCTTTTAATTTGGCTGAAAAGGCATCGAAGGCCGCACGACGAACGGCGGTGTCGGGCTCATATTCATAATTGTCTTCGAAGAGGGAATATCCGAGGGGGTATTCCTTTTCGTTTGCGGTGAAATTGTCGAAGCGCATGTCGGCCAGCTTTAACGTGTTGTAGAACTCGTAGGGCGCCGTGGCGGTGTGGCTGTCGGCGGCGAGCACGCGCTCGGCTTCCGGGTGGAGCATGTGCGGCTTGAGGATCAGGGTCTCATTCAGATACCCCTTGAAAGCCGGATTCTTTTCGGCAGCCGCGGTCAGCACCTCCGCCGGGGCGGCGCAAAGCTCGCTGTCCATAAACGACAGATCGCTCTCGATGTTTGAAAAGATTCGTTCGATGCGAGCCGAGCGGTCCTGATTGGCGGTGTCGTAATAATCCACCTCCACGGCCAGTTCGGCATAGTTGCCGATCAGCGTTTCCAGCTCATAGACTTTGCGGTAATCATCCAGGCAGGAGACGATGGTGTCCGCGTCCGTCAGCTTGCCGGGGTATTTTTCCTTCATTTCCTTGGCAAGCGCCTGAAGCTGAGCCAGGTCCGCGTTCATTTCCTCTTCAGAAGCATAGATTAAAGACAGATCCCAGGTCTCCTCGACCGGAACGTCTTTGCGCATGGCAAGTTTTTCGTTCATTTGATGGTTCCTCACTTTCTGATATGGATTCTGATAGTGATATTATAGGGCACTCGACGGCACTCGTACAGCGTGCAGAAGCCCGCCTGCGGGCGTGCATTCATGCACGCGGAAGCTATTGAAATTGCACATCGCTGGCAAGTAAAGCAAGTGCGTGCAGAAGCGCGCCTGCCGGCGTGCATTCATGCACGCGGAAGCTGCCGGAATTGCACATCGCCGGCAAGTAAAGCAAGTGCGTGCAGAAGCGCGCCTGCCGGCGTGCATTCATGCACGCGGAAGCTGCCGAAATTGCACATCGCCGGCAAGTAAAGCAAGTGCGTGCAGAATTGCGCCGCCGGCGTGCATTCATGCACGCGGAAGCTGCCGAAATTGCACATGGCCGGCAAGTAAAGCAGGTGCGTGCAGAAGCCCGCCGCCGGCGCTGGCAAAAGGAGCGCCCTCTTCACTGCAATCACACCTCCGTATCCTACCACAAGATCTTGTTTTCTTCAATATGATTCAGAAAAGACCACATTCGAACGCCAAAAACCCACAAAAAACCACAAAACCCCCTTGACAACCCACAAATCCACAGCTATAATGACAGCAAATGTGGAATCTTGTGGGATTCATCCGTCCGGATGCACAAAAAATCCGCAGAATTCTTGTGAAAAAGAGCCAATTGAAATACCAGATCTAGTGTGATATGGAAGTCCGACGGTCGACAGTAAATGTCGGCGGCAAACGTTAGCAAAAAAAGTAAAAGTCGGCGGCAAACGTCGGCAGCAAATAATACAGAGCGATTTTCATCAGCCCAAAGAGAGGGAATCGTCATGAGCAATTACGAAACATCCAGAATTCAGAAATCCGAGCGCATCACACGCATGGTGGACCATCTGTTTGCGAAGATGCCTGAAATCGAGGCATCCCGCGCCGTGCTGTACACGGAGTCCTTCCGGCGCACGGAGTGCCAGCCGATGGTGATCCGCAAGGCGAAGGCCTTCGCCCATGTGTTGAAGCACATCCCGATCATCATCCGTCCGGAGGAGCTGATCGTGGGCAGCTCCACGATCGCGCCGCGCGGCTGCCAGACCTTCCCCGAGTTCTCCTATGAGTGGCTCGAGGCGGAGTTCGACACCGTGGCGACGCGGGAGGCGGATCCGTTCTACATCTCGGAAGAGACGAAGAAGGCCTTAAAGGAAGCGGATGCCTACTGGAAGGGCAAGACGACAAGCGAGCTGGCGACGGCCTACATGGAGCCGGAAACGCTTCTGGCCATCGATCACAACATCTTCACGCCGGGCAACTATTTCTACAACGGCGTGGGTCACGTGACCGTCCAGTACGACAAGGTGCTGGCCATCGGCTTCGAAGGCATCATGGACGAAGTCCGTGCCGAGCTGGAGCGCTGCGACATCGGCGACGCCAATTACAACACGAAGAGCCGTCTTCTGAAGGCGATGCTGATCAGCTGCGAAGGCGTCATCTGCTACGCGAACCGCTACGCGGACCTGGCGGAAGAAGAAGCCGCGAAGGAAGCCGACGAAGGCCGCAAGCAGGAGCTTCTGCAGATCGCGGCGAACTGCCGCAAGGTGCCGGCCAAGGGCGCGGACACCTTCTGGGAAGCCTGCCAGAGCTTCTGGTTCGTCCAGCAGCTGCTGCAGATGGAGTCCTCGGGTCATTCCATCAGCCCCGGCCGCTTCGACCAGTACATGTATCCATATTACCGCGCGTCCATCGACCGCGGCGAGCTGACCCGCGAAAACGCCCAGGTCCTCATCGACTGCATCTGGGTCAAGCTGAACGATCTGAACAAATGCCGTGACGCGCAGAGCGCGAAGGGCTTTGCCGGCTACAGCCTGTTCCAGAACCTGATCGTCGGCGGACAGAACGCCGAAGGACAGGACGTGACGAACGATCTGTCGTTCATGTGTATCGAGGCGTCCTTCCACGTGTTCCTGCCGATGCCGTCGCTGTCCATCCGCGTCTGGAACGGCAGTCCCCACGACCTGCTGCACCGCGCCGCCGAGCTGACCCGCACGGGTATCGGCCTGCCGGCCTGGTACAACGACGAAGTGATCATCCCGTCGCTGATGTCCCGCGGCCTGACCTTAGAGGACGCCAGAGAGTACAACATCATCGGCTGCGTGGAACCGCAGACGCCGGGCAAGACCTGGGGCTGGCACGACGCCGCCTTCTTCAACATGGTCCGTCCGCTGGAGATGGTGTTCTACAACGGCGTGGACAACGGCGTGCAGATCGGTCCGCAGACCGGCGACGTCGAACAGATGACCTCCTTCGAGGAATTCTATGACGCCTACAAGATCCAGATGGAGTACTTCATCCGCACGCTGGTGAACGCGGACAACGCCATCGACTGTGCTCACGCCGAGCGCGCGCCGCTGCCGTGGCTGGCCTGCATGGTGGACGACTGCATGAAGACCGGCAAGACCTGCGAGCAGGGCGGCGCGGTGTACAACTTCACCGGCCCCCAGGGCTTCGGTATCGCGAACGTGGCCGACGGTTTATACGCCGTGAAGAAGCTGGTATTCGACGAGCACAAGGTGACCCTGGGCGATTTCAAAAAGGCCATGCTGTTCAACTACGGCAAGGAAGCCAATCCGGTGACGGTCGCCCAGCTGGCCGGGCTGGTGGCCCGGGAGATGGCCGAAGCCGGACAGGATCCGGACGCCGCCTCCATCGCCGCCGCGACGCAGCAGATCTGGGATGCGACGGTGACCCCGGAGCAGCAGGAAGCCTGGGACGCCCTCCGCGACATGATCGAAGACGTGCCCAAGTTCGGCAACGACGACAAGGTGGTCGACCAGTTCGCCCGGGATGCGGCCTATATCTATACGAAGGCGCTTCCGCATTATAAGAACCCCCGCGGCGGCATCTTCCAGGCCGGTGTCTATCCGGTATCCGCGAACGTGCCCCTGGGCGCCCAGACCGGCGCGACGCCCGACGGACGGCTTTCCGCCACCCCGGTGGCAGACGGCGTTTCCCCGTCGGCCGGCAAGGATAAAAACGGCCCGACGGCCGCGGCGAACTCCGTGTCCCGCTTAGACCACGGCATCGCCTCCAACGGTACGCTGTACAACCAGAAGTTCCATCCGTCGGCCCTGAGCGGCGAAGAGGGCATCGACAAATTCGTCGGCCTGATCCGCACCTACTTCGACCAGAAGGGCAGCCACATGCAGTTCAACGTCGTTTCCCGCGAGACCCTGCGGGACGCGCAGAAGAACCCGGACAAGTATCGTCACCTGGTCGTGCGTGTCGCAGGCTACAGCGCCCTGTTTACCACGCTGTCGAAGAGCCTGCAGGACGACATCATCAACCGGACCGAGCAGACGAGCATGCCGTAACAGATCAACAAAGGAACGAGCCTGATGGAAAAAGAATACTTAAAAACCAAGGGCCGGATCTTTGATATCCAGCGGTACTCGATCCACGACGGACCCGGAATCCGCACCATCGTTTTCTTAAAGGGCTGCGTCCTTCGCTGCCGCTGGTGCTGCAATCCGGAGTCCCAGTCCTTCGAGATCGAGACGATGATGGTAGGGGGCAAGCCGAAGGTGATGGGCCGCGACGTGACCGTCGAGGAGGTCATGGCGGAGGTCGAAAAGGACCGCGGCTACTACCGCCGAAGCGGCGGGGGACTGACCCTTTCGGGCGGAGAGAGCCTGCTGCAGCCGGCCTTCGCGAGGGACCTGCTCCACGCGGCGAAGCACGTCGGCATCGGCACCGCGATGGAGAGCATGGCCTGTGCGCCGTGGGAGAACATCGAAGGCGTGCTGCCGTACCTGGACACGTACCTGATGGATATCAAGCATATCAATCCGGACAAACACAAAGCCTTCACCGGGCGCAGCAACGAGCTGATGCTCGAAAACGCCCGCAGAGTCGCGGCCTCCGGTCAGACGAAGCTGGTGATCCGCGTGCCGGTGGTGCCGACCTTTAACGACACGCCCCAGGAGATCGCCGACATCGCCGCCTTCGCGGACAAGCTGCCCGGGGTGGAGAAGATCCACCTGCTGCCGTATCACCGGCTCGGGCAGGACAAATACGACGGACTCGGCCGCAAATACACGCTGACTGAAATCCTGCCGCCGTCGGCGGAGCATATGGAGATGCTCAAAAAGACCGTCGAGACGCATTCGGATCTGGTATGTCAGATCGGCGGATGAGGACGGAAAGGAGAGGACATGGCAGAACTCAGTCGTTTCGACGACATGACACACATCATACAGGAATATGTGCCCGGCCGGCAGATGACCCTGGCTCACATCATTGCCAGCCCGGACCGCGACCTGTACGAGAAGCTGGGCCTGGATCCCAGGATTGACTACGAACGGGCAGCCATCGGCATCACGACGGTCACGCCTTCCGAGACGGCGATCATCATGGCGGACATCGCCATGAAAGCCAGCGGAATCACGCTCGGGTTTGTGGACCGGTTCTCCGGATCCCTGATCATCACGGGCACCGTCAGTGAAGTGGAAGCCGCGATGGAAGCGATCGCGATGTACCTGCGGACGACGTTCCAGTACACGGTCTGCCCGATCACCCGCACGTGAAAAAGCTGATTCTGATGGGTCGGAGCCAGGCCGGAAAAACCACGCTGACCCAGGCACTGCGGGGCGAGGAGATCCATTACTACAAGACCCAGTACATCAACCACTACGAGAGCGTGATCGACACGCCCGGGGAATACGCCCAGAGCCACCGGCTCGGAAAGGCTCTGGCGCTGTACACCTACGAGGCGGACGTCGTCGGCATCTTAGTCGCAGCCAACGAACCCTATTCGCTGTTCCCGCCGTGTGTGACGGCACAGGCCAACCGGCCGTGCATCGGCATCATCACCAAGATCGACCTGCCCACGGCAAACATCCCGCAGGCCGAACGGTGGCTTCGGATCGCCGGATGCCGCAAGATCTTCTACGTGAACTCCCTGAAGGGGGTGGGCGTCGCGGACATCCTGGAGTACCTGAAGACGGACGAGGAACGCGAGGCGGAGAAAACGGTGGAAGAGCGGAAGGCGGCGGCCGAAAAAGCCGCTTCGCGCGCCGGAACCAAACGGAAGCGCGCCGCGCCGAAGAAGCCGCCGGACGACACCGGATAAATCGGAAAAACATTCTAATTTCTGGCATGAATCATCTTACAACGGAAAAGCGCTGCCGGAGGAGATGATCATCATAGAACTACCGGGAATGTATATTCCCAAAACCTCTGCAGGCGCAGAAAACCATTGTAACGAGAGGGATTTCTAATTCAACCGGGGAGACCCAAAACCAAAGGAGGAAAAACATGATTAACGAAATGGAAATCAAGAAACAGATCTGTGACATCGGCAAGCGGATCTACGGCCGGAACATGGTTGCCGCCAACGACGGCAACATCTCCGTCAAGCTGAACGATCATGAATTCCTTTGCACACCGACCGGCGTGTCGAAGGGCTTTATGACCCCTGAGTTTATCTGCAAAGTGGATGAGAACGGCAACGTGCTGCAGGCCAACAAAGGCTTCAAGCCCTCGTCCGAAATCAAGATGCATATGCGCGTCTACCAGAAGCGTCCGGACGTCGGTTCCGTGGTTCACGCCCATCCGACCTTCGCGACGGCCTTCGCCATCGCCGGCATTCCGCTGACCCAGCCGATCATGCCCGAAGCGGTCATTTCCCTTGGCTGCGTGCCGATCGCGGAGTACGGCACCCCGTCCACGATGGAGATTCCGGATCGTCTGGAGAAGTACCTTCCCTACTTCGACGCCGTTCTTCTTGAGAACCACGGCGCCCTGACCTGGAGCACCGATCTGCTGGCGGCCTACCACAAGATGGAGAGCGTGGAATTTTATGCGGAGCTGCTGTACAAGAGCCGTATGCTCGGCGGTCCGAAGGAATTCGATGAGGCCAACATCGAGAAGCTGTACTCGATCCGCCGCAAGTTCGGTATGCCCGGCAAGCACCCGGCCAGCCTGTGCCTGAACAAGGACGGCAAGAACTGCCACAACTGCGGTGCCTGCGGAAGCGAAGATTTCCGTCAGTTCCCGGGTTATCAGTATGATTTCGTCGGCCGCGACAATGCCGCTCCGGCTGCCGCTTCCGGCAACGAAGCCATGATCGCCGAAATCGTCAAGAAGGTGATGGCTGAGATGAAATAAGAACCGCTTTCGGGTTATTGACGAAGGCTGACCGACGCATCGGATGGAAAGGGGAGGACATGCCGGATTACGCAAGAACCGAAGACATCGTAAAGCGCGTGCTGGCCGGCATGCAGACCGCTCCCCGGCGGATCACGCTTGACCAGGCAAAGGACATCCTTGCCGCGGTGGAAGCCGAGGCCGCCCGGATCGGCGTGAAAGCGGTGACAGCCGTTTCCGACGCCGCCGGCCGCCCGATCGCCGTGCACTGCATGGACGGGGCCTACATCGGCAGCTTTGACGTCGCGCTGAACAAGACCTATACGTCTGTGGCGTTTCAGATGTCGACCGAGAAACTCGGGAAGCTGGCCGCACCGGGCGAATCCCTCTACGGGATCCAGTTCACGAACGAAGGGAAGATCGTCATCTTCGGCGGCGGCGAACCGCTGTACGCCGGCGGTGAGATGATCGGCGCCTTCGGCGTCAGCGGCGGAACAGCCGAGCAGGATACTTACCTCGGGGCCTTCGGCAAAACCTATGCGGAGAACTTATTCACAAGATAAACAGGAGGTGATTTCATGGAAGTAACGGAACGTCAGATTGAGTCCATCGTCAAATCCGTGATCGCCGGGATGCAGCTGAAAGAGGATACGTCGGGCATGCACGGGGTGTTCCCCGACATGAACACCGCGATTGCCAAGGCAAAGGAAGCACAGAAGGCTGTGCGTCTGATGTCCATGGACCAGCGGGAAAAGATCATTACCCGTATCCGTGAAAAGATCAAGGAAAATGCCGAGACCTTAGCCCGCATGGGCGTGGAAGAGACCGGCATGGGCAATGTGGGCGACAAGATCTTAAAGCACATTCTTGTCGCGGAGAAGACCCCGGGCACCGAAGACATCACGACCCAGGCCTGGTCCGGCGACCGCGGTCTGACCCTCGTGGAGATGGGCCCGTTCGGCGTCATCGGCGCCATCACGCCCTGCACGAACCCGAGTGAAACGGTGCTGTGCAATACGATGGGCATGCTCGCCGGCGGCAATACGGTTGTCTTCAACCCGCATCCGCAGGCCATCAAGACCTCGATCTTTGCCATCAATCTGCTGAACGAAGCGTCCCTGGAGTGCGGCGGACCGGACAACATCGCATGTACCGTGACGGCTCCCACGCTGGAGTCTTCCAATATCATGATGAAGCACAAGGACATCCCGCTCTTGGTCGCAACCGGCGGTCCGGGCGTGGTGACGGCAGTGCTTTCGAGCGGCAAGCGCGGCATCGGCGCCGGCGCGGGCAATCCCCCGGCACTGGTCGATGAGACCGCGGATATCCGCAAGGCGGCGGCCGACATCGTCAACGGCTGCACCTTCGACAACAACCTTCCCTGCATCGCGGAGAAGGAAGTGGTCGCGGTGGACGCCATCTGCGACGAGCTGATGAAGTACATGATCGAAGAGAACGGCTGCTACCTGGCCTCCCCGGCCGTACAGGACGCGCTGATCCACACCGTCATGGACGAAAAGCTCCGCTTAAACCGCAAGTGCGTCGGCCGTTCGGCGAAGGCGCTCCTTGCGATGGTGGGCGTCGAAGTGCCCGACAGCATCCGCTGCATCATTTTCGAAGGCCCGAAGGAGCATCCGCTGATCGCGGAAGAGCTGATGATGCCGATCTTAGGCGTCGTCCGCGCAAAGAACTTTGAGGAAGCCGTGGAGGCGGCCGTCTGGCTCGAGCACGGCAACCGCCATTCCGCCCACATCCATTCCAAGAACGTGGACCGGATCACGACCTATGCCCGCGCGATGGACACCGCGATTTTAGTCAAGAACGGCCCGTCTTATTCGGCGCTCGGTTTCGGCGGCGAAGGTTTCCCGACCTTTACCATTGCCAGCCGCACCGGCGAAGGCTTAACCAGCGCAGCCACGTTTACCAAACGCCGCCGCTGCGTCATGTCCGACAGCCTGTGTATCAGATGACAGAAGGGACAGGCACTTTTGTCATCCCGAGTCAGAGGGACAGGTTCCCTGACTCACGGAAAGGAGAAAACTATGGAAATGAATGCCACGCAAGTGGAAGAGATCGTCCGCCAGGTACTGAATAACCTGTCAGGATCTCCCGCCGCGGGTGCTTCGCGTCCGTCCGGCCCGATTCCGGCGAAGGCGCGCGTTGCCATGCTGACGAGCCTCGAGCATTTTGACATCAAGGAGTTCCCGATCCCCGCACTGGGCGACGACGATATCCTTGTCAAGGTGGAAGGCTGCGGCATCTGCGGTACCGACGCCCATGAATTCAAGCGTGATCCCTTCGGCCTGATCCCGGTGGCGTTAGGCCACGAGGGCACCGGCGAAATCGTCGCGATGGGCAAAAACGTCAAAAAGGACAGCGCCGGCAAGCCGGTGAAGATCGGTGACAAGCTGGTCACCTGCATGATCTTCAAGGACAACCCGGACATCACCATGTTCGATCTGAACAAGCAGAACGTGGGCGGCGCGGACGTGTACGGCCTGCTGCCGGACGACGACGTGCACTTAAACGGCTGGTTCTCGGATTATCTGCTGATCCGCGGCGGCTCGACGTATTTCAACGTCAGCGACCTGGATCTGGACAGCCGCATCTTAATCGAGCCCTGCGCGGTTCTGATTCACGCCGTCGAGCGCGCGAAAGATACCGGCATCCTGCGGTTCAACAGCCGCGTGGTGGTCCAGGGCTGCGGCCCGATCGGCCTGATCTGCATCGCCATCTTAAAGACGATGGGTATCAACGATATCATCGCCGTGGACGGCAATGCCGGCCGCCTGGCCTTCGCGAAGAGACTCGGCGCCTCCGACACCGTCAACTTCCAGGATTACAAGGGCGCGGAAGCCATGGCAGAAGGCATCACTGAGAAATTCGGCGGCCATCTGGCGGACTTCGCCTTCCAGTGCACCGGCTCGCCGGTGGGACATTCCAACATCTACAAGTTCGTCCGCAACGGCGGCGGCCTGTGCGAGCTGGGATTCTTCATCAACGGCGGCGGCGCGACGATCAACCCGCACTTCGACATCTGCTCGAAGGAGCTGACGATCGTGGGCAGCTGGGTCTACACGCTGCGTGATTACGCGACGACCTTTGCCTTCTTAAAGAGCGCGAAGGCGATCGGTCTGCCGATCAACGAGCTGATCACCGACAAGTATCCGCTGTCGAAGATCAACGACGCGTACCGCAAGAACCTGGAAATGACCGGTTTGAAGATCGCCGTGATGCCGGACTGACGTCCGCGTCCGGTGCAAACCAAGACGCAATAAAGGAGGCGTTTCATGCCGCGAAGACAGACAAATAATGAGACGACGCCCAAAACGGTCCGAACAAAGGCGCAAAGCGCGCCCGCGGCCGAAGGCGCAGCCGGCGAAACTGTCCGCGCAGTGGATGAGCGCGCCGTCGGTATTCTGGAGGTCTACGGTCTGGTCTGCGCGTTTCTGGCAGCCGATGCCGGCGCGAAGGCAGCCAACGTGACCCTGGAGCCGTTTGACAAGAACAAGCCCGCCAACGCGGAAACCTTACCGGTGCCGCTGCTGGTGACCATCAAATTCCGCGGAACCGTGGAAGACGTCACGGCAGCTGTGGAAGCGGGCAGACTTGTGGCAGAGGCAACGACCGGCGTGGTGGTCAGTCACGTGATCCCGCGTCCGACCGAACACACGTTAAAGATGCTCGGGCTCTGCGCCTTTGACACCGATTAAACCGCCGGGGATCCGGCACATCATTTGAACGCCAGTATGGCAGAAAGAGAGGAACGCATATGTCACAGGAAGCATTGGGTATGGTGGAAACCAGAGGCCTGACCGCAGCCATTGAGGCGGCGGATGCCATGACCAAAGCAGCGGAAGTTACCCTCATCGGCACCGAGAAGATCGGTTCCGGACTCGTGACGGTCATGGTCCGCGGCGACGTCGGAGCCGTCAAGGCTTCCGTTGAGACCGGCGCTGAAGCTGCCAGCCGTCTCGGCGAACTTGTTGCGCAGCACGTCATTCCGCGTCCGCATACGGATGTGGAGAAGATCCTTCCGGCTTTCAAAAAGGCCTAAGCCATGGGAAAGTCCTACGGGTTGATTGAGGTCTCCGGCGTTGTGGCAGCCGTGGACAGCTTAGACGCCATGACGAAGGCGGCGGAAGTTTCCTTCGTCACCTGGGAGCGCAAGCTCGGCGGCCGGCTGATCACCGTCATCGTGGAAGGCGATGTGGCAGACTGCAAGGCCGCGGTGGAAGCCTGCGATAACATCTGCAGGGAAAACCATCACATTCTGGCTGCCAGCGGCGTGATTGCCGCCCCGGCCGAGGAGACCCGCAAAATGGTCGCTCTGTCCCGCGAGGGATTTGAAAAGCGAATGGCAAAACGGCAGGCACTGCTTGACGCGGCCGCCGATGCCATGGAAGACGATGATTCTTCCGAAAAATGGATTCAAGAGGTATAGCAGTAAGGAAGGAGAAAGGCAATGACACAGGAAGCATTGGGAATGGTGGAGACCAGAGGTCTTACCGCTGCGATCGAAGCGGCGGATACCATGTGCAAAGCTGCCAACGTCGTCCTGATCGGCACCGAGAAGATCGGTTCCGGACTGGTGACGGTCATGGTCCGCGGAGATGTGGGCGCTGTCAAGTCGGCGGTTGACGCCGGTGCGGCAAACGCAGAGCGTCTTGGCGAACTGGTCGCACAGCACGTGATTCCGCGCCCGCATACCGACGTCGAGGCAATCCTGCCGAAGCTTAAGTAAGCGTGGTTTGTCGTGGTTAGACCCGCGTTTCTGTTCGCGCGGGAATGTGGCCACAGCGAGAGCAGAAACGAAACCAAACGATTGGCCGGGGAAAGACGCCCGGCGGGAGCGCTTCCAAAGGGCGCGCTTTTCCCGGCAGATCGGCATGTGCGGTTTCGTGACTGCAGGTAAAGTATTCATTGCACCGGAGGTGTGCCATGGCAGCAGCAGAAAACATGCAGAACGTGGAAGCCATTACCCGGATGGTACTGGCAGCGCTACAGAAAGAAAATGCGAAGACCGGCTTTCCGGTGCCCGTAGGCGTCAGCAACCGCCACATCCACCTGTCCCAGGCGGACGTGGAGACCCTGTTCGGACCCGGTTACCAGCTGACGAAAAAGAAGGAGCTGATGGGCGGCCAGTTCGCGGCGAACGAGTGCTGCACCATCGTGGGCTTAAAGCTTCGCGCCATTGAGAACGTCCGTGTCCTCGGACCGGCGCGCAAAGCCACACAGGTGGAGATCAGCCAGACGGACGCCCGGAAACTGGGCATCGCCGTACCTGTGCGGGAATCCGGCGACATCGCCGCATCCGCACCCATCGCCATCGTCGGCCCGAAGGGCGCCATCTTCTGCAAAGAGGGATGCATCATCGCGGCCCGTCACATCCACATGTCCCCCGCGGACGCGGCGGCGTGCGGCGTGAAG
>JAZQBE010000084.1:0-6281 GCA_045545575.1 Shuttleworthella sp.
CCGGTCTTCTCTTTGTACATCTTTGCGACCTGCTGAAGGACTTCATCCGATTCCGGCTTGAAGTTCAGCCAGTAGACCGAGCCCTTTCCGGAGCCCGACGCGCCGCAGCCGGCAAACAGGCCGAGGCAGAGGATCGCGGTCATCAGTAAACAAAGTGCTTTTTTCATGATTTCCCCCTTTGAACTTGTTCGATAACTGGGTTTTGAATGGTTCATCCCGTCCGGTGCAAAGGGATCCGCTTTGCTGAGGGACAGGCTTTATTGGCACAGGGTTCATTCTGTGCCGTACACGGCCGCAAAGGCGGCCGGCACGTCCGGTATTATGACGTCGAAAGCTTGCGGTCCGCGACCGACCCGCCTTCGCGCAGCTGCGTTTCCATGCGCAGGTGTTTCGGCTTCTTTCTGCCGTGGATCAGGCTGACGAGGGCAAGCACGGCCTGCCGGCCCATTTCCTCCCGGGGCTGGGCGAGGGTCGTCAGCGTCGGGATCGTAAACACCGAGGTTTCCAGTCCGTCGATCGCGATGACGGAACAGTCCTCCGGTACACGGATGCCTTCTTCATACAGGGCTTTGATCGCCGCGATGGCCATCGAGTCGGCGATGGCGAAGAGGGCGGTGAAATCCGTGGTCCGCTTCAGCAGGCTTTTCACGCCGTCGTAGGCGGCCTGCATGCTGTAGAGAACGGTTTCCTGAATCAGCGACGGGTCCGGCTCGATACCGGCGTCCTTCAGCGCCTGCCGGTACCCGCGGAAGCGAAGCTCACTGATCGAGTGGTCGCTGACGGAATCGAGCAGGATGGCAACCCGGCGGTGCCCGCGTTCGATCAGATAGGAGACGGCCCGGCGGGCTTCTTCCTCATCGTCGATCGAGACGGAGTCATAGGTGCTGTCGTCCACGGAACCGAAGCGGTTCGTAAAGGTGCAGCAGACGTAGGGAACCGGGATGGCCGCGGTCTGCTCCGGCGTGTAATCAAAGCAGCCGCCCAGCAGGATCAGCCCTGTCAGCCGCTTGGACTGGGCGAGGGCGGCGGCGGCGAGAACCTCGTCTTCCTGTTCCTGAATCTGGTTTAAAACCAGGGTGAAGCCCTGCCGGTCGCTTTCTTTTTCGATGGCGTTGATGACGGCTGAGTAGAAGGGGTTCTCCGCGCCCCGGACAATCAGTCCGATGGAATCCTCCGGGGTTCGCACCAGATCCCGGGCGCTGTTGTTCGGTACATAATGCTCGGCGGCGACGGTTTCGAGAACCCTTGCGCGAACGGCGGCGCTGACATCCGGGTGGTCGTTGAGGACCCTGGAAACGGTGCTGACGGACACCCCGCACATTTTTGCGATATCTTTAATCGTCATTGCAGGCCCCCTTGCGGAAGACTCTGTTCTGAAAACCATTGGGAACGATCCCGGAAACGTTACTGGTAACGTTTCCAGTTGTTTGTATTAAACCACGGTTTTTTTGAAATTGCAAGACACGGAAGTGATATTCCATGAAAATAACAATCAGACAAGTGAATAATTGTGCAGTGTGAATAAAAAACGGTTCAAAAAGAAGGGCAAAGAGGCGGCGGACTGGAGCGAAGACGCGGTTGCGAAACACGGCGGGATTCTGTAGAATAACGGATGCGGAGGCGTCATCCGCGAAACAGACAAAAAACAAACCCGTATTTCGGAAGGAGAAAGACATGGCACAGAATCCGGTCGTAACCATTACCATGGCGGACGGCGGCGTCATCCGCGCGGAGCTGTATCCGCAGATTGCCCCGAATACCGTCAACAACTTCATTTCCCTGATCAGCAAAGGCTATTACAACGGCGTGATTTTCCACCGCGTGATCCCGGGCTTCATGATCCAGGGCGGCGACCCGAACGGCACCGGCACCGGCGGCCCGGGCTACTGCATCCGCGGCGAGTTTTCCCATAACGGCTTTCAGAACGACCTGGCCCACACCCCCGGCGTGCTGTCTATGGCCCGCACGATGATTCCGGATTCCGCCGGCAGCCAGTTCTTTATCATGCACGAGACCTCGCCCCATCTGGACGGCGAGTACGCGGCCTTTGGAAAAGTGACCGAGGGTATGGATGTGGTGGACCGCATTGCCAATGCCCGCCGCGATTTCCGGGACAAGCCCCTGGAGCCGCAGGTCATGGAAACTGTGACGGTCGAGACGTTTGGCGAGACGTATCCGGAGCCGGAAAAGGTGTAAAACAGCCGGTTCATTTCAGACGACGACAGGAGCTCCGTTCATGGAATATGAAATCAAAGACATCGCTCTGGCACCCTCGGGCGTGAAGAAAATCGACTGGGTACGAAAGAACTGCCCGCTGCTCGGCAGCCTGGAAGCAGATTTTTCCCGGGAAAAACCCTTTGCCGGCATCCGCATCGCGCTGTCCATCCATCTGGAAGCGAAGACGGCCTATCTTTGCGAAGTGCTGGCCGCCGGCGGCGCCGAAATGTACATCACCGGCAGCAATCCCTTGTCCACCCAGGACGACGTGGCCGCCGCGCTGGCCGCGGAGGGCCTGCACGTGTATGCGTGGCACGGCACGACGCCGGAAGAGTATGACCGGCATCTGCGGATGGTCCTGTCCCATCACTGCCAGATCATCATCGACGACGGCGGCGATCTGGTGCATCTGCTTCACACCGATCTGAAGGACGAGCTTGCGTACGTCATCGGCGGATGCGAGGAGACCACCACCGGCATCCTGCGTCTTCGCGCGATGGCGGCGGCCGACCGGCTGGCGTTTCCGATGGTCATGGTCAACGACGCGGACTGCAAGCACCTGTTTGACAACCGGTACGGCACCGGGCAGTCCGTCTGGGACGGCATCAACCGCACGACCAACCTGATCGTCGCCGGGAAGACCGTTGTCGTCGCCGGCTACGGCTGGTGCGGGAAGGGCGTTTCCATGCGGGCGAAGGGCTTCGGGGCGAAGGTCGTCGTTACGGAAATCGATCCCATCAAGGCCATCGAGGCCGTCATGGACGGCTTTACCGTGCTTCCGATGGCGGAGGCGGCAAAAACCGGCGACATTTTCGTGACCGTCACCGGCTGCCGGGACGTGATCACGACGGATCACATGCGCACGATGAAAAACGGCGCCATCCTCTGCAATGCCGGACACTTTGACGTGGAGATCGACATGGCCGGTCTTCGCAGGGAAGCGCTGTCGGTCATTGACCAGCGCGCAAACATCGTCGGATACGAAGTGGTTCCGGGCACCTTTATCTACGTGCTCGGCGAGGGCCGTCTGGTCAATCTCGCCTGCGGCGACGGCCATCCGGCGGAAATCATGGATATGAGCTTTGCCATTCAGGCGCTTTCTGCCCGGTATCTGGTAAGGCACGCCGGCGGGCTTTCCGAAAAGCTGATTTCCGTGCCGCGGGAGGTCGATCTGGAGGTCGCCCATCGCAAGCTTGCCTTCTCAGGCCTTGCGATCGATACGCTGACGCCGGAGCAGGACGCGTATCTGCACCAGAGTCTGTAACCGGCAGATGGAAACAAAACACAGGAACAGCGGGCTTCGGCCCGCTTTTTTCTGAAAAAATGGCCTGCGCGCCGAAACGCACAGGCCTGAGAGAGGGAATGAAGGGTAAGCAAGGTTATTTGAAGAAGACCTTCATGGAATGGTACAATTCTGTTAAAGGAGGGATAAAACAAAAAACTTTTCGCCAGCACGGGGAAACACCGCGGTTTTTATTCACTTGCATGCATGCTTGTGTTATAATATGAAAAGTTTCTGACAGTCCGAGGGTCACCGGAAAGTGAATCATGTATATCTTTTCAAACAGAGTTCTCGCCCGGAAGGGCTTTTTTAAAGAAAAAACCTCAGGAACAGGACGGATCCGCAGCATGGCCGCGGGTCTGGTTCTTGTTTTTTTATGCACATTCTTAAGCGGATGTAAGACAAAGGAAGACCTGGAGGCCCAGCTGGCCGCCAAGGACGCCGGCATCGCCGCGCTTGCGGCGTCGGATTACGCCGGTGCCGTCGATTCGTTCAACGAAGCACTCACCTACGCGGACAATAAAATCACCGGCGTGGAGTACGACATCTGTCTGTACAAGGCGGCTGCGCAGTATGCCGAGGGCGATCTCGAAGGGGCGATCGACACCTACACCTCGCTGATGGGGTTTGACAACCGGCCGGAGCCGGCGTTTCTGCGCGGCAGTGTGTACGCGGCGAACAACGAGATTCACCGCGCCCTGTCGGATTATAAGGAAGCCGTCACGCGGGATCCGGACAATTACGATCTCTACATTGCCATTTACCGCAATCTGAGCGCCCAGCACTACGAGGACCAGGCGGACAATTACCTGGCCATGGCGCTGAACATCCAGGGGGATTCCGGAAAGCATGAGCTCAACCGCGGCCGCATTTACCTGCTCCAGGGCAAACTCGACGCGGCGGAATCGGCGCTGCTGCGGGCGCGGGACAAAAAAGAAGCTTCCGCCAACGGCTACCTGACCCTCGTCCGGGTGCAGAAGGGGGATTTCGGCGGCGCGGCGGACGCGCTGACGGCCTATAAGAATACCGAGGGGCTCGGGGCATCGGATTATCTTCTGATCGCACAGGTGGAGCTGGAGACCGGAAATGACGCCGCTGCGCTGCTTGATTACGAGGCGGGGATCGCCCTCGCGGACGGCGGGGACCGCATGACGATGGAACGCGGTGTGATCGCCGCGCTCGAGCGTCTGGCCCGCTGGCCGGAGGCCTATGAGCGGGCGGCCGCATATGTTTCGGCCTATCCGCAGGACATCCAGATGGCCCGGGAGCTGCAGTTCCTACAGTCGACGGTGCTGGGCACGGAAAACGAATGGCTGCTCAGCTACGGTGTTTCGCCGGAGGATGCCTCTTCCGAAAAACCCGGCAGCGATTCCGGCGATGCGGATGGAACGCAGACCGCGGAGCCGTAACGGTTTCTTCATCCGCGGCGCGATGCGCAGGATAAAAAAGGAAAAGGACAGTTATTGAAGGAGAGGATGATCACAATGACAGTAATGGACAGATTGGATGCCGAAGTCCGGAAAAAGCAGGCGCCGGTCGTGGTGGGACTCGACCCTCAGCTTTCGCTGATTCCGGATCCGGTCAAGCGGATCCCCTTTATCGAGTACGGACGGACGCTGGAAGGCGCGGCCGAAGCCATCCGCATTTTCAACGAAGGGATCATCGACGCGGTGGCCGACATCGTTCCGGCGGTCAAGCCGCAGATCGCGATGTATGAGCAGTTCGGTATTCCCGGCCTGCAGGCTTATCTGCACACCATCGAATACGCAAAGAGCAGGGGCCTGCTTGTGATCGGCGACGTCAAGCGCGGCGATATCGGATCGACCTCCGCGGCTTATTCCGCGGCCCACATCGGCCGTGTCGACATCGACGGCGAATCCGTTCCGGTCTTTGACGAGGATTTTGCCACCGTGAACCCGTATCTGGGAACCGACGGCATCCGGCCGTTCCTGGAGGACTGCAAGGCGTTTGACAAGGGCCTGTTCGTGCTGGTAAAGACATCGAACCCGTCGAGCGGCGAGATCCAGGACCAGCGTCTGCACGGAAGGAAAGCCGACGCAAAGCTGGTGTACGAGCATGTCGCCGGTCTGGTGGAGACCTGGGGAAAAGAGCTTCCCGGCGAGCGATACAGCTCCGTCGGCGCAGTGGTCGGCGCCACCTATCCGAAACTCGGCGCAAAGCTGCGCGGCGAGATGCCGGACACCTTCTTCCTGGTGCCGGGATACGGCGCGCAGGGAGCGAAGGCGAAGGACCTGACCGGGTATTTTGACGCGGACGGCGGCGGTGCGATCGTCAATTCGTCCCGCGGCATCATCGGCGCATGGCAGAAGCCGGAATATGCCGGCATGCCGTTTGCGACCGCGGCCCGTATGGCGGCGCTGGATATGATCGAAGACCTGCGGCGCGCGCTGTCGTAGGCGCGCGGCAAAAAAGGAATCTCCATGCAGAAAAAAACGAAAGCGATTCTGAAAGAACATTGCGAGATCGCACCGGGCATCCGCTCGATGCGTCTGTTGACCGAGGCGGCAGAAAATGCCCGCCCCGGTCAGTTTGTTTCCCTGTTCTGTAAAAATGAACGGCGGCTTCTGCCGCGGCCGATCAGCATCTGTGAAATCGGCTCCGGCGAACTGCGTCTGGTCTACCGCATTGCCGGCGCCGGAACCGCGGAGATCGCGTCGTATGCGCCGGGAACGGAAATCGACCTGATGGGGCCCCTCGGGAACGGCTTCCTGCCGGACGAGGGCCTGAAACGGCCGCTTCTGGTCGGCGGCGGCGTCGGCGT
>JAZQBE010000085.1:0-2956 GCA_045545575.1 Shuttleworthella sp.
CCTCGTTGCCCTCTTCTCAAAAAGCGCGGCACCTGTGCCCCACCCCTGTTCCGCTCCTCACCCCGATTCCTCTTTTTAACCGGAGCCCCTATGCAATCCATCCGCACGAACTACAGCCACACCATCTACGCCAGCTACATCGGCTACATCACCCAGGCCATCGTCAACAATTTCGTTCCGCTGCTGTTTCTGACGCTAAGCCGCACCTATGATCTGTCCCTGGATAAGATCGCGCTGTTTACCACCGTCAATTTCACCGTCCAGCTGCTGGTGGATCTGGCTTCCGCGAAATTCGTGGACCGCATCGGCGTGCGTACCTGCATTCTGGCGGCCCACATCTTTGCCGCGGCCGGCCTGATCGGGCTGGCGTTTCTGCCGCAGCTGCTGCCGGATCCCTACGTCGGCATCCTGATCTGCATCTGCTGCTACGCCGTGGGCGGAGGCTTAACCGAGGTGCTGATCAGCCCCATCGTCGAGGCCTGTCCCACCGAAAAAAAGGAGGCAGCCATGAGTCTGCTGCACTCCTTTTACTGCTGGGGCCATCTGGCCGTGATTCTCCTGTCCACACTGTTTTTTGTGACCGTCGGGATTGATCACTGGCGTCTGCTGGCCGTGCTGTGGGCAATCGTCCCCATCGCGAACACGATCTATTTCTCTCTGGTTCCCATCTACCCCATCGAAGGGGAGAACAAGCAGCCGCTGTCCATCCGCTCCCTGTTTTCCCAGAGGGTCTTCTGGCTGCTTCTGATCCTGATGATCTGCGCCGGCGCGTCCGAGCAGGGCATGAGCCAGTGGTCCTCCGCCTTCGCGGAGTCTGCCCTTGGCGTCTCGAAAACCGTCGGCGATCTGGCCGGGCCGTCCGCCTTTGCCCTTCTGATGGGCACGTCCCGGGCCCTCTACGGAAAACTGGCCGACCGGATCCCGCTGCGCAAGGCTCTCGCGGCCTGCGCCGTTTTGTGCATCGCCTGCTATCTGCTGGCCGCCCTCTCCCAAAATCCCGTCTTCGGTCTCATCGGCTGCGCCGTGTGCGGCTTCTCCGTCGGCATCTTCTGGCCCGGAACGTTCTCTCTGGCCGCGAAGGAAATGCCCTCTTTGTCCACCGCGATGTATGCGTTTTTAGCCCTGGCCGGAGATGTGGGCTGCGCCTCCGGCCCGACCGTGGTCGGATTCGTCGCCAACGCCTTTGGCGGCCGCCTGCAGGCCGGACTGCTCGCTGCCATTGTATTTCCCGCAGTCATTCTGATCGGAAGCCGGCTGGTCGGGAAAGCGGAACGGGGGTCAGGCACCCGTTCCGCTTTTCCTCATTCCTCCACTTTCCGCGACCGCAGCTTCCATCCGCCCCAGCCGTAGCGCACCATCATCAGCAGGCTTCGCACGGTCTGGTCCACCGCGAGGGCGATCCAGGCACCGTACAGGCTTAAGCCCGCCACATTGACGAGCACCCAGCACAGCAGCGGCCGCACGCCTAAGGTGGTTACGAAGATGACGCCGGCGGTGTAAACGGTGTCGCCGGCCGCGCGCAGGCCGCCGGAGGCGATGAACTGGTCGGTCTGGAAGGGCTGCACCACGGCGAGGAACAAAAGAATCTGCCCGCCGATGGCGATGACTTCGGCGTTCGTGTTGTACAGGCCGATGAGCTGCCGGTTAAAGAAGGCGAGGGACAGCATCAGCACAATGGACACCGCCAGCCCCAGTCCGCGGACGGCGCGCATGTAGTGCTCGGCCATGTCGTAGCGGCGCTTGCCGATGCACTGGCCGGTCAGCGTGGTGGACGACGTGCCGAAGGCCTGTCCCACCATGAACGACATCGCCTGGATGCTCATGGCAATCTGGTGGGTCGCGTAAAGCGTGTCGCCGAGATTCGCGACCTGGCGGGTGTAAAGGATGATGCCGATGCGCATGAAGATCTGCTCCACCATGGACGGGACGCCGATGGACACGATGCTTTTTAAGATGCCGGCGTCAAAGACGAACCGTTCCCGGAAATGCAGATAGATATAGTGTTTGCGGTTCAGGATGACGAACGCGGCCATGGCAAAGGCGGCCGTCTGGCCGATGACCGTGGCCCAGGACGCGCCGATGACGCCCATCTTCGGACAGCCCAGGTGCCCGTAAATCATCACGTAATTGAAGAACAGATTGATGACGTTGGCCGCCGTATTGTAGATCAGCGGCGTCACCGTATCCCCGATGCCGCGCAGCGAGGCGGTGATCAGAAACGTCATGCACAGGGGCACGAAGCCGATCATCTGGATGCGGAAATAATCCACCGCCATGGCAAAGGTCTCGTCTGAAATACCGCTGCCCGAAATCAGGCGGATCAGCGGGCGGTCCCAGACGAGGCCGATCAGCATAAACAGGACCGACAGGGTCACGTTCATGACCAGCGCCATCCGGAAGGCCTGATTCGCCTTTTCGCGGTTCTGCTGGCCGCGGAACCGGGCGATCATCGCCGTCGCGCCGACATTCAGGGCGATCATCATGGTCATCAGCATGAACTTCGGCTGAGAGGACAGACCCACGGCGGACAGCGCCATGATGCCCTCTTCCCCGGGCAGACGGCCTACCATGATCTGGTCCGCCATGCCGGTGAGCTGGGAAAGGACCAGTTCGATGAAACTGGGCCAGGCGATCATCACCGCGTCACGCAAAAGCGCCCGGGTGCTGACCCCCTCCGGCAGAGGACGAAAACGCACCCGGCCGTTGGCGGCCGGGTCTTCATAGGTTCCGTAGGGAAGGGAATCCAGTACGGTTTTAACAGTTCTTGTGGTATCCGCCATGGTAAAACTCCTGAAGCCGGACAGTCTCTTTTGCAATCCTCCTCATATAATCAAGCGTTTTTTGTTGAAAACTCGGGCTTTCCCGCCCGACATATCTCAGTCAAACAAGCCAGTGTCATGGATTTTTCATAACATCAAGTGCTGAAATAGTGGTTGATGGGTGCACGAAATAGAAC
>JAZQBE010000086.1:0-22122 GCA_045545575.1 Shuttleworthella sp.
CCGCAGCTTCGGCGGCATCGGCGTATTCGCCATCAAGGAGATGGGCCGTTTCTACCGTCACGTGCTGATCCAGAAGAACTATCCGCACCACGGCGCCGTGGCCTTCGGCCACTTCGGCAAGGCCCTGTATGAGGTCTTCAAGTACATCGGTGTTCCGGTGGAAGACATCAACTACAACCAGCCCGCCAGCCTGCCGTACCCGACGGAGAACCCGTTCAAGTAGGTAAGGATTAGAAACGCGCAGCGTTTCGGCGGTTTTCGCGCAGCGAAAAACGCGCGCAGCGAAGCTGCGTAAGCCTTAACGAGAAAAACGCGCAGCGTTTTTTGAGTAATAACCACATGTCTTACACACCACAAGAAGGAGATGAGTCCAATGAAATTTTTCATCGATACCGCAAACGTTGACGAGATCCGCGCTGCCGCCGATATGGGCGTCATCAAGGGCGTGACCACCAACCCGTCCCTGATCGCCAAGGAAGGCCGTGACTTCAACGAAGTCATCAAAGAGATCACCTCGATCGTCGACGGCCCCATCAGCGGCGAAGTCAAGGCGACCACCACCGATGCCGAAGGCATGATCGCCGAAGGCCGCGAAATCGCGAAGATCCATCCGAACATGGTCGTCAAGATCCCGATGACCCCCGAAGGCTTAAAGGCCACGAAGGTCCTTTCCTCCGAAGGCATCAAGACGAATGTGACGCTGATCTTCTCCGCCAACCAGGCCCTTCTGGCCGCGGAAGCCGGCGCGACCTATGTCTCTCCGTTCGTCGGCCGCTTAGACGACATCAACCAGGTCGGCACGGATCTGATTACCGACATCGCCGAGATCTTCGACATTTACGGCTATGAAACCGAAATCATCGCTGCCTCCATCCGCACCCCCACCCATGTGACCGAGTGCGCGTTAGCCGGTGCCGACATCGCTACGATCCCCTACAAGGTGATCATGCAGATGGCCAAGCACCCGCTGACCGATCAGGGCATCGAGAAGTTCCAGGCTGACTACCGCGCGGTGTTCGGTGATTAATTCCGACGTGCGCACAGCCGGCGGTGACAGCCGCCGAAAAAAGAGCTGACAGATCTGATTGTACGATGAGCATCTCCGGGAGAAATCCCGGAGGTGCTTTCGGTCGTTTATATGCACATGCTGCCGGAGAGAAAGACGGGAAAGAGAAGATGATGGATGACGGGAAAAATCCCAGAATCACTGGCGCTGGCGGCGCTGCGGATGCGGATTTGCAGGATGCGCTGACCGAACAGAAAGAATCCGCGCCGCAGGACGAAGAAACGAAATCCGCGGATCAGGATAAAAGAATGGAACGTCTTTCCGCGGAGACCTGGGACGGCGCGCGCCAATGGGGCGAAGGCATCTGGAAAGACGTGGAAACCGCCTGGCAGCGCGCGGAGAAGCTGAAGGAAACGCTGGTCAGCGTGCAGGACGAGGGGCTCGACTCCGACGGGCGCTGGTCGGAAGCCGCCTACAAATGGACAGAGGCGGCGATCCAGCACGCAGCCGCGCTGCAGCACACGGCGGAGCGATTCCAGGATACTGCCGTAAAAACGGCAGAAATGTGGGGCGATGGCGCAAAGAAGGCGGTCGAGGACTATACCCGCGGCCAGCTGGTACGCGGCCGCTACTTTGAAGAGCGTCTGGAACGCTGGCAGGAGGGCGCGAGACGATGGGCTGAGGAATCCGAGCGGCGCAGACGCCTTCAGGAGGGCGGCAGCGAATCCGGAGAAAACGAAGAACCGGAAGCGGGCGGGGAAGCAAAGTCCCAGGAAACGGACACGCCTGCGGTTACAATCATCGAAGAACGTCCCGAACCGGTTCCCGCGCCCGCGGAAGAGGTTTCCTTGCGGGAACAGGCAAAACAGCGGACGGCTGACGCCAGGGAACAGGCAAAGCAGCGGGCAGCTGCCGCCCGGGAGCGCGCGCAGCAGGCCAGAAAGCGCGCGAAAGCCGAAGCGGCCGAGGCCCGCGAAGCGGAAAAGGAGGCCAAAGCCGCCGAACGTGAAGCTGTCCGCGGCGGCGAGGCCGCAAAGGAAGCCGGCCCCACCATTGAGGCGCGTCTGGAAGAATCCGCGGAACAGGTGCGCACGCGCATCCGGGGAATGAGCCGCTGGAACTACAACGCGCTGATTGCCATTTTTCCATCGGTCATTTCCGTGGTCGCCTTCGAGCTGGTGGCGTTCGTCGTCAGCCGTGTCTGGGGCCCGGATGCCGTCAGTCATCCGCTGGTGGGCCTGATGATGATCATCCCCATGGCCTTTATGATGGAGCGGTTTTACTTCGCGCTTTCCGCCAGCGAAGGAAAAAAGTTTGCGAAAATCTCCGACGCGATTCACCGGATCTCCGACGGTGATTATGCGGTGGAACTGAACGCGGCCGGCCTGGTTCCCTACGCCGAGGTGGCGCAGGAAATCAACGGCATGGCTTCGCAACTCGGCAGTGTGGAGACGCTCCGCCGGGATTTCATCAACAATTTCTCGCACGAATTCAAAACGCCGATCACCTCGATCAGCGGCTTTGCGCACCTGCTGCTGGAAGAGCAGGTGTCGGACGAAGAGCGGAAGGAATACCTGCAGATCATCGCGGACGAATCCGACCGGCTCGCGTCGTTTTCTTCCAACACAATGATGCTCTCCCGGCTGGAGAGCCAGACGGAGATCCCGGATCAGGAGCCCTACGCCCTTGACGCGCAGGTGCGCCAGGCCGTGATCCTTCTGTCCCGCCAGTGGTCGGAGAAGAACATTGACATGGACGTGGATCTCGCGCCGCTGACCTATACCGGCAACGCGGACCTGATGATGCACATCTGGGTGAACCTGCTGAACAACGCGATCAAGTTCACCCCGGAAGGCGGGAAGATCACCGTGCGTCTCGAGGAGAAAAACGGTTTCGCCGCGGTATCCGTGGCCGATACCGGCATCGGCATGTCCCAACAGGACGTCGAGCGGATCTTCCAGAAATACTATCAGGCAGATACGTCCCACGCGTCAAAGGGCATGGGGCTGGGCCTGTCCATCGCCTGGCGGATCGCGGAACTGGCCGGCGGGCATATCGATGTGGACAGTGTTTTGGGCGAAGGCTCGTGCTTTACCGTAAAGCTTCCGCTGTAAGCAAATCACAGACAATGGAGAAGGGAGAACAGACATGGCGACGATACTGGTAGTGGAAGACGACAAAAGCACACGCACCCTGACTGCTGCGCGCCTGCGGGGCAGCTATAACGTGGTCTGCGCCGAGGACGGCGAGCAGGCGCTGGACGAATTTTATCATCAGCACATCGACCTGATCGTGGCGGACGTCATGATGCCCCGGATGGACGGATACGAGCTGGTGCGAACCCTGCGGGACTACGGCGCGGACGTGCCTGTGATCCTTCTGACGGCAAAGACGGCCTTTGAAGACAAAAAAGAAGGCTTTTCCAGCGGTACGGACGATTACATGACCAAGCCGGTGAATTACGAAGAGCTGATCTGGCGGATCGAATCGCTGCTTCGCCGCGCGAAGATCAACAGCGACCGGCAGATCACCATCGGCAAGACCGTCATCGACCAGGACAATTATACCGTCAGCCACACGCTTCCTTCCGGTGAAACGGAAGAAGTGCAGCTTGCAAAGAAAGAATTTGACCTGCTCTTTAAACTTCTGTCCTATCCGGGCCAGATTTTTACGAAGGAACAGCTGCTCGAGGACGTCTGGGGCATGGACACGGAAAGCGAGGACAATACCGTCAAAACCCACATCAGCCGCCTGCGGGCGCGCTTCGAGGACTGGGACGATTTCCGGATCGCCACGATCCGCGGCCTGGGCTACAAGGCGGAATACTGATGTGACAGTCACCCGAAAGCAGACGCCGTCCGAAACGGCGCGAAACAGGTACGAATGAAGATCATACACTGCGCAGACCTGCATCTGGATGCAAAAATGGAAAGCCGCCTGACCCCGGAGCAGGCAAAGCAGCGGAGAGAAGAGCTCCTGCACACCTGGGACCGCATGGCGGCCTGGGCGTCGGAGCAGGACGTCCGCGTCGTTCTGATTGCCGGGGATCTGTTCGACACCCGCCGCGTCCGCCGCACGGCCCGCCGCCGGGTGCTTCAGACCATGGCGGCTTACCCGCAGATCGACTTCGTCTACCTGCGCGGCAACCATGACGACAGCGAGCTGTGGGAGGGCGAGGCTTCCGAAATCCCGCCCAATTTAAAGCGTTTCTCCGAGACGGCGTGGACGTCTTATGATTACGGGGAGACGGTCATCAGCGGCATCGAAATCACGAAGAACAACAGGGACACCTACGCGGCGCGGCTGCTGCTGGATCCCTCGCGCACGAACATTGTCACGCTGCACGGGCAGGAGAGCGACTACGCCGGGACCGACGACACCTGTCCGGTGCTTCTCGGCCCGCTGCGCAATGCCGGCATCGACTATCTCGCGCTGGGCCATGTGCACAGTTACTGCCGGCAGCGCCTCGATGAGCGCGGGGTCTGGTGCTACGCGGGATGTCTGGAGGGGCGTGGCTTCGACGAATGCGGCGAGAAGGGATTTGTGCTGCTGGAGGTATCGAACGGCCGGGTCACGGACACGTTCATCCCCTTCGCGGGCCGGTGCCTGTACGAGGAAACCCTCGAGGTTTCGCCGGAAGACGACATGCCCCGCCTGCTGGCGCGGGCGGAAGAACAGCTGGCCCACCGCTCCCCGCGGGATCTGGTGCGCCTGGTGCTGACGGGGCGGACGGCCATGGAAGAACCCGTGGAGCCCGCACGCTTTGCGGAGCGGTTTGACGGCAGGTTCTTTTATTTTATCGTGAAGGACCGGACACGGGTCGCGGTGGATTACGCGCGCTATGCCGCGGATCCTTCGCTGAAAGGAGAGTTCGTGCGCCTGCTGGAGGCGGCGGACCTGCCGGAGGAAGAGCGCGCCGGCATCATCGCGCTCGGGATCGCGGCGCTGTCGCAAGAGGAGTGGGAACTGCCATGAGACTGCTGTCCTGTGAAATTGCGGGCTTCGGTCGTCTGGCAGACGTCCGCATGGATTTTTCCGAAGGCTTAAACGCCTTCTGCGAGGAGAACGGCGCCGGGAAAACCACCCTGTCCGTCTTCATCAAAGCCCTGTTCTACGGCATGGAGTATTCGCCGCGGCGCAAGGATCTGACCGAGCGGGAGCACTATCGGCCGTGGGACGGCGGCGTATACGGCGGAAGTCTTTCGTTTGAGGCTGACGGCCGCCGGTACCGGATCGAGCGCACCTTCGGGGCCTCGGACAAAAACGACACTTTTGCGCTGATCGACCTTGACACCATGCTGGCCTCCGACGCGTACCGCGACCCGGTGGGCGAAGCCCTGTTCGCGGTGGACCGCGATTCCTTCGAAAAAAGCATCTTTGTGCCGGAAGGCTCCCTGCGCACGCAGATGACGGACAGTTTTCACGCCCGGATGGGGCAGAAGGGAATCAGCGAACGGGAGGACGTCACCCGGTTTGAAAGCGCGATGCAGCGCCTCGACGAAGCGGAAAAGGATTACACGAGAAACTCCCGCATCCACCCCGGAAAGCTGATGGCTCTGAACACGAGAGCGGGGGAGCTGAAACAGCGGATCGCGAAGCAGGACGGCATCCGGGAAACGCTGGAAGACGTGCGGCATAAGCTGCAGGACGCCCGCGCCGAACAGGCGGCGCTGGAAGCGAAAAAGCAGGCCCTCGACGGCAAAATTGCCGTACAGAGCCGCCGGGAAGCCTTTATGGCCGCGCTGCAGGAAAAAGAAGAGCGGCTCGCGCAGATCCGCGCGGAGCGCGAGGAGCTGGAAGCCTTTTTTGCCGCCGGCGTTCCGACGGCGGATCAGTACGCGGCGGCCGCCGAGGAAGAGCGGGCGCTGGAGATTGACCGCCGTGCCTGTGAGGACGAAAGGGCGCGGCTGCCGCGGCCGGAATACGTCGAAAGCCTGAAGGCGCTGTTTCCCGCGGAAGAGCTGGTGCCCTCCGTCGGACAGATCGCGCACTGGAGAGCGGACGCGGACCGGCTGAAGGATCTGCGCCTGGAGACGGAACACGCGCGCATGCCGGAGGAACGCCGTCAGCAGCTGTCGGCGCTTCGGACGTATTTCAAAGATGCGCTGCCCGCCGAGGAGGATCTGGACGGAATCGGCCGCACGCTGCAGGAGATTACGCGTCTTGACGGCCGTGCGGACGAAGTGGCTGCCCGGCAGGATCAGATCGCCGGCAGACTGGAAGAGATGAAGGAGCAGCGGCGCGGACACCGGGATCTTCCGGGGATTGTCCTCTGCATCGTGGTGACGGCGGCTCTGGCGGCCGGAGCCGCGGTTCTCGGCCTGCAGCACGGCTGGAATCCGGCGGACCGCTTCGGACTCCTGCCGGCGGCCGGCATGGCAGCGGCGGCGCTGTTGGTCGGTGTGACGGCCGCCATTGTCTTCGGCCGGCGCAGGCGTGCCTTTCGCATGACATACCGGGCGCTGTCCGAAAGTCTGGCGCGGGAAAGCGAGACCTATGATGCCCTGCTGGCCGAAAAGGAAGAGCATCAGGAAACCTGCAGCCGGTTTTTTGCGCCGTACCCGGACGAGGACGCGGACGGCCCGGCCCAGTGGCTGGCCCGGATCCGCCGCCGGCGCGACGCCTATCTGCGCCTTCTGGCCGAGGAGGAAGCCTCCGTTACGGCCGCAAACGGCGCTGCCGAGCGGCTGTCCGATGCGCGGATGGCGCTCTTTACACAGCTCGAGCCCTATGCAAGGGAATACCGTGTGGATCTGTATGCCGCGGACGGGGCGGAGGACCGGCTCATCGAAAGCCTCGCCGAGGATGCCCGGACATACCGGGAATACGTACAGCGCACGGCGCTCCTGGCACAGACGAAGCAGTCCATCGACCTGCATGCGGCCCGGCTGGAGGCTTTTCTTTCGGCCTTTCCCGCCGCCCGGGGAACCTGCGGCGAACGTCTGCAGGAGATCGGCGTCCGCATGGAGCGTCTCCGGCAGTGCGCGAAGCAGGAAGACGAATGGGCGCGTGCGGTGGCCGAAGCCCGGCAGGACGAGCTGGCGGCTCTTCCGGAGATTCCGATCGCGGAGCTTCTCGAGGAGCAGCGCATGACAGATGAGCGGCTGCGGGCGCTGCAGACGCAGATTCACACGGCGACGGACCATCAGAACGAGCTGCAGAATGAACTCGACGTCTGCGAGGACGCCGTCCGCGAACTGGAAGTCCTCGAAGAGGAACGGGCGTCTCTGGAGGCGGCCGTTGAGCGGATTCAGGCCACGAAGTTTTACCTGAACAAGGCGAAGGAACAGTTTCTGGCCCGCTTTCTCGGGCCCCTCGGCGACCGGATGCGCCACTACCTTTCCTGGATCTGGAAGGACCGGGAAGCAAAGGAAACCGGCTCTTTTACCCTCGACATCGACCTCCAGCCGGTGTTCGCGCTTCGCGGACAGACCCGGGACACGGCCTTTATGAGCGCCGGTACGAAGGATCTTCTGGCACTCTGTTCCCGGTTCGCGCTGGTGGACGTGCTCTACCCGAACCAGACGCCGCCCGTGATCTTAGACGACCCGTTCTCAAACCTGGACGCCGATAAAATCGAGGAGGCAATGGAACTGCTGCGCCGTGCGGCGAAGCACCGGCAGATCATCTATTTCACCTGTCACGGCAGCCGCATGCCTTAGCAGGTGCTGCGGCAGACCGCGGACCCGAAAAACAGGCGGCGCGGACCTTAAAAACCCGGCAGCCGGGCACAGCCCGGAACAGAGGCGGAAACACATGGATACAGGCTTTTCGACAAAACAGGCCGGAAACGGCATCGAATCCCCGGCAGCCAACGACGCGCCGATCGCGGTCTTTGACTCGGGCATGGGCGGCATCAGCGTTCTGCGGGAAATGACTGCCTGCATGCCGAACGAACATTTTCTGTACTTCGGGGACTCCCTGCACGCGCCCTACGGGACCAAAACGCCCGAAGAGGTGCGCGCCCTGACCATCGGTCACATTGAGGATCTCATGGCGCGGGGCTGCAAGGCGGCGGCCATCGCCTGCAATACGGCGACGAGCGCCGCGGTGCGAAGACTGCGCGAGATGTATCCGGACTTCCCGCTTGTCGGCATCGAGCCGGCACTCAAGCCCGCGGTGCTCGCGCATCCCGGCGGGCGCGTCCTGGTCATGGCGACGCCGATGACGATCCGGCTCGACAAGTTCCGAAAGCTGTTTGCGGAATACGAGGACCAGGCGCGGATTTTCCCGCTGTCCTGCCCGGGCCTGATGGAATTTGTCGAGGAAGGCTGCACGGATGAGGAGCGCCTGCTCGGCTTCCTTCGGGACCTGCTGTGGGATTACGCCGACGGCGCCGTGGACGCCGCGGTCCTCGGCTGTACGCACTACCCCTTTGTGCGGCCTCAGATCCAGGCTGTGCTCGGGGAGAAAACGGATATCTTCGACGGCGGTGAAGGGACCGCGCGCGAGTTAAAACGCCGCGTCGCGGCGGCGGGGCTTTCGAATCGCCCGGACGCGGCCGGCAGCGTCACCTTTGAAAACAGCGATCCCTCCGAAGAGAAGATGCAGCTGATGAAGCGCCTGTACGCACAGGGCGGCATACTGTAATCCGGGAGCAGACCATGAAACGTGAGATGGAATTTAAGATGGAACGGACCGGCCTGCTTGCGGTCGGGGACGTCCTTCCGGTGACGGAGGGGCGGCTGCCGAATTCCTACTATTATACGCTGGGCAGGGCCTATGCCATGTCCGCCAACTACGCCGCAAACGAACGGCTCGTCTCCCGGGAGGGGACGGTGACCGACGTGCGGGAGACTCCGAAGGGTTATTTTGTCACGGTTGTATTCGACGAGCCGGACGTATAAACCCGAAAGCAGGAAACGATGAATACTCAAGGAAAGAACGCGATCGACGGCGTGCTCGCGGAAAGCTTCAAGGAGCTGGCGGCGGTCAAGGCCATCGAAAAAATCACGATCCGTGAAATCACGGACCGGGCCGAGGTGATCCGGCCGACCTTCTACAACCACTTCCAGGACAAGTACGAGCTGCTGGAGTGGATCATGCGGCGGGAACTGATCGATCCCATGAAGCCGCTGATTGCGGAAGGACGGCTGCGCGACGCCGTCATGCTTGCGCTCGAAAAAATGCAGGAGGACCGCGCCTTCTATCTGAAAGCGGTGCAGCTGGAGGGACAGAACAGTTTCGCAGAGACCCTCATCGCCTGCATCCGGGAGCTGATCCTGTCGAGAGTCAGCCCGCAGAAGCTGCGCAGTCTGGTCGATTACGAGTGGCTGACCCCGGAAGCCGCGGCCGACTACTACGCGCATCAGATCAATTACATCGTGATGTCCTGGGCACGCGGCGGGATGCGTTACGCGCCGGAGGAGCTGACGGAAGCGCTGTTCTATGTCATGATGCACTCGCCGGTGGAGATTTTCCGGATGCTCGCGCCCTCCGGGCCCCAGTAACGACACTAAGGGCAGGTTGTATCTTGCACAGCCGCCCCGTACAGGATAAAGTAGGGAAGCTTGTGTGCCGGCCCTCGCCGGTGCGTTTTTTAAGAATAAGGATACAGGAGACCAAGATGAACTGGTTTGAAGTGATATTGATCGTTGCCGGGATCAGCCTGGACATTTTTGCGGCGATGGAGATCCAGGGCGCGATGCTCGCCAGAATCAAGCCCCGCACGCTCTTGATCGTGACCGGACTGGTCGTGTTTCTGCAGCAGGTGTTTTTCTTCCTCGGGTTCGGCGTCAGTTTTTATCTGGCGAACCGCAGAATGCTGTTCAAGAGCCCGCAGGTGACCGGGGAAATCATCGCCGTCGTCATTTTCGCACTGCTCGGGCTGCGTCTTCTCGTGAAGGCCGTCCGCCGGGAGATGGTGCAGGAGCACTGCCGGGAAATCACCGTGCGCCAGTATGTGCACATCATCGCGGTCGCCAGTTTTTACACCATCTTTGCCGGCTTTGCCTGCGGCCTGATGGAAATGAGCATCTGGCGGATGTTCTTTACGATTATTATCTCGTCGCTCCTTGTGACAGTCGGCGGAATTTACACCGGCTATCGCTACGGTTTTGAACTGAAGACAAAGCTGTACGCCGCCGGAACGATCTTCCTGTGGTGCGCCGGCGCGGAGATCCTGCTGCGGCAGGTGTTCCACGTCATCGGCGCGTAACCGGCGAGGCCTTATGCAGAACGGAACGGATACCCATCCATGAAACGAAAGAGTCCTAAAGAAAAAAGAATCCGAACCTTGACCGCGCTTGCCGCGCTTCTTTGCGTGCTTTTGCCCGCGCGGACCGCGTTTGCGCAGACCCCCGTCCTGCGGCCGGGTGCTTTCGCGCTGATTTCGGCGCCGACCGTGAACCCGAAGGCGCCGCAGACCGCCCCGGAACCGGCAGAGACGCCGGCCGAAACCCCGGCGGAAACACCGGCAGACACCCCGGCCGAAACGCCGGCGGAGACCCCGGCGGAACCTGCGGAGACGCCGGCGGAACCGGCGGAGAATCCGACCGGGACCGCGGAACCCGCGGCTGAACCGGCAGAGAGCCCACTGGATGAACAGAACCCCGAGGGCGAAGCACAGATCCCGGCTGCGCCGGATCCGTCCGCGCGCGTTCAGGAGCTGATGGAGAAGGTGGCGCAAAGCGACGGCCACACCCGCTGGGATGACGCGGAAGCCGCCCGCCTGACGAACCGGGAAGGCACCATTCCGGAGCACGTGTCCATCGCCGGCACCTCCGTGGCCGGACAGACAGCCGAGGAAGCCGACCAGGTGGTGCAGAAATATGTGGAGAGCTTCGGCGGCGTGACCTTTACCCTGGGCGCGGAAGACCGCCAGATCACCGCGGCCGCCTGGGATGTGGGCCTCGCCGCGCGAAACGCCGACGTCGTCACACAGGCGCTGCGCTACGGAGAAGAAGGCCAGCTGCTGGAGCGCTTTGCGATCCTGCAGGACCGCGCCCGCGGCGTGGAAAAGGACTTCCGGATTTCCCTGACCTCGACGAACAGCAGCATTCTTTCCTATCTGGAAGCCCACGCGCAGGAATTAAACCGCGCGCCGGTGGAATATGAACTCGTGCGCCGCGACGGGGCCTTCCAGATCCTCGGCGGCGAGGACGGCATTGCGGTGGACGTGGGCAAATCCATGACCGCGGTCGCGGACTACATCAACTCCGAGTGGGACGGCTCAGACGCCTATATCCCGCTTGTCGTGCAGGTGACGCATCCGAACGGCGACCGTGAATCCTTAGCGGCCGTACAGGATCTGCTGGGCACTTATACGACGAATTTCTCGTCCGGCGTCATCGGACGCAATCAGAACATCCGCGCGGCCACGAACCTGGTCAACGGCACCATCCTGTTTCCGGGCGAGGTGTTTTCGGCCTATCAGACCATGTCGCCCATGGATGAAGCCCACGGCTATACCACGGCCGGCGGCTACGAAAACGGCCAGGTGGTGGACGTCATCGGCGGCGGTGTGTGCCAGGTTTCGACCACCCTGTACAACGCCGTCATCCGCGCGGAACTCGAGGTCGTGACCCGGTCCAGCCACTCCATGATGGTGGACTACGTCAAGCCCTCTGAGGACGCGGCCATCGCCGGCGATTACAAGGATTTCCAGTTCCGCAACAACACGGATTACCCCATCTATATCGAAGGCTGGGCCGGCAGCGGCAGCGTGTCGTTCAACGTCTTCGGCAAGGAAACCCGGCCGGCAAGCCGTTCCGTCAGCTTCCAGAGCGAGGTGGTTTCCCAGGACGACTATGAGGTGAAATACGTTACCTCCGACCAGTTCGACGCCGGCAGCGTGCAGCGTACGCAGAGCGCCCATACCGGATATGTGGCCCGGCTCTGGAAAATCGTCAAGGAAAACGGCGTGGAAGTGGACCGTTTCGTCTACAACAACAGCCGTTACCAGCGCACCGACGCCATCATCACCATCGGTACCGCCGGCATGAGCGCCGAAGGACGCAATGCCATCGCCGAAGCCATCGCCACGGGAAGCGACGCCACAATCCGCAATACCGCCGCCCAGTACACGGCGTCCGCGGAAGCCTACCGCGCCCAGCAGCGTCAGGCCCAGGCTGCGGCAGAGGCGGAAGCAGCGGCCCAGCAGGCCGCGCAGGACGCGGCGTCGTCCTCGGGCAGCGACAGTTCGTCCTCAGGCAGCGACAGTTCGTCTTCGGGCAGCGACAGCTCTTCGGGCAGTGACAGCTCGTCGTCGGATGCCGGAACGACGGCTGCGGAATAATCATCGCTCTATAAAGGAAAAGAAGGGGTTGCTTTGATGAAACTGAAACCAGGCAAAATCCCTGAAAGCATCTTGCAGAAAACCGTCATCGGCCAGATCGAAAACCACCGTCCGGAGGTTCTTTTAGGCCCCGGCATCGGGGAAGACTGCGCCGCGCTGGCCCTCCCCGAGGGCGAGGTGCTGGTGCTGTCCACGGATCCTATTACCGGTACCGCCACGGATATCGGAAAACTGGGTATCCTGGTTACGCTGAACGATCTCGCCTCCGCCGGCGCGGAGCCGGTGGGCGTGCTGCTGACGGTGCTTCTTCCTGTGGATACGGAGGAAGCGGTTCTGGCTGAGATTATGCAGCAGGTGAACGCCGCCTGCATGAAGGAGAATATTGCCGTTATCGGCGGTCACACCGAGGTGACGGCCGTCGTCAACCAGCCGGTGGTCACCGTCACCGGCATGGGCAAGGTGAAAAAAGGCTGTGTCATTACCACCGGCGGTGCGAAACCCGGCATGGACCTGGTCATGACCAAAAGCATCGGCTTAGAGGGCGCGTCCATTCTGGCAAAGGAAAAGCACGACCTGCTGACAGAACGGATCACAGGGACGGATCGTCCGGCAGACGCGGAAACCATCTTATCGACAGCGACCGCCTTTGATCAGCAGCTTTCGGTGCTGCCGGAGTCGCGGATTGCCGTCGCCTGCGACGTCGCCGCGATGCACGACGTGACCGAGGGCGGCATCCGGGGCGCGGTCTGGGAGATGACGGAGGCCTCCGGTGTGGGCGCACGGGTGTACCAGGAACAGGTAACCATGTGGCCGGAGGTGAAAAGCATCTGTGATGCGTTAAAACTGGATCCCTATGGCCTGATTTCCAGCGGCTGCATGCTCATGGCTTCCGCTGACGGAGAAACCCTTGTGGATGCGCTGCGTGCAGCAGGCATTCCGGCAGCGGTGATCGGACAGACGACAGCAGATCCGGAGCGTGTCTGGGTGTCGCCGGAAGGAGAAACAGCGATCGGACCGCCGGCGGCGGATGAGCTGTACAAGGCGTGACGATGACCGGAATCCGTGGAAACATAGTTTTTAAAAAGGGAGTAAAACGATGGTCTGTAAAAACTGTGGCGCGACCTTAAATGATGGTGAGAAATTCTGCACCAACTGCGGATGGAAGGTGGAGGAAACGACGGATCCTTTTGCGGTTTCCACTGTCCGGACCGGCTTTTCACAGCGCGTTGAGAGTGACGACTTCCAGCTGGCCCTGCAGAAAAAGCAGCGGATCTTAACGATCGTTTCCTGTGTGCTGACAGCGCTGCCCCTTGTGGTTTGTCTGGTCTTCGGCATGGTTTCCCATGCTCCCATGGTGCAGGCACTGGTTGCCGGGCTGGCGATCTCTGTTGTCATGGCCATCATTGTGCTGATTGTGAATCTGAAAAACAGGCTGGAAAAGTCCTTTGAAGGGACGGTTGCAAAAAAAGACATCGGCATGCGCGTCAGCGGATCCCGCGGCTCGAGGCTGCGCGTGCGGAAGAAGTATCTGGTCTGGTTTGAAACCGGCGCCCGCAGAAAGAAAAAGAAGGCAGTGACCCTGGAGGTATATAATTACCTGAAGGAAGGCGACAAGGTTCGCTACCTGCCCGGATTTGCATTCCCTTACGAAAAATACGACAAGAGCGCGGATGGCGGCAAAGTCCTGTGCCTGTTCTGCGGGACCCTGCAGGACCAGGGACCGGCCGAGTGCCCCGCATGCCACAACCCACTGCTGTAATGCCAGACTTCCCTCAGCCGCAGATTGAATCTGCGGCTGTTCTCGTTTATAATATATCGAATATAGACCTGCCGTTCTTATGGAAAGAGAAAAGGAGCGCGCCGCATGGAAGAGAAGATTTTAAACTACATCGAACACAACAGCCGCTGGGATCTGCTGGAGCTGGCCGCCGTGTGCGACACGGATGAGGCGACCGTGCTGCAGAAGCTGGAAGAACTGGAGCAGCGCCATATCATCTGTGCGTATCATACGCTGATCGACTGGGAAAAGGCCGGCATCGACAAGGTGACCGCCCTGATCGAAGTGCGTGTCACGCCGCAGCGGGGCATGGGCTTCGACAAGGTCGCGGAGCGCATTTACCATTATCCGGAAGTGAAATCCGTCTACCTGATTTCCGGCGGCTTCGACTTCATGGTGATCATCGAAGGCAAGACGCTGCGCGAGGTGGCGGAATTTGTCTCCGACCGTCTTTCCGTCTTGGACACCGTGCTTTCGACCAAGACCAACTTCATCTTAAAGAAGTATAAGGATCACGGCACCGTGATCGCGGAAAAGCCGGTGGATGAAAGGATGCAGGTGAGCCCGTGAGAAATCCGTTAAACAAAACCATCACGTCCATCGCCCCCTCCGGGATCCGCAAGTTCTTCGACATCGTCAGCGAGATGAAGGACGCGATCTCCTTAGGCGTGGGCGAACCGGACTTTGACACGCCCTGGCGCATCCGCGACGAGGCCATCTATTCGCTGGAGCAGGGCCGCACGTTCTATACGTCCAATGCGGGTCTGATGCCCTTAAAAGAAGGCATCCGCGATTACCTGATCCGCCGCTGCGGCGTTTCCTACGATCCGAAGCACGAGATCCTCATCACCGTCGGCGGCAGCGAAGCCATCGACATCGCCATGCGCGCCATGCTCGATCCCGGCGACGAAGTGCTGATCCCCCAGCCGAGCTACGTTTCCTACCTGCCCTGCGCGATCTTAGCCAACGGTACGCCCGTGCCGATCGAGCTGAAGGCGGAAAACGAGTTCCGCTTAACGGCGCAGGAGCTGGAAGAGGCCATCACCGAAAAAAGCAAGCTTCTGGTGCTGCCCTTCCCGAACAACCCGACCGGCGCCATCATGGAAAAGAAGGATCTGGAAGCCATTGCCGAGGTGGTGGAAAAGTACGACCTGTACGTCTTAAGCGACGAGATCTACTCCGAGCTGACCTATAACGGCGACCACGTGTCGATCGCTTCCCTGCCCGGCATGAAAGAGCGCACCGTCTTAATCAACGGCTTCTCGAAGGCCTTTGCCATGACCGGATGGCGCTTAGGCTACGCCTGCGCGCCGGCTGTCATCATCGAGCAGATGCTGAAGATCCACCAGTTCGCCATCATGTGCGCCCCGACGACGAGCCAGTACGCGGCTGTGGAAGCCATCAACAACTGCGACGCCGACGTCGCGGACATGCGGTCGCAGTATGACGCGCGCCGCAAATACCTGATGCGCCGGTTTGAGCGGATGGGCCTGGAATGCTTCGAACCCTTCGGTGCGTTTTATACCTTCCCATGCATCAAGGAATTCGGCATGACGTCGGATGAATTCGCCACCCGCTTCCTCAAGGAGAAAAAGGTGGCCGTCGTGCCCGGCACGGCCTTTGGCGACTGCGGCGAAGGATTCATCCGGATCTCATACGCGTATTCCATGGATAACTTAAAGGAAGCCCTGGACCGGATGGAAGCATTCGTAAACGAACTTCGCGCAGAGAAATCATGAGTATCATTAAAGCCATCAAACTTCAGCATGAATACGTCCGCAGGGACGAAAACGGTGAACTCCTGTCCCGGAGCATGGCCTTGGACGGCATCGACCTCGACGTCGCCCCGGGGCAGTTCATCGCGATCTTAGGCCACAACGGAAGCGGCAAATCCACACTGGCCAAGCATATCAACGCACTGCTGTCGCCTACGGGCGGCAGTCTTTGGGTGAACGGCTACGACGCGGCGGATGAAAGCAGCGTCTACGACCTGCGTCAGAGCGCCGGCATGGTCTTCCAGAACCCGGACAACCAGATCATCGCGACCGTGGTGGAAGAGGATGTCGGCTTCGGGCCCGAGAATATCGGCGTGCCGACGGATGAGATCTGGGCCCGGGTGGAAAAAGCCCTGAAGGCCGTCAACATGTGGAAATACCGGACGCATTCGCCCAACCGCCTGTCCGGCGGACAGAAGCAGCGCGTGGCCATCGCCGGCGTCATGGCGATGGAACCGGCCTGCATCGTCCTTGACGAGCCGACCGCGATGCTCGACCCTGTCGGCCGCAAGGATGTGCTCGCGGCTGTGCAGGAGCTCAACCGCACCAAGGGCGTCACCATCCTGCTGATCACCCACTACATGGAAGAAGTGACCCGGGCCGACCGCGTGATCGTCATGGACCGCGGACATATCGTGATGCAGGGAACACCGCGGGAGATCTTTTCGCGGGTGGAGGAACTGGAAAGCTACCGGCTTGACGTGCCCCAGGTGACGCGTCTGGCCTTTGAACTGCGCAAAGCGGGCCTCGATATCCCCGAAGGCGTGCTGACGCGCGAAGAGCTTGTGGACGCAATCCGCAGACTCGCCTGACAGGACGGTGCCATGGCTTTCGAATTAAAAAACATCACCTATACATACAGCAGCGGAACCGCCTACGAAATCAAGGCGCTCGACGACGTCTCTCTGGTCATCCCGGAAGGGCAGTTTTTAGGCGTCATCGGGCACACCGGATCGGGAAAGTCCACGCTGATCCAGCACCTGAACGGCCTGCTTCGCGCCACGTCCGGACAGATCCTTTTCGACGGCGAGGACATCTACGCGAAGGATTACGACCTGCGGAGCCTGCGGCTGAACGTCGGCATGGTGTTCCAGTATCCCGAACACCAGCTCTTTGAGGTCAGCGTCCTGGAGGACGTCTGCTTCGGGCCGCGCAACCAGGGAAAATCCGACGAGGAAGCCCGCAAACTGGCAAAGGAAGCGCTGGGACTCGTGCAGTTCCCGGGGGAGCTGTTTGATCACTCGCCCTTTGATCTGTCCGGCGGACAGAAACGCCGCGCCGCCATCGCCGGCGCGCTGGCGATGCAGCCGCGCTATCTGATTTTGGACGAGCCGACCGCGGGCCTCGATCCCGCCGGCCGCAACGAAATCCTGGACCTTCTTTCCGACCTGCACCAAAGACTCGGGAATACGATCATCCTCGTGTCGCACAGCATGGAAGACGTGGCGCGCTACGTGGAGCGCATGATCGTGATGGACGGCGGAAAGGTGCGCTACGACGGCACGCCGCGCGAAGTGTTTTCGCATTACCGCACCCTGGAAGAGATGGGGCTCGCCGCGCCGCAGGTGACCTACCTGATGCATGAACTGGCCGATGCCGGCCTGCCGGTGGACGCCGACGCGACGACGGTGGAGGAGGCAAAAGACTCCATCCTCAAAGCCCTGAACCGATAAGGAGCCCCATGTTTCGAGACATTACCCTTGGACAATATTACCCGGCAGATTCCGTCCTGCACCGGCTCGACCCGCGCGTGAAGCTGTTTGCCACCCTGGTGTACATCATCGCCGTGTTCCAGGTCCACCATCCGGCGGGACTGGCGGTCGTCACGGCAGGGCTGTTCGCCTGCATCGCGCTGTCAAAGGTGCCGGTATCCTTTATGCTGCGCGGCCTGCGCGGCATTATCATGCTTTTGGTCATCGCCGGTGCCTTCAATCTGTTTCTGACCCCGGCCGGGAACGTGCTCTGGTCCTGGCGGTTCATCAAAATCACGGACGCCGGCCTGCGCAGCGCCGTTCTGATGACGATCCGCATGATCTACCTGATCGTCGGCTCGTCGATCATGACGCTGACGACCACGCCCAACCAGCTGACCGACGGAATGGAGTATTCCATGCGCCCGCTTTCGAAGGTGAAGGTTCCGGTGCACGAAATCGCCATGATGATGTCGATCGCCCTGCGCTTTATCCCGATCCTCACCGAGGAGACGGACAAGATCATGAAGGCCCAGATGGCGCGCGGCGCCGATTTTGAGCACGGGAACCTGATCACGAAAGCCAAAAACATGGTGCCCCTTTTGGTGCCATTGTTCGTTTCCGCCTTCCGCCGCGCCGGCGACCTCGCGCTCGCGATGGAAGCCCGCTGCTATCACGGCGGCGAAGGGCGCACCCGGATGAAGCCGCTGCGCTATACAAACGCGGACCGCATCGCCTATGTGCTGATTCTGGCGTTTCTGGCCGTCGTGATCGTCCTTCGCATCGTTCTGTAGGCAGAAGCCGGACGCCGATCCCTCATTTTTTGATCAGGAAGGATTCCAAGATGCGAAAAATCGCGCTTCGCCTCGCCTATGACGGCACGGCATACTGCGGCTGGCAGGTGCAGGACAACGGGCCGAGCATTCAGGCCGAAGTCAACCGCGCCCTGTCGGAGATTACAAAAGAGGACATCCGCTGCATCGGCGCGAGCCGGACGGACGCCGGTGTGCACGCGCGCGGCAATGTAGCCGTATTCGAGACCGCGTCGCAGATGCCCGCGGACAAAGTCGCGTTCGCCTTAAACGCGCATCTGCCGGAAGACATCGCCTGTCAGGCCTCCTGGGAGGTCCCGGCGGATTTTCATCCGCTGGCCGCGCCCTGCGTCAAAACCTATCGGTACCGCATTTTAAACCGCACGTTTCCGGATCCCACCCGCGGCCGGAACAGCCTGTTTTATCACTATCCGCTGGACGCGGACCGGATGCACCGTGCCGCGCAGACCCTGGTCGGAGAGCACGACTTTCACAGCTTTGCCTCGGTCCATGCCCAGACAAACACCTGGGTGCGCACCATTTACGCGATTTCCGTGACCCGGGACGCGGACGATCTGATAACGATCGAGGTAACCGGCAACGGTTTCCTGTACAATATGGTCCGGATCATCGCCGGGACGCTTCTGGAGATCGGCAGCGGCCGGCGCCCCGAAGAAGACGCCGGACGGATCCTCGAAGCCCGCGACCGCGAACAAGCCGGTCCGACGGCGCCGGCCTGCGGCCTGACACTCGAAGAGATTCGATATCTCTGACTTGACACGGCGCGCACATTGATGTAATATAGCAAGGCTGACGCCATGGCGTCTGCTTTTTGTGTGGAAGAAAGAGCGCTCCTCCATTAGCCCCGGAGCCGCGCCTTTTCATATAAGCCGCACAATCCGGTATTTCGGACATTGTACCGGAAGGTGCCATCACTGTACATTGAAGGAGGATTTTCGAATGAAAACCTATATGCCAAACCCCGCAGAAGTCGAGCGGAAGTGGTACGTTGTCGATGCCGAAGGACAGACCCTTGGCCGTCTGACCTCCGAAATCGCAAAAGTGCTCCGCGGCAAGAACAAGGCCATCTACACGCCCCACGCTGACACCGGCGATTATGTGATCGTCGTCAATGCCGAGAAGGTGAAGGTGACCGGCCGCAAGCTGGATCAGAAGATCTACTACAGCCATTCCGATTATGTCGGCGGTATGAAGGAGACCACACTTCGCGACATGCTCCAGAGACACCCGGAGCGCGTCATTGAGCACGCGGTGAAGGGTATGCTTCCGAAGGGACCGTTAGGCAGCGAGATGTATCGCAAGCTGTTCGTCTATGCCGGTCCGGAGCATCCGCACGCGGCACAGAAGCCGGAAGAACTCACCTTTTAACCTTTAAACAGAGGAGGAAAGATACATGGCTGCAAATCGTTATTACGGAACAGGCAGAAGAAAATCTTCCGTGGCCCGCGTGTACCTGGTACCCGGCACCGGCAAGATCACCATCAATAAGCGTGACATCGACGAGTATCTCGGTCTGGAGACCCTGAAGGTCGTTGTCCGTCAGCCGCTCGAAGCGACCGAAACCGCCGATAAGTTCGACGTTCTTGTCAACGTCAAGGGCGGCGGCTACACCGGCCAGGCCGGCGCGATCCGTCACGGCATCGCCCGTGCGCTGCTGGAAGTGGATCCGGAATTCCGTCCGGTCTTAAAGGCCGCCGGTTTCCTGACGCGTGATCCGCGTATGAAAGAGCGTAAGAAGTATGGCCTCAAGGCGGCTCGTAGAGCTCCGCAGTTCAGCAAGCGCTGATCGAGACCAACGAACATGCAAAAACCTCGGAAAATCAACGTTTCCGGGGTTTTTTCATGCCCGGAAATCTTTGATGGGTTATCCCAGGTTTTGACGGATTCTGACGGAAATTTTGTAGTTAACGAGGGGCTAACCGGCGGTTTTCGGCCCATTTTCGACCTCTTTTAGTTAACAGATGGGCTAACTGAGGGAGAGTAAAAAGTCGATTTCCAGTGGTTTGAAGGGCGGCATGTCTCTCCTCCGAAAACTCGCTTGGAGGCTGTAGATGACCCTCCTTTCACAGCCCTCTTCCGTTTCAGTGCATTTGATGGAATCTGACCGAATCCGACATTTTTAATTCGGTTTTATATGTGCTAAAGACGCTCAGCAGAAAGTTCTTCCTGCCGGGCGTCTTTGTCTTCTCAGAAGAATAAGCCTCCTTACATAGCCCGGTGGCTGTTTAACGACGGTGACTGGGCTTTTTTCTTTTCTGCAGGCTCTGCAGAACCATCATAGGAAAAACGAAGGAGGATAAAATCGATGGCAAAAGAAACGATCATAATCGACGGCGTGCGTTACTACGCTGACCGTCCGCGAAGCTGCAGAGGCTGTTTCTTCTGGAAGAACCGGAAAGTCGGATGCACCCTCAAAAAAGAAAACTGCTACTACCTGGCGGAGTCCCCGAAGCCGACATCCCCTTGTGCAGGCTGCAGTTACGGTCCTTGCGTCAGTTTCTGTATGAAGAAATGTATGAACGAGGTCCTCGGAACCAGGATGGAGGTACCGGCCAATGCGTGAGAATGGAAGCTTAAACTTTTACAGGAATCTCATGAAGCGTGATGTGCCGGTGGACCGCAACAAGACGGCTCCGAAATGCAGGCAGTGCTGCTACTATCACCCGGACTTCAAATACAGGAAATGCCTGTTTTCAACCTGCCCCTATGGCAAGCAGGATAAGGACATCTTCCGGCGCAAGCCCCTTTCCAAAGACAGGTTTTCCATTCAGGAGGTGGTGATATGAGTGCTTGACTATATCCACAGCGCGGAAACTGGGCAGTTTTCATTTCTCAGGGTCCCGAAGATCCTGCTTCAGAATGATACCTTCAAGGGGATCTCTGCGGAAGCAAAGCTGCTGTACAGCATTCTGTTTGACAGGACTGAGCTTTCGAACCGGAACGGCTGGCGGGATGATCAGGACCGCGTCTATATCATCTTCACCATCGCGGAGATCACGGAGAGCATGAACTGCGGCAACAAGAAGGCCATTCAGCTTCTGGATGAGCTGGAACATAAGGCAGGTCTCATCGAGCGGAAACGGCAGGGCCTCGGAAAGCCCAACCTGATCTATGTGAAAAGCTTCTATCGGACTGTGGATAAGTATGGGGAAAGACATTTCTTGAAGTGTCAAAACGACACTTCTGGAAGTGTGAAAGCGACATCTCTGGAAGTGTCAGAATCACACTCTAATAAGACTAATGATAAAAAGACTGATTTGAATGATACTGATCTTTCTTTCCTTCCGGGAAGCGAACCGAAGCGAATCGACGATTACAAGCGTTACGAAGAGTATTTCATGGATGAATTGGAGATTCCCATCTTGATGCAGGACAAGTCGAGGGACAGAGAAACCTTGGAGGCTATTCTGGACCTTCTGGCGGAAACCTGCTCGTCCAAGAGAAAGACCATCCGCATTGCCGGAGACGATAAACCCATTGAGGTGGTAAAGAGCAGGCTGATGAAGCTGAACTCCATGCACATCCAATATGTTCTGGACTGTCTGAAAGAGAATACGACCTATGTACGGGATATGAAGCAGTATCTGCTGACAACGCTTTTCAATGCTCCGGTCACAATCGATTCCTACTATCAATCCAGGGTCAATCATGACTTCTACGGTGTCCATGCGTGAGGAGGTGAACAGTATTGGACAAAGATAAACAGATGGACCGGGTTCAGAAGATCCCGATCCAAGACCTGATACCCTTTAAGGATCACCCTTTCAGAGTAGTTGAGGATGAATCCATGCTCAGGACTACAGA
>JAZQBE010000087.1:0-2475 GCA_045545575.1 Shuttleworthella sp.
ACGAGGATCACATCGGCGCGATCCCCTATGTCTTAAAAGAAGTGAACGCGCCGGTATACGGAACGAAGCTGACCATCGGCCTGATCGATCACAAACTCGAAGAGCACGCGATGTCCGACGTCGTCGAACGTCACGTCGTCACCTTCGGGGACCACATCGAAGCCGGTGCCTTTGACGTGGAGTTCATCCGCACCAACCACAGCATCTCCGATGCGGCCGCGCTGGCCATTCACAACCCGGTCGGCACGGTGATCCACACGGGCGACTTCAAAGTGGACTACACGCCGGTGTTCGGCGACGCCATTGACCTGCAGCGGCTCGCGGAGCTCGGAAAAGAAGGCGTGCTCGCCCTGCTCTGCGACAGTACGAACGCGGAACGGCCGGGATTCACGGCCTCCGAGCGCACCGTCGGCTACCAGTTCGACACGATTTTCGCGGAGCATCCCAACCGCCGGATCATCATCGCCACCTTCGCGTCCAACGTGGACCGGGTGCAGCAGATCATCAATTCCGCGCAGAAATACGGCCGGAAGGTCGTCGTGGAAGGCCGCAGCATGGTCAACACCATCGGCACGGCAGCGGAACTCGGCTATCTGAAAATCGACGAAAACACGCTGATCGACGTCGACCAGCTGAGCAATTACCCGGACGAAAAAACCGTGCTGATCACGACCGGAAGCCAGGGCGAGTCCATGGCGGCGCTGTCGAGGATGGCCAACGGCACGCACCGGAAGGTGCAGATCAAACCGCACGACACGATCATTTTTTCCTCGCATCCGATTCCCGGCAACGAGAAGGCGGTCACCCATGTCATGAACGACCTGATCGAAAAGGGCGCGGATATCGTGATGGGGGACGTCCATGTGTCGGGCCACGCCTGCGCCGAGGAAATCAAGCTGATCTACTCCCTCGTGCAGCCGCGCTACGCGATTCCCGTGCACGGCGAGCTCAAGCACCGCACAGCCCAGCGGCGGATCGCGCGCAATCTCGGCATGGAACGGGAGCGCATCGTCATGCCTTCCTCCGGCGACGTGATTTCGCTGACCCCCGAGGAGGCGAAGATCACGGATCACGTCCAGGTCGGCGCCGTCATGGTGGACGGCCTCGGCGTCGGCGACGTCGGAAACATCGTCCTGCGCGACCGGCAGAAGCTGTCCGAAAACGGCATCGTCGTCGTCATCGCCGTGCTCGACGAAGCGACGTCGCACCTGATTTCCGGACCGGAGATCATCACGCGCGGCCTGGTGTATGTCCGGGATTCGGAGGACGTGATGGAAGAAGCCCGGCGCGCCGCCGAGGAAGCGGTGATCGACTGTGAGGAAGCCGGCGTCACCGACTGGGCGCGGATCAAATCCGCGATGCGCGACCGCGTCAGCGAATACATCTGGAAGCAGATGCAGCGCAGCCCGGTGATCGTGCCGGTCGTCATCGGCGTATGAGACCGGAACTGCTGATCCCGGCCGGGTCGGCGGAGTCGCTTCGCGCCGCCGTGCGCTACGGGGCGGACGCTGTGTACCTCGGCGGGAAGGCCTACGGCCTGCGGGCAAAAGCCCACAATTTCTCCGACGCGGAAATGAAGGCGGCCATTGCCTTCGCGCACCGCGCGGGGGTAAAGGTCTATGTGACCGTCAACGTGTTTGCGCACCCGGGGGACCTTTCCGGGGTGGCGTCGTATCTCGACCGGCTTGCGGCGATGCCCGAGCCGCCGGACGCGCTGATCGTTTCCGATCCGGGCGTCTTTCTGCTCGCGCAGAAGCACTGTCCGGGGATTGCCCTGCACATCAGCACCCAGGCGAACAATACCAATCCCATGACGGCGCGGTTCTGGCACGATCTGGGCGCGTCGCGCATCGTTTCGGCGCGGGAACTGACCCTGGACGAACTGCACAAGATGCGCCGCGAGATGCCGCCGGACATGGAACTGGAGACCTTCGTGCACGGCGCCATGTGCATTTCCTATTCGGGGCGGTGCCTGCTTTCGGCGGTGCTGACCGGGCGGGACGCCAACCGCGGCGCCTGCGCCCACCCCTGCCGGTGGAGTTATGAGACGGCAGAATACACGGTTGCGGAGAAAACCCGGCCGGGCGAATACTTCCCGATCGAAGAAGACGCGCGCGGCACGTATCTGCTGAACTCCCGCGACCTGTGCATGATCGGGCACATCCCCGAACTGATCGCCTGCGGGATCGACAGCTTCAAGGTGGAAGGCCGCATGAAGACCGCGCTGTACGCGGCGGTCTGCGCGCGTACCTACCGCCTGGCCATGGAGGACTTTCTGGACGACCCGAAACGGTACGAGGCCCGGCTGTCCTGGTATGAGAAGCAGATCGACGCCTGTACGCACCGGCCCTTCGGCACCGGGTTCTTTTTCGGAAACCCCGGCGCGGACGGCCAGGTTTACGCAGACAGCACCTACGAGCAGCCCTGCGTGTACCTGGGGGCGGCGGAGGAGCCCGCGGATGACGGCAGCTTCTG
>JAZQBE010000088.1:0-27008 GCA_045545575.1 Shuttleworthella sp.
GAACTCTTCGCGAAGGATCGCGTCGGATTCGCGCACGGCTTCCAGGCGGTCGCGGGTGATCGCGCCGGGGCAGCGGACGCCGAGGCCCGGGCCCGGGAACGGCTGGCGGTTGACCATGCCTTCCGGCAGACCCAGCGCGCGCCCGACCACACGGACTTCGTCTTTATAAAGGATCTTGACGGGCTCAACCAGCTCAAAGCGGGCCGCGATGTCTTCCGGCAGACCGCCGGCGTTGTGATGGGCCTTGATGCCGCGCTCGCTCTCTAAGATATCCGGCCAGATCGTGCCCTGGGCCAGGAATTTGACGTCGGTCAGTTTGCGGGCTTCGTCCGCGAAAACGTCGATGAACTCCTCGCCGATGATATGACGCTTCTTTTCGGGCTCGGCCACGCCGGCCAGCTTATCGAGGAAGCGGTCGGTGGCGTCGACGTAGATCAGGTTGGCGTCCATCTCGTTTTTGAACACCTCGATGACCTGTTCGGGTTCGCCCTTACGCAGCAGACCGTGGTTCACATGCACGCAGACCAGCTGCTTGCCGACAGCTTTGATCAGCAGAGCCGCGACCACGGAAGAATCCACGCCGCCGGACAGGGCAAGGAGCACCTTGCCGTCCCCGATCTGTTCGCGCATCGCTTCGACCTGCTCATCGATGAAGGCCAGCGCCTGCGCTTCTGTCGTTATTCTCTCCATATCCTCCGGACGTCTGTCAAATACCATAGATTCCTCCTTTAACAAGTGGTCATTTGATTGGTTTATTCTACACCAGCGCAGGGTTGCGGGCAAGAACGATCTCCAAAAAATCACCCGAGCGGGATTTCCACGATCTCGGCCATCCGCGTCAGGCACTGCTCGATCTGCAGGGAAATGTCGTCCACCAGCCGGCCGGTGATTTCGGCGTTGCGTTCTTCGTTTAAATTGTCGTAGAGTTTCGCCTTGATATCGTGGCTTTCGCTCTTCATGCGGGCCGTAAACGCGCCTTCGGGGATCATCTTTCGCATCGGCTTCGGAAGCTTCATGGACAGCAATGCTTCCTCCATCTTGTTTTTGCCGAGCAGAAGCACCACGACCGAGGCGAGAATGCCTGCCATCGCTCCGCCCGGGCCGGCGGACACCAGGGCAATCCCGCCGCCGCCGCAGATCGCGCCGACCAGCATGCTGATCAGCGAATCGATCAGCCAGGTGATCTCTTCCACCGCAAAGACGTTGCGTGCGTCGATGCGGATTTCCAGATCCGATGCCGAGAATCCCGACTGGAGGCTTAAGGCGGTGTACGGGATGTGGTGCTTCACACAGATCGGCACGGTGTACTCTTCCAGCGCCTCGCTGACCGGGCGCAGCCATTTCGTGATGGGCTCCACCAGTTTTTCCCGGGCGGTCTCGGAACGCAGCCAGGATTCGATGCCGTGCTCGAGTTCCTCGTCCGTGTCGGACAGCGCGGCGATCTCGCCATTGCGCCAGCGGCGGAATACGGGCAGGGCCACTTCGTCGATCAGCGGATCCACGATGGTATCCACCAGGCTGCGGTACAGTTCTTTGATGTGGTCGGAAACGATGTCCTCCACCGTGTGGGAATCCTGCAGCTCCTTCAGTTCCCGGCGGAATTCGCGCAGTTCCTCGTCGATGCGCCCGCTCCAGGCCAGACCGCGGCTGACAGAATATTCCGGCTCGGTCCCCAGCACGATCACGGCGTCCGGGAACACGTCCGCGCACCAGCCGCGCACGGCGGCCATCTTCGACACGCCGCCGGTTAAAAACAGCAGTTCCGGCTGCGCGCCGGTAATGTGCTCCTTTACGTCCCGCAGGCTGTCCGTGAAGACTTCTTTAAACGAACGGCCGTCCAGCGAATCCATCGGCCCGTTCAGCAGACGTTCCGCGCGCTTTTCGTCCAGCCGAAGCGTCAGCCGCATCGGCAGGCGATAGCGGATCTGCACGGTTTCCCGGCAGACGTTTTCCTTCCAATAGGCCTCGTCGCCGAAATACTTTTCCTTCAGCCGGCGGGCGGCGAATTCACAGTAATGCTTCCAGGCCTCGGATTCGGCGAAGACCTTCTTCACCTCGCGGGTCAGCATCGCGTCCTCGATGGCCGCGTTTAAGATCGCCTCGTCCATCAGACCGCCGCCTAAGGCCACCTCGCCGGCCGTGTGCATCTCGGCTTCCTTGCCGTTCATGATATACGCGAAATCCGTCGTGGAAGAACCGATATCCACGACAAGCACCGGCTTCGAAAGGATGTCGTAGCCCACCTGCAGATGCTTTGACTGGCAGGCCGAAACCATCGCCGCGCGGGATTCCGACACGATCCGCGTCGGCGGGTAGCCGGCCTGTTCGAAGATCTGCCGGTAGCGCTCCCGGTCGTTTCTGTTCCATCCGGCCGGGCAGCCGACGTAAAAACAGACGTCGTCGTTGGCCACCAGATCGCCGCTGCCGTACAGCTCGCCGAGCACGCCCGCCGCAAATCGCTTCACGTCCCCTTCCACCGCCGGATCCGTCAGAAACCGGCTCTTAAAACGCAGCCGCCGGCGCACGACGTCCGCCGCGTAACAGGCCCGCTCCCCGATCAGAAGCTCCCCGTTCGTCTGCGTCGCGTAGGCCGTAATGAAACTGCCGCTGCCGGCCACCGGGATCACAGACGGCGTTACCTGTTCTTCCTTTTCCAGCCGGGTGACCGCGCTCTCCGCGTCGCCCAGATCAAAACCATAAAACCGATTCATCACCGCTCCTCCATGAGTCAGAAGGGATCGTCCCCTGTGACTCATTTTTCCGTTGCCTGCCCTTTGCGGATGGTCTTTCCTTCGTAGACCATGGCCGGGCAGATCGTCGCGCGCTCGACGCCGGGCAGCAGGTCGAAACGCTCACGCTCTTCGGGGCTGTAGGAAACCAGCTCGATGCCCTTTTTGTGCAGGAAGTGCCGGACGCCTTCCGCGCGCTCCAGGGCAAACTCGCCGTCGTTGCTTTCCGCCGCCTCCAGAAGCCCGCCGTACAGCGCCAGTTCCTCCGGGCTTAACACCGCCTCTTCGCGGGCCGCCTGGGATTTCTCCCAGCGCTCGTTCGAAACCGCCTCTTCGATCTGCCGGTCGAGCACCTGAAGCATCGCCAGAAAGGTGCGGCAGGTTTTGGCCGCGTCGATGCGGACCTCGTATTCGGATTCATTTTTGCCGCCGGAAGCGGACGTTTTCGGCACGGACTTCCGGCCGGACAGCCAGAACAACAGGCTCCCCGCAGCGGCCAGGATCAGCAGAATGATCCGCCCGGCCTGCCCTAAAGAAAGCGGTTCGAGCAGCATTCCGGTTCCCGCGGACAGCGCGATGCACACCAGCCCCGCCAGGGCGAACAGCACGGCCTTCGTCCGTCGCTCCGCGTTTTTTGCGCGGTAGGGATTCTCGGCATCCTTCGGCATCCGCTCCCAGACGCGCACCTCTCCGGAGGTGTCCAGCAGCGGCAGCGACGATCGCAGCGCGCCCACCAGCGACGCCGCCATCTCCTGTCCGCGCGGACTGTCGCAGCTTTCATTCTGCGCGATCAGATAGCGGTCCAGCCGGCTGTCGAGCACGCGCGCCGCCGCGTCGGCCGTCTTCGCCTGTTCCAGCTGCGAAAGCAGCTCCTCCTTCTGCGCATTTGCCGTTTCGTAGAATTTCATCTCTCACCTGCCTGAAAAAGTGGAACGGGTGCCTGACCCCTGTTCCGGTTTTTGGAACGGGGGTCAGGCCCCTGTTCCGGTTTTCGGGGGCAAGCCCCTGTTCCGGTTTACATAAACGGGTTGTAAAACCGCGAACCGTCGGCGAACGTCACGATCAGGACGGCCGCGCAGAACGCGATGGAAAGAGCGATGACGAGTCCGTCGTTTCTTCGCAGCGGCTGGCGGGCGTACCAGGTGCGGGTTTTCTTTTTCCCGAAGCCGCGCAGCTCCATGGCGTTGGAGACGGAGTCGATCCGCTCCATCGTACCGAACAGCAGCGGGAAGATGATGCTGGCGGTGTTTTTGATCCGGGTCATCAGCTTCCCTTTGTCGCTCATTTCGATGCCGCGGGCTTCCTGGGCGTTTTTGATGCGGGTGAATTCACCCTGGATGTCCGGAATATACCGCAGCGCGATCGCAACGGAATAGGCGATCGTATAGGGGACGCCGACCATGTTTAAAGAGGCCGCGAACTCGCTCGGGTCCGTCGTCACGAGGAACATAAAAGCGGCCGGAACCATCGTGAAATACTTGATCATCACGTTGAACTCATAAAAGAGCTGCTCCGCCGTGACGGTGTAGTTTCCAAACAGATGGAACAGGTCATGCCGGGTTCCGTAGATCTCCGTCCCCTGGTACGGGGCGAAGAAAAAGATGCACAGCAGGTTGATGACCATAAACGCCATGACAAAGGCAAACACCCCGCCCACCTGCCGGAAGTCCGTTTTGGACATGGCGTAGACGGCGAATGAGACCGCGATCATCAGAAGCAGCATGCGGGTGTCGAAGGTCAGGGCGCTCGTGATGCACCAGAGCAGGAAAAACAGCAGTTTCGTAAACCCGCTCAGCCGATGGATCCAGGTGTCCTTCTCGACATAGGAAAGCATCTTCGTCATCGCACACCTCCCCGTCCGCTGCGTTCATAGGAAATGAACCGTCCGACGAAATCCTCCGGCGGCTCGATGTCGCATTTTTTCGCAAGATCGTACAGCGACGTGCGTTTCAGATACGCACGGTCCGCCAGCGCGTCGTCCACAAGCACCCGTGCCGGCGTGTCATCCCGCAGCAGCTGCCCGTCGCAGAGGACGAGGGCGCGGTCCGTGTACTCGAGCATCAGATGCATGTCGTGGGTGATCATCAGAATGGTCAGTCCCATCTGACGGTTCAGGTCCTTTAAAAACTCCATAATCTCCGTGTAATGGCGGTAATCCTGTCCCGCCGTCGGCTCGTCGAGAATCAGCACCGACGGGCGCATCACAAGGATCGACGCGATGGACACGCGCTTCTTCTGCCCGAAGGACAGCGCACCCACCGGCCAGTTGCGGAACGGATAGAGCCCGCAGATGCGCAGCGTTTCGTTCACGCGCTCCGTCACCTCCGCTTCCGGCACGCCGCGGACCGCCAGACCTAAGCCGACCTCCTCCGCGATCATGGGCTTGCTGATCATCTGGTTCGGGCTCTGCATGACGTAGCCGATCTTCTCCCCGCGCTCCCGGATGGACAGCGGCGCGATATCCTTTCCCTCGAGAAGGATCCGCCCCTGTGTGGGCTTGTAGAAACCGCAGATCAGCGACGCCGTCGTCGATTTTCCCGCGCCGTTCTTGCCGACCAGCGAGACCATCTCGCCGCGGTACAGTGTAAAGCTGACGTCGTCAAGCACTTTGCGCCGGTCGTCATAGGAAAAGGACAGATGCTCCGCCGACAGCACCGGCTCGTCCGACCGTTTCCGCGCCGGAACCGGCACCGAAGAAAACCAGGCCCGCACGGCGTCCCGGTAAGGCGAAACGTTCATCGTCCCGATGTGCTGCGGGTGATCTGCCGGATCGAGGACGCAGCCGGCGTGTTTTAAAGCCTCGATATAGAGGGGCTCGCGGATGCCCTGGCTGCGCAGCACGTCGGTGCAGAGCAGCTCGTCCGGCGTCAGATCCGCCAGGATCCGGCCCTCGTTGATGACGACGATCCGGTCGACATCCCGGTACAGCACGTCCTCGAGGCGGTGCTCAATGATCAGGACCGTCAGGTCTTCGCGCTTCATGATGTCGTCGATCAGCGCGATGGTCCGCTTGCCCGTCGCCGGGTCGAGGTTCGCCAGCGGCTCGTCAAACAGCAGCACCGACACGTCGTCCACGAGAACGCCGCCCAGGGACACCCGCTGCTTCTGTCCGCCGGACAGCTCCCCCGGCGCATTGCGCAGGAAGCTGTTCATCTCCACGATCTGCGCGACCTCGTCCACGCGCCGCTTCATCGTCTCCTGCTCCACGGCATCGTTTTCCAGCGCAAACGCCAGATCCTCCGCCACGGTCAGCCCGATAAACTGCCCGTCCGTATCCTGCAGCACGGTGCCGACGTGTTTGGACATGCCGAACACGCCCTCTTTTTCCGGAACCACCCCGCAGACGGTCAGTTCCCCCGAGGTTTCCCCCGGGCTCGAACAGGGGATCAGCGCATTGATGCAGTGCGCCAGCGTCGATTTTCCGGAGCCCGACGGCCCGGCGATCAGGATCTTCTCCCCGGCGTGAATCGTCAGGTTGATGTGATGCAGCGTCGGCTCCGTCTGGGAGCGGTACTGGAATGAGAAATCGGAAAACCGGATCACCGGCTCTGTTTCCCGCAGGGTTGAACTGGGTGCCATAAGAACTCTCCGCAAAACACAACAGGCTCCCGGCGAATCCGCGGAAGCCTGTTTCTTTCCTGTCAATTGCCGAAACTAGTCTTCCTTCTTCAGACCGGAAGAGCTTCCTGCAATCTTTGAATAACCGATGAGCAGCAGAGAACCTAAAATGCCGATGACGATGGAATTGCCGAGGAACGCAAAGAAGCCCTGCGCAAACACCTTGTTCGCCGGCTCGGCATAGATCAGGATGTCGAGCACCGGGGCGACGACGATCCACGCGACCGCATTGGCCGCTGCCTGAACGACGTTAAACGGCACCAGCTTCTTCGCGGTAAACTGACCGGCGCGCACACCGTACTTATTCACGAACAGGCCGATCCCTAAGCCGACCACTGCCTCCGGAACAACCCAGCTCCACCAGACCGAACCATAGAAAATGGCATCGCCCAGCGCATGTCCCAGGAAGCCGATCACCGCGCCGACCACCGGGCCGAACACCGCCGAGAAGAAGGCAAGAACCGCCATCCGGGGCGCCAGGTAGGTGTTGGGAACCACCACCAGCGGAATGGAGATCGTCGTCAGCACCACGAACAGCGCCGTGCCGATACCCATCGCCACAACTTCACGAATTCCAAACTTTTTCATAACAGAACCTCCGGTATTTCACTGCCGCACGCCCCCCTTTTTCGGACGTGCACCTTTCACCTGCGCACCGATCAACGATGCTTTTATCAGTCTATCATTTTTCCGGGTGCGGTGCAAACGGAACGGGGGTCAGGCACGCGTTCCACTTTTTGGAAAAAACGGAACGCGTGCCTGACCCCCGTTCTGCTTTTCCCCTATCCTTCCGGATAGATCGTAAAGTCAAACATGTATTCCAGGTTCGAGACGGTCTGCACGTGTCCGTCCATCAGGCTGATGAAGGGATTCCATTCGATCGTGCGGCCGTCGGGATTGGTGATCACGACGAGGGCGCTGGGCATGATGTCGCTGACGTTGCACTTCAGCAGGACGGGCGATCCGTTTTCGCCGTGGTACAGCAGCTGTCCGCGCTCGCCGGTGTAGCCGTTCTCTTCGCCGATGATCCATTCGTAGATTTCGACGTTCGCGTTCGGGTCCGCGGGGATGATCGCGTACAGCTCGTTGCCCCAGTCGGTGGCAACGAAGTGGTCCGACATCAGCTCGGAGAAGAAATCGAAGTCATCCCAGTAGCCGGCCTTCGTGATGAAGTTCCGGTAATAATCCGGGTCGTCCCAGTACATCGGGGCGCCGGGGTCGATGTATCCGAGGAAGATGACGCCGCCGATGGTGTCGGTATCCAGCAGAATCTGACGCTGTATGATCGTCGGATTCCAGTCGTTTCCTTCCCCTCCGAACAGGGTTTCCGGGAAATCAAACAGCTCCCACACCGGATGTCCGCCGACGAGGGTTTCCTCCTCCGTCATCACAACCTTGGCGCGAAGCAGCGTTTCTTCCTCATCCCCGCCGTCTTCGCCGGCATAGGAAAAGACCGCGTCCGTCGCGCCGTCGGAACGGATCCAGGAGACCTCGGATCCGGCGGGCAGGCTGCGTTCACCCGTCGAACGGCCGTCAGCGTCAAGCTCCTCAAAGGTGAAATCCTGCAGCAGGATCAGTTCCACCGGCCAGTTCAGCGTGTACTCATCCGTCCCGGAGACCGGCCGTCCGTCGGCGCCGGCCTCGTAGTGCTTGTAGCCGGACATGTAGGAAATCGTATTCACGGGCGTATCCAGAAGGAAATCCCCGGGATCCGTCAGTACAGGCCAGCTCATGTAGTACCCTTCGTCGCCGGGCGTCCACAGATCGTGCCAGTAGGCCTCCCGGGTTTCGGCAAGCGCCGCGCCGTCCGCCGACAGTTCAAAGATCATCAGATGATAGCCGAATCCGGTTTCCGCGGCGACGTACAGCATGTTTTTGCCGTTCTTCGTATGAAGGAGCACCGGGGACATTTTCCAGATTTCCAGCGGCTGGAACACGTCGGTCTCCCCGACCGTCACGTGGACACCGGTCCCCATCTGGTTTTCGTCCCACTCGCGGTAGACAAGGATGGTCTCCTGGGCGCCGTCGCCGTCAAGATCCTCATAAACCGGCACGTGGGCGGTCACTTCCCGGCACCAGGCGGCCGGTGTCTCAAGAAACGCCTCCGCAAACACGTCCTCATTGCCCGCAAACGGCACGGAAACGACCTGGTATCCGGCCGCGTAAGGCGCGATGACATATTCATTAAAGTAGAACGTGATGCCGCCGGTCTCGATCGTCCAGGGCAGCTCCTCGACATGTTCCTCAATCCAGGCCGGAAACTCCTCCGGATCATAGAAATACTTCGGATCATAATGCGCCCGAAGCTGCTCCTCGATCAGCGCCGGCAGCGCGTCTGTGTCCTTCACCACGTCGTCCAGTTCGAGCACCTTTCCGGCCGCGTCAAAGGTCACGCCGGTCAGCTGCGTGCCGCCGTGGGCTCCGCCGTAATCGTAGTAGGTGTTCAGCAGGACCGAGAGCACCGCGTCGTCCGCGCGCCGCACAAAAACCCCGCGCTCGATCACCTGCGTGCGGAAATAGTCCGCCGGCGCCTCGGCAAGCATCTGCCGCGCGCCCTTTTCCATTTCGGCAAACTCTGAGCTCAGCGCTTCTTCCTCGATGGCGTTAAACTCCTCCACGGCTCTTGCCAGTTCCGGGAACTTCTCCGCGCTTTCTTCGCCCAGGGAAAACAGCTCGTAGCTCATCCGGCTCACCGGGCCCCAGCTGTCGTCCCAGGCATATTCCTGGTGCATGGAGCGGATGACCGACAGCGGCGCAAGTCCTTCCGGCTCCTCTTCCGCCGCGTCCTCCTCCGCCGACGGATCCGCCGCGTCCTCCTCCGCCGGCTCTGTTTCCGCATCGGCCGGTTCCTGTGAAGACGCGTCCGCGCCGTCCGCCGAAGCATCGGCCGAAGCCGTGCGCGACGGTTCCGATCCCGCGTCCGCCGCGGAATTGCCACCGCAGGCCGAAAGGGACAGCGCCAGCAGCGCTGCAAGAATCAATGCTGTGTACCGTTTCATCATAACCGCATGCCTCCTTTGCGAAAACCGGCGGATCGCCGGATCGTTCAGATTCCATCAGTATACCACAAATGACACATGCAATAAAACGTGATACAATTTCTGTATCTTTTGTGACACCCATTCCACAGACAAGGAGGTATTCCCATGACACACAGCGACTGTTCCTACTGCGCGGAAGGCGCCCTGCTCGACGCGTTCGGCATCAAAATCGGCGAGCTGCCGATGTCCAAGGTCATCCTGTTCAAGGAACAGAGCCACCGCGGCCGCGTCATCGTCGCCAGCAAACGGCACGTGGATGACATCACGGACCTGACCAAAGAAGAGCGCATCGCCTTCATGGAGGACGTAAACCACGTGGCCGAAATCCTCCACGAGCTCTTCCATCCGGACAAGATCAATTTCGGCGCCTACGGCGACACGATGCACCATCTGCACTTCCACCTGGTGCCCAAGTATAAGGACGGATACGAATGGGGCGGCGTTTTCGCCATGAACCCGCAGGAAACCCTGCTTTCCCAGGAGGAATACGACGCCCTCGTCAAAATGATTGCCGAGCGTCTGTAAACGGTGCCCCCATGAACCTGATCCCAGCCACAGATCCGCAGGACGAAGCCCTGCAGATCTATACCCATCTGAACGAGCGCCAGCTGCGGCATTATTACGAACCGGACGGCGGACTGTTTGTCTGTGAAAGCATCCGCGTCATCTGCCGCGCGCTGGAAGCCGGATACCGCCCGCTGTCCTATCTGATCGAAGCCGGCCGGGAGGACGCCGTTGGCGCGGAGCTTGCGCCGGACGCGGACACCCCGGTCTATGTCGCTTCGCACGCGTTCATGCGCGAAGTGACCGGCTATGCCCTGACCGGCGGCGTTCTTGCCGCCCTGCACCGCCGCGATCCCGAGGACGTATCGTCTGTCCTGCGCGGCGCAAGGCGGATCGCCATTCTCGACGACGTGGAGAATCCGACCAACGCCGGGGCCATCTTCCGCTCGGCCGCCGCCATGGGCATGGATGCCATTCTGTTTGCCGGAAACTCCTGCGATCCCTTCAACCGCCGGTGCACCCGGGTCAGCATGGGCACCGTCTTCCAGGTGCCATGGGCGCCGATGGACGCCGACAGCATCGACATCGTCAGAAACGCCGGCTTCACCGTCGTCTCCCTGGCCCTGTCCGAAAACGCCGTCCCTCTCGACGACGCCCGGCTCAAACAGGCACAAAAAATCGCCTTTGTCCCCGGGAATGAGGACAAAGGCTTATCTGACACCCTGCTTGCGGCCTCCGATTTTCAGGCGGTCATCCCGATGCAGAACGGCGTGGATTCCCTAAACGTCGCCGCGGCCGCGGCCGTCGCCTTCTGGGAATACCGCAGCTGAACTGCCGGCCGGATTATTTCAGGCCGTACCAGCCGATGCCCTCGTCGATCCACGCTCCGCCGTTAAGCAGCACGCTTCGCTCATAGGCATCCGCCGTATAGTGATGGGCGCCGACGTCCAGCGCCTTCGTAAACAGCCGGTACAGCGGAACGCCGTGTCCCGGATCCGAATACCAGCCGATGCCCTCTTGCTCCCATCCCTTCGAGCCGAGGACCATGTACTCGTTGTAATCCATGGTGTAGTGATGGTCCGTGCTGTAGGGGTTGAACAGCCGGTACACCGGTTCGCCGGCTGCCGGCGCCTGCCAGGCGATGCCTTCATACTCCCAGCCGCGCTCCGGCGTCGTCAGGACGGACACCTCGTATGCGTCCGACGTGTACAGATGCTCGTGGGTTCCCGGATAGTACAGCCGGTGCATCGGAATGGACTGCGGCTGCGGTTCCGGATCGGGCTCCGGCTGCGGCGGATCCGCCGGTTTCACCTTCCAGAGCGCCGTAATGGTGCAGTCGGAACCAATGTCCACCATGTCGCCGGGCTTGCCCGCATCCCATCGGTCAAACACCTTGTCCGCGGAAGGCGGCGTAAAGGTGCACTGGGGCAGCTTCAGCTTCTCGCCCGCTGTGACGGTGACCGGGGCCATCGAGCCGCTGCCGCTGTTGGCGTTGAAGGAGACGGTATATTTGGCCTTCTCCGTGGCAAAACGAAGGCTGACGTCCTGGCTGGGCATCTTGAAATCCCCGCTGTAACTATCGTCCTCCTCGTTCCAGGTCATGGGGACCGTGGCCAGCACCGTTTTGCCGTCCGCGCTGATCAGCTGAATCTGATTCTTCTTCAGCCGATAGCCTTCCTTCATCAGGACCATTACATTCGTCGTGCTGCCGGGTTCGACAAGAACCGTCCCGTCCTTCGGCAGGCCCAGTTCACTGACGATGCATCCCCCGAGCTTGCCGGTATCCACGCCGCCGAGGCCGATATCCTTCCAGCCCTCGACCACATTCTGATAGTATGCTGTAAAGACCGGGCTGCTGCCAACGGTATACGGCCAGCCGACCCACCCGATGTTAAGCGGATACGGCTCTCCTTGTGTTGCTGTGTCTACATACTTCCAGCCGGCAAAATGAAGCCCCTTGGGCACTTTCCAGTTCTCGGGGAACCCTCTGACCGTAATCTGCGTTCCCATCCCAACCGTCTCAACGATCTCCTCTCCCGTTCCGTCGCCCGCGTTCCAGGTCGCAAGTGTAAACGTAATATCCTCCGTGCAGATATACAGCCGCTTGCCGCCCCATACGACCTTTTTATCCCGGACCTCTGCCCCGTCGAGCGTAAACTCGGGATCATCCCGGAAATAATACCCCTCCTCTGCATCCAGGTAGAGTTCGGCAAAATAAAGCTTGCCCGCCACAAAAGAACCCGGGGCCAGCCCCGCTCCGGGATGGGTCGAGGGCTTCCCGCCGTTATACCAGTAGGCGGTAAGTGTATAGTGTTCCCCGCCATCGATGACCACATCCGCGTTTACCGCACTGTCAAACGATCCGCCCAATTCGGGCAGAATCAGTTTCAGCGTCCCCGGTGTGGCGTACCCCTCCGCCGCCTGCGTCCGGACGGGCATCAGTCCCGCGAGCATCACAAGGGCAAGAAGAAGGCCCAGGAGCCTGCCTGCTGTTTTCCTCATACCAAACCCCTTTCCAAAACCCGACTATTGTTCCGTTCTGTCAGATGACGGATTCGCGCAGGTAATCCGTCAGATCGCTGCCGATTCTTTCATATAAATCCTGTACGGTGATTTCTCTGTTTTTAACCGCCAGAAGCTCCTCGTTCGTTGCGCCGATAAACTCCACGAACTCCACCCGTCCGTTCGGGGTTTCGATGGTGTTTAATTCGGTATCCGGTACGGTGATAAACCCCGTAAGTTTGGACGACTGCTTCGAATCAATGCCGGTCAGCTGCCCCGTATATACCATCTGATAGGCCAGAAACAAATCGCCTGTGTTGAACGTGATCTTCGCAATGGTCTGCAGGATGTTCCAGACACAGTCGATTTCTTTTTCCAGATCCTCAAAGCCGTCCTTTTTGAGCTTCAGCGTGAACTCCATCCCGTATCCGCTCCACTCCGGATCCTCGCCTTCTTTTTCATATAGCTCGGACAGCCCGTAGGTCACGAAGTGCCAATAGTCCCCGCCGTCATAGACATCCATCCCGTCAAGGGGATCCGGACCGCCCAGTCTCCACGGATGGATCGTCCCGTAATGCTTTGGTTCCGGCTGATCCGGGTATCTTCTCAGACATTCCGCCGCAATCGCGTCCCAGCCCGGCGCCTCCATTTCGTCATCATCCGGCACTCCCACTTCAATGATTTTTCTGCCGTCTTCCGTATATTTTTCCGATGAACTCATTTTTGACTGTCCTCCATACGTTCTGTTTTATTTATACAACCAAACCCTTCATCCGGCAAGGCCGAAATGGCTTCTTCGATGCAGCCGTTTTCCTTACGCCCACGTCTTCCAAACGTCAGGCTGATATCCGACCGTCGCCTGACGTCCGTTTCGCACCACCGGAAGCTTCAGGATGCACTGGTTCTCAAACACCTTTTCTGCCCGGTCTTCCTCAGCCAGATACCGGATCAGCATCAGCAGATCCTTCTCTCTGCTGTCCGGATCAATCAGCGCGTCCAGTCCGCCCACGGCCTGAAGCACGGACTGAAACTCCCCCTTGCTAAGACCTTTTTCCTTTACATCGACCGACTGAAACCGGATGCCGCGTTCCTTGAAAAAACGCTCCGCCTTCCGTGTGTCACTGCTTTTCTTTGTCCCGAAAATCTGAATGATCATCGCCTGTATTCTCTTTCTTTCCAATATCTGACCGCGATGCTTCTATTCGTTTTATTATATACCATCGTCAAACAAATCCGTGAAATACAATCGATCATTACACATTCCAATACAGTTTCTCTAATTCAAAAAGAAAAAACTTCAAAAAAGAAACCGCGTATTTACTGGATTTCCAGCAAATACGCGGTTTCTTTAAGTCTGGAGCATATGGGATTCGAACCCATGGCCTCCACAATGCCATTGTGGCGCGCTCCCAACTGCGCTAATGCCCCGCTCGTTCTTGCGAACAAATGGTATTGTAAAGCATCTGGCTGTGGATTGCAAGCATTTTCTGCAAAAAAGTTATCTTTCCGCTCTGTTCTCCTTCAGCCACCGCCCGCTGACTTCCAGGGACTTTACCGGATCCTTGTCGATCCAGTTTTTGTGCGTCTCCAGAACGACGGCTTCCGTGCCGTTTTCTTCCGCCTGCGCAAGAAGTGCCGGCAGATTCATCGCGCCGGTACCCAGCTCCACGCTGTCGAAGGGAACGATCGGCGTCATGGACGGACCGCTGCTGCGGAACCCGCGGTCGGTGATGTGATACAGCTTCATCCGGCTGCCCAGTTTCTTCATGTAAGCCAGCGGGTCGGCACCGGCGTCGGCCATCCAGAAGGAGTCCATCTCGAAAAAGACCTTCTCCGGGTCCGTTCCGTCAATGATCCGGTCATAGGCCAGCGCACCGTCCGAAAGACGGTTGAATTCCACGTTGTGATTGTGATAGTGCAGCCGGATGCCCAGATCCAAAAGCTGTTCGCCGGCAGCATTTAAATCGGCACACAGACTGCGGACCGCCGCGTCGTCGCCGTAGTTGAACCGGTACATGCCGGTGATGACCACGCGGTCCGTGCCGAAAGCCTTTGCTTCGGCCGCCACCGCCGCCGGATCCCGCTTGATGCTTCCCAGATCGGAATGCAGACTGATCACACAAAGGCCGGCATCCGAAACCAGACGTTTCCAGTCAAAGCTTCCGCCCTTTCCCACCGGCATTCCCGCCGCCTTTGTCATCAGGCGCACCATCAGCGAGGTGGGGTGAATCATAAAGCTGTTCAATTCGATGCCGTCAAAGCCGGCGGCGCGGATTCGCCCGAGAACCGCCGCGGCTTCGTCCTCCGACTTCGCTGCCGAGCCGATCATAATCTGCTGAACACCTGTAAGCATGGCTTTCTCCTTTCGCTGCGTGGGTTTTCCGCGTGCATGAATGCACGCCGGAAGGCCGGCTTTTGCTCGCACTCGCTTTCTTTTCCGGCGATGTGCAATTTCATTAGTTTCCGCGTGCATAGATGCACGCCGGAAGGCCGGCTTTTGCACGCACTCGCTTTCTTTTCCGGCGGTGTGCAATTTCATTAGTATCCGCGTGCATGAATGCACGCCGGAAGGCCGGCTTTTGCACGCACTCGCTTTCCATAGGCGACACGCGCCTTCGGCGCGGCGTCTTTCAAAATCTCTAAAATCTTACTGCATTTTTCTGTAACTGTGGTATACTATTTCGAGCTGCCGTTGAAAAAATCATTTTCTTTTGCGGCGATATCTGGAATCATCTTTTGATTTCCATCTGTTTTCCAAGGGTCGTTATTACACAAGGAGTTCTTTATGCTGAAGAAATACCTGATCATTTTCCTGGTTTCCATGGTCCCGCTGATCGAGCTGCGCGGCGCCATCCCGAGTTCCCAGGTCATGGGGCTGCCCATGGTTCCGTCCTTTATCATCTCCATCATCGGCAACATGCTTCCGGTGCCGATCATCTATCTGTTTGCGCGCAAGGTGCTGGAGTGGGGCCAGGACAAGCCGGTCATCGGCAAGGTCTTTACCTTCTGCCTGGAAAAGGGCAAAAAGGGCGGCGACAAACTGCAGGCAAAGGCCGGCCGCAGCCTGTTCGTCGCGCTGCTGCTGTTCGTCGGCATCCCGCTGCCCGGAACCGGCGCCTGGACCGGTACGCTGGCGGCTTCCATTCTGGACCTGGATTTCAAGTCCACCGTTGCGGCCGTCATGCTCGGCGTACTGCTGGCCGGCGTGATCATGATGACGGCAAGCCTGCTCGGCGTCAGCATTTTCCTGCACTGATTTCATCCGATGCCGCACACACCAAATCCGCATATTACACATTAGATATAAAGAAGCCGCGAATCCAAAGCGATCCGTGGCTTCTTTTTTCATCTTCCTGAAGGAAGAAGGATGCTTTACAGCTTCGAGAAATCACTGGCCGGATGCTTGCACAGCGGGCAGATGAAGTCCTCGGGAAGCTCTTCGCCTTCGTACACGTATCCGCAGACGTCGCAGACCCAGCCCTTCTTCTCGGCTTCCGGCTTCGGCTTGACGTTCTTCTGGTAGTACGAATAGGTCATGGTTTCGGTGTTGTTTAACACCACCGACTCCGTGATGTCGCACAGGAACATCCAGTGGCTGCCCATGTCGACGGTCTCGAACACGCGCAGGCTGATGTAGGCGTTGGCGTAGCGGGTTAAATAGGCCACGCCGTTGTTGGCCACGTCACAGTGCTCGTAGCCGGCAAACTTGTCGACGGTGCGTCCGGACTGGAATCCGAAGTGCTGGAAGATCTTAAACGGCGCCTGCTCGTTTAAAGTGCAGACGTTCATTACGCCGGTCTTTCTGACCACGTCGGCCGTGTAATTGGCCTTGTTGATGGACACCGCCACCCGGTCCGGTCCGTTGCTGATCTGGGACACGGTATTGACGATCTGCCCATTCTGCTTCGTGCCGTCGTTGCAAGTGACGACATACAGGCCGTAGCCGATCTTAAAGAGCGCGGTCGGATCGATGCGCTTCTCCTCTTCCACCTTGATCTTGATATAGTCCGCGGCGAGCTCGTCAGCCAGGGCGGCAACCTGGGCCCGGCTGTCGTCGTTTAACGCGGAAAGCAGGGAGACCGTGGTGTTCGTAAAGGTCAGATCCTTGCATTTTTCCAGCTTGGTGCGCATCACCTTCGCGGCGGTGGGCGCCCAGCTGCCGTTTTCGATCAGGGCGACGGTGCGCTTCTGGAAGTTGCGCTCGCACAGCATGTCGATGAATTCGCGCATGTAGGGGAAGATCTCGGCGTTGTAGGTCGTCGTCGCCAGCACCAGCTTGTCATAGCGGAAGGCGTCCTCCACGCACTCCGGCATATCGCTGCGGGCCAGGTCGTTGACCACCACCTTCGGCACGCCGCGGTCGCGCAGCTCCTGCGCCAGCAGCTCCACTGCCTTTTTCGTGTTGCCGTAGACGGAGGTGTAGCAGATGCAGATGCCGTCGGTTTCCGGCAGGTAGGACGACCAGGTGTCATACAGGCCGATGTAGTAGCCCAGATCCTCGGTCAGCACCGGTCCGTGCAGCGGGCAGATGATCTGAATGTCGAGGCCGGCGGCTTTTTTCAGCACCGCCTGCACCTGGGCGCCGTATTTCCCGACGATGCCGAAGTAGTACCGGCGCGCCTCGCAGGCCCAGCCTTCGGGATCCTCCACGTCCAGGGCGCCGAACTTGCCGAAGCCGTCCGCGGAGAACAGCACCTTGTCGAAGGAATCATAGGTCATCATGACCTCGGGCCAGTGCACCATCGGCGCAAAGACAAAGGTCAGCTCGTGCTTGCCGAGGGACAGGGTGTCGCCGTTGGCCACCTCGAGCACGTTCTTTAAGACCAGCTCCGGGAAGAACTGCCCGATCATGGTGAAGGTCTTCTTGTTTCCGACCACGGTGGTGTCCGGATAGCGCTCCAGAAACGCCGCGATGGACGCGGAATGATCCGGTTCCATGTGCTGAACCACCAGATAGTCCGGCTGCTTTCCGCCGAGGGCGGCCGCGATGTTCGTCAGCCACTCCTTGGTTTTGCGCTGATCGATGGTGTCCATGATGGCGATCTTCTCGTCATCGATGATGTAGGAATTGTACGCCATGCCGAGGGGCACGTCGTAGTGGCCTTCAAACAGATCGATTTCGTGATCGTTTGCGCCGATGTAGATGATAGATTCGGTTACATTGTTCATTTGAAGAACCTCTTTCTTTGAAACAGGGTTGACAGTTGCGTTTTGTCCGCCGGTCAGACCCGCGGGCAGGAATCAGTAGAACCGGCAGCCGTTCCGTCCGGCTTCCTTGACGCGGTACAGCGCCGCGTCGGCATCCTTAAAGATATCGCCCTGCGGATTCTTGCGGTCCGCGAAGGCCACGCCGACGCTTAACGATACCGGCGGCAGATCGTCCTCGGGATGCTGCAGGATGTCGTTGGCCATGGCGATTTTGTCGGAAACCAGCGCCCGCATGGAGCTGTTGACACGGGTCATGATCACGGCAAACTCATCTCCGCCGATGCGGCAGAGGATATCCACGGAACGGAAGCGGCCCCGCAGGGTCTCCGCCACCCGCTGCAGAACCCGGTCGCCCACTGCGTGCCCGTACGTATCGTTGACCTCCTTGAAGTGGTCCACGTCGATCAGGATCAGGGCGATGTGTTCCGTGTCGGCGCTCTCCATCCACAGGTCATAGGCGCCCCGGTTGAACAGCCCGGTAAGTGCGTCGTGGGACGCCTCGTGACTGAGCTTTTCCTGTGCGGCCTTGTTTTCGGCGAGCATCCGGTTGTACGCAAGCGTCACATACTGCAGCTCCTGCACGCCCGTCGGGTCAATGGGCTTCTGTTCATGCATCTTCTGAACCATGTTGGAAAGCGGCACGCGCACCAGCCGGGTCAGCAGCACCACAATCACGATGATCACCAGAAGAAGAATCAGCACCAGCGCTGCCTGCAGGCGGACCAGGAAGGACAGCAGGTCCGTGGCCTGTGTCAGCTCGCTGCTGGATGCACGCATCAGGGACTGGGCGCACTGATCCACGTTTTCGCGGATCTGATCCTTATACGACACGTAGGTATCGTCGAAGACGAGCTCCTGGGCTTTATTCTGAAGCGCCTCCGCTGACATCGACAGTTCTTCCTGTGTCAGTTCAACCGCGGCGATCTCCTCCGGAATGTCCGAAGCCTCCATCCCGACGGACGCTGCCGCAAGGCGGATGGCCCGGTTTTCGATGTCCACCAGTTCATTGGACAAAGACAGCGCGGTGTTCAGCTGCTCCGGCGCATTGCTCTGCACGCCTTCAAGGAGCTCGGTAAGGGTGTCGACGGCTGCGTCTCTGCGCCGGGTAACGGAAACCTCCTCGCAGAAATCGTCCATATAGACGGTTTCGCCCGTCATCACAAAACAGCGGACACGGTCCGTCAGATAGTCGGAAGCAAACTCCAGGTTCGAGGCCGCCAGCTCCGCGTCAACATAGCGCTCGCTGGCTTCTTTCATCCGCTGATAATCGTTGGTTACGAACACATCCGTGATCAGCACGGCCGCTGCTGCGACCACCGCCGCGATAAACACCGTAAGGGACATCCGTTTCAGCGGTATTCCGCCCGGATTCTCTTCACTGCCTGTGCCGGCTGTTCTCGCCGGCACGTCCGCCTGCGGCGCGCTTTCGGAAGATTGCGGCCCGCTGCCGGCCGCCGATTCCTCTTCTTCGCGCGAATCGATGCGCCGGGTCAGCTTTTCGCCGATCTCCTCTTCCATCTCCGTCAGCGCGATCCGGCGCGCCATGGCATCGGCATCGTCTTCCGAGATTCCGGGCCGCTCCTCTTCTTTTTCAGCCAGCGCCAGGTCCGCTTCCTTCTTCTGCAGTATAAAAGCTTCAAACACTTCTGCCGGCACGGGCCGGGAGAAGAAATAGCCCTGGACGATGTCGCAGCCCAGCTTCTTTAACGCGTGCAGCTGTTCCTGGTTTTCCACGCCCTCCGCGATCACCGGAACACCCAGATAGGCCGCAATGCCGATAATGACTTCCAGCATGTGCGTGTTTCCGCCGCCGGCGAATGCGTCGCGGACGAAATGCATGTCCAGCTTCAGCGCGTCGATGGGCAGCGACGAAATCATGTGCAGGGAGGAGTAGCCCGTCCCGAAATCGTCCATTTCGATCTGGAATCCGCACTCGCGAAGGGTCTCCACCATCCGGATGATCTGCTGGGCGTCCTGTGTATAGGCCGATTCCGTCACTTCCAGCAGCAGATCCTTTGACGAGATACCCTGCTCCGCAAGAATGCCCTCAAGCGTTTTCGGCAGATCGGCGTCAAACATGTCGATCCGCGAGACGTTCACCGACACCGGAATGGCATACAGAAGGCGGTCCTTCCAGTCTCGGATCTGACGCGCGGTTTCCTGCCAGACGTAGTGATCCAGCCGGCGGATCAGCCCGTTTTCTTCAAACAGCGGGATAAACTCTCCCGGACTGATCATGCCGAGGGTCGGATGCACCCACCGGATCAGGGCTTCCGCGCTGGTTAAAACGGGCGTGTCCGGGCGGATGTCGAATTTCGGCTGATAATACACCTGGAACTGCCGTTCCGCGATCGCCCGGGGGAATTCCTCGATCAGCTGCTCCGCGTACAGCTGTTTTTTGTGCAGCGTCTCGTCATAGTAGCCGATGCTTTCGGAGAAGGTGTCCTTCACCGTATCCGCCGCCATCTTGGCCCGGTCGAAGCGCTGCTCGACGTCGATGGATTTGTCCACGTGCGGATAGACACCCATTCGAAGACGCACGCGGTTTTCGGCGGAGGACACGTCCTGCAGGCCGGTCATCGCCTCCTCGATCACCTGGGGATAGTCCTCCCGGTGGGGCGCATACACCATAAAGGTATCCGCTTCCCGGCGGCAGATAAACCCGCCGGCCGTCCGCACCATTTCCTGGACCTTCTTCGCGAGCTGCTGCAGAACCCCGTCGCCGTAGGCTTTTCCGTAGCGCTCGTTGATCATATGGAAGTGGTTGATGTCGAGAATCACCGCATCCATATCCATCGCGCCGTGATACTGGTCGAACTGCTGCACGTAGCGGTAAAAGTATTCCTTATTATAAAGGCCGGTCAGCGGATCCCGCTCCGTGGACTGGATGATGTCCCGGTCCTCCGTCAGCTCGATGGTCCGCCGCAGACGCGCCTGGATGACGCCGACCGCCGGATAGGGCTTGGGAATGAAATCGATGGCGCCCAGCTCCAGACTCTCGATTTCCGAATCCCGCTCCGCCGTCATGACGATGACGGGAATCTTCGCCAGCTCCGCGTCCTCCTTCACTTCGCGCAGCACGTCCAGGCCGCTTTTCACCGGCATCAGAATATCCAGAAGGACCAGTGACAGCGTACTTCGGTTTGCGCGGATGGCATCGATGGTCTCCTGTCCGTCGCAGGCAAAGAGCAGGTCATAGTCCTCTTTGAGCATCTCCGCCAGAATCTCGCGGTTGATGAACTCATCGTCCGCGATCAGAATCTGCCGCTTCCCGTTTACGGAATGGAATTTTTCGTGACTCTTCAGCATCTGAAACATCCCTCATCTGCAGAAAATCAGTTTCTTTATTAATATACCACACTCAAGACAAAGACGCTAAAAAATAATCCCCTTGTTCCAGTTTCTGGACAGGATATGACAATGGCCATCTTTCTTTTTTCGATATAGCTATTTTAGACAAGAAATACGATTCGTTTATGGTTCACGTTTTTTCACAAAGAAATGTACCGGAAAGCCAAGCAGCGATAGGATAATGATTCCGCCGCCTACCAGGAAATAACTATTGACATCCTCCGTATTCAATAATTTGGAAAAAAGAAACGCCCCCATCGGCATGAACAATACTGCAACTGTGAAAATAATGCTGAATACTCTTCCCAGATAGTTCTCATCGACGGCGAGCTGAACATAAGACATGAACTGTACATTAAATGCCGTCAATGATATGCCAAACAGTGCAAACGGAAGCAGGCATAGATAGTAATTCGCTGTCGCAGCCATAAGCGGCTCCAGTACAAGAGCAAATCCTGTACCAAACAAAAACAGGATCAGCGCAAGGACATTGTCATGGAATCTGTTGATACGCTTTGCAAATACTGCAGAACTAAGGATACCTCCCGCCGCTTCCATGGCAAGAGCTTTGCTGTAAAACCCGTTAATGCCCCCTCTGAAGATGCTGTCTGTATAGGGCAGCATAAGATTATAGCCTGCCAGAAAAAAATTCACCAGAGAGGACAACAGGACTAAAAACAATATTCGCTTTTCTTTTAAAAGATACCCAAAACCCTCGGCGATATCCGCGAGTACATTTCTGCCGGCTTTCTTATTCTCAACGGTTTCTTCGACCTTCACCAGGAACGCTTCGGCAGCAGCGGATATCGCAAAAGTACATGCATCAAACAGAAGCGCGCCTTTCACTCCGATCAGTCTGACCAGCCCCACGCTGATGATTGGTCCAATCACTCTGATGAGCTCTCCGCCGGTATGGGATATTCCGTTGAAAAATCCTATCCTCTCTCCTTCAATAACCTCGCGAATCAGCGCCTTATAAGTTGGCGAATTAAAAGCATAAACGACAGCCAACAGGGCATTTGCCAGAATCATAACAGAGGCCATGCAGCTTGTATCCACAAAAAAGCTCAAGACGCAGCATATCAACGCAGCCAGAATGTCCGTAACAATTACGAGCTTTTTTCTGTCGCCTTTATCCGCCTTAGCTCCTCCGATCAGATTGAAAAAAATCTGAATAATCGTTTCAGAACTTTGATACAGAGCCAGCACCCATGGTTTCCCGGCAAAGGCGCCGACAATACTGATACTGTTAGCGTAATCAAATAGAATATTGCCTACACGCGAAGTCCAGCTTCCAAACCACAGCAGAACCTCATTTTTCTTTATTTTTTTGTCCGGCATAGAATCACCTCCTGTAACAGTGAATTAATTATAATTCACCGGAGCAGAAGGTGATTCGCATTTGCATATCTGCAAAATCATTTCGTATGCCGGATTCGTTCGTCTCGATAATTACTTGCCAGATGATGACAGTCAAGCCATTCATAAATCTGGATTGCCTGACTCATCTCCTCATTTCCAAGCTCCCTTTCCCCGCATTTATAATGATAGAGTCCTAATAAGAAGAGATATAGATTTCTTTCGTACAGCAGAGTCTCGTTGGCCAGGAGCGGCAGAATACAGTCCTTATAATACGCCGCGATCTTCAGCTCTTCCCTATGAAGGCATGTTTCCCAAATATTCAGCAATGTAATTCGAATCAATTGTGTATTGGCCCCGTTCCCGAAATGATTGCTTACGATTTCCTGACCCATTTTGTGAAGAAGAGGTATATCCATGAACAGATACAGATTCCCGATCAAAATCAATTCATAGATTTTCCATTCCTCAACGGAGAACAGATAATCCGTTACCTCGTCCAGGTATTCCTTAGGAAAGGGCACTGTGTTATCGCATTTGCAAATGAAACCATGAGCCAAAATCATATTCAGATGATATTGGTATACCGACGGGTTCCTCTCATACTTCTCTTTTTGTTCTTTGAAAAGACGCTGAAAGCCCGCCATATCCCGCTCATACTCAAGCGGAATCAGCTGGCCCATAAACCGGATGGTTTCTGTCTTGTCATACCCTCGCACTGTGTCCAGAAACTCATTCATTTCCACGCGCATGTTATCTAACATTCTGAGAAACTTCGTAAGAGAAATATCTGTCTCTCCCCGTTCAAATCGCGAAATCTGTGAGACCGATACGTACTCATCGGCAACTTGCTTCAGTGAAATATCCCGATTCGTTCGAAAATCGCGAAATACTTTTCCCAGCTGATCATAGTTTTGCATGGATTCAAAACTCCTTTCAGGCGGCCTCGGGAACGACTTGCATACTGAAATACGCGACTTGCAGGGATTCTGTGTTTTACTCCAGTTCAATCGTTCCCGGCGGCTTGCTGGTCAGGTCATACAGCACCCGGTTCACCCCGCGCACTTCGCCGATGATGCGGGTCATCGTCCGCTGCAGCACGTTCCAGGGAATGTTGGACGCTTCGGCCGTCATAAAATCCACCGTGTTGACGGCGCGCAGAACGACGGCGTAATCATAGGTCCGCTCGTCTCCCATCACGCCGACGGAGCGCATGTTGGAAAGCGCCGCAAAATACTGGCCGATGGCGCGGTCTGCGCCGGCATCCGCCAGCTCCTCGCGGAAGATGGCGTCCGCTTCCTGCACGATCCGCACCTTGTCCGCCGTGATTTCGCCGACAATGCGCACGCCTAAGCCCGGTCCGGGGAAGGGCTGGCGGTCCACCAGCACGTCCTGCATTCCCAGCTCCCGGCCCACCTGGCGCACTTCGTCCTTGAACAGGTCGCGCAGCGGCTCGATGATCTCCTTGAATTTCACCACCGACGGCAGCCCGCCCACGTTGTGGTGGGACTTGATCACCGCGGATTCCCCGCCGAGACCGCTTTCCACGACGTCCGGATAAATGGTGCCCTGTACCAGGTAATCCACCTCGCCGATTTCATTCGCGATTTCCTCAAACACACGGATGAATTCTTCGCCGATGATCTTGCGCTTCTGCTCCGGCTCGGTGACGCCGGCCAGCTTTTCATAGAACCGCTCCTGGGCGTTGACGCGGATGAAGTTCAGATCGTACTGTCCGTGCTCTCCGAACACGGCTTCCACCTGGTCGCCTTCGTCCTTCCGGAGCAGGCCGTGGTCCACAAACACGCATGTCAGCTGCTTTCCGACGGCCTTCGCCAGAAGCACAGCCGCCACGGAGGAATCCACGCCGCCCGACAGGCCGCACAGCACCCGGCCGCTGCCGACCTTCGCGCGCAGGTCTTCGATCGTGTGCTCCACGAAGGAATCCATCCGCCAGTCGCCCGCACAGCCGCAGACGCCGAGCACGAAGTTGGACAGCATCGTCTTTCCTTCGGGCGTGTGCAGCACCTCCGGATGGAACTGGATCGCGTACAGGCCCGCGGAAGCGTTTTCCGCCGCGGCCACCGGGCAGTCCTTCGTGTGTGCCGTCACCCGGAACCCGTCCGCCATCCGGTGGATGTAGTCGAAATGGCTCATCCAGACCGTGGTCTTCGGCGTAACGCCGCGAAACAGCGCGGACGTATTGTCCACAAAGCATTCCGTGCGGCCGTATTCCCGCTCGGACGCCCGGCGCACGTCACCGCCCAGGATATGGGTCATCCACTGGGCGCCGTAGCAGAGACCGAGCACCGGGACGCCCAGTTCCAGCAGCTCCTTTGCGCAGGTCGCCGCGCCTTCTTCGTAGACACTTGACGGCCCGCCGGTCAGGATGATGCCCTTCGGGCCCATGGCCGCGATCTCGGACAGGGGCGTCCGGTAGGAGTAGATTTCGCAGTAGACGTGACACTCGCGCACCCGGCGCGCGACGAGCTGGTTGTACTGTCCGCCGAAATCGATCACAATGACCTTTTCTCTGTTGTCTTTCATACAGCCTGCTTTCCTGATAAAAACAATCGGACAGGAGAAGGCGCGCCCCCTCCTGTCCGAACAGCGTTCCGTATGGATTCCATCATCCCTTGTGATGGGTCTTCTTATCGTCCTCGATCATGATGTCGTTTTTGACCTTGGCGGAATGTCCCTCGTCAAACTCGTACTCGTTGCCCGGAAGCGCGGCATTCAGGACAATGCCGAGGATGGCCGCGATGGCCAGCGAGGTCAGCGTGATGGAGGTGCTGCCGATGGTAAAGGTCACGCCGCCGGAGAAGCCGAGGCCGCTGACTAAGATGACCGCCGCGATGATCAGGTTGCGGGACTTCGTGAAGTCCACCTGGTTTTCCACGACGTTGCGCACACCGATGGCGGAAATCATTCCGTAGAGGATGAAGCTGATGCCGCCGATGATGGCTGCCGGCAGCGAGCCGATGATCTCGGCGAACTTCGGCGAGAAGCTTAAGATGATCGCGTAGACCGCGGCGAGGCGGATGACGCGGGGATCATGGACGCCGGAGAGCTCCAGCACGCCGGTGTTTTCACCGTAGGTCGTGTTCGCCGGGCCGCCGAACAGCGCGGAGAACGAGGTCGCCAGACCGTCGCCCAACAGGGTGCGGTGCAGGCCGGGATCCTGGACGAAGTTTTCGCCGACGGTGGCGGAGATCGCCGAGATGTCGCCGATGTGCTCCATCATGGAAGCGATGGCGATGGGCGCCATGACGAGAATGGCGGTGATGTCAAATTTCGCAAGGACGAAGGGCTGCAGGGCAACGAATTTCGCGGAGGAAAGCGTCGCGAAGTTCAGGATGGCGCTTCCGTCCGGATTGGTCATGCCCACGCCGTTCATGACAAGCGCAACGACATAGGAAATGACGACGCCCATCAGGATGGGGATGATCTTGAACATGCCCTTGCCCCAGATGTTGAAGGCCACGACGACGGCGAAGGCGATGATCGCTAAAAGCCAGTTGGTGGAGGCGTTCGACACGGCACTCGGCGCTAAGGACAGACCGATGCAGATGATGATGGGGCCGGTCACGACCGGGGGCAGGAACCGCATGACCTTCTTGATGCCGACCAGCTTGATGACCAGCGCCAGCACCAGGTACAGAAGACCGGCGACCACGACGCCGCCGTTGGCGTAGGCGAGCTTTTCACGCATCGGCATGCCGGCGTACATGCCGGTATTCAGCGCGGCCACGGCTGCGTAGCCGCCCAGGAACGCGAAGGAGGAGCCTAAGAACGCGGGCACCTTGCGCTTGGAAATCAGATGGAACAGAAGCGTTCCCAAACCTGCCATCAGAAGGGTCACCTGAACCGTCAGGCCTTCGCCTTCAAAATAGCCGTTGACCAGGATCGGCACAAGGATCGTCGCTCCGAACATGGCGAACATGTGCTGCAGGCCAAGAATCAGCATCTTCGGAATGCCGAGTTTCCTCGCATCCTTGATTGCGGTCTTCTCACTCATTTGTTCTTTCCTCCCTTTTGAAAGAAGTCCTTGGTTACCACCGCTTAATATAGCAGATTTCCCATATGAACACAACGGAAAATTCGGGCGGTTTCCGGGGTCTTCGGTTGACTTTGAGGGTGCCTTATTCTACAATCGGAACAGAGTGTTTTACCGGCGGATTCTTCCGCCGTTGTTTCTGCACGCGCAGGCGCTCTGTCCGCGCCGCGAAGCCGGTCACAAGCATTTTTTCAGGAGGAAACCATGAGCGAAACATCCTATTCCGACAAGGTCATCATTCTCGACCACCCGCTGATCCAGCACAAGATCTCCATGCTGCGCGACAAGCGCACCGGAACCAACGAATTCCGCAAGCTGGTCTCCGAGATCGCCATGCTTGAGGGCTACGAAGCCCTGCGCGACCTTCCCACGGAGGACCGCGAAGTCGAGACGCCGATCGAGACCTGCATGTCGCCGTTTATCGCCGGCAAGAAGCTGGCCATCGTCCCGATCCTGCGCGCCGGTCTCGGCATGGTGGACGGCATTTTAAGCCTGGTTCCCTCCGCGAAGGTCGGCCACATCGGCCTCTACCGCGACCCCGAGACCCACGAGCCCCACGAGTATTACTGCAAGCTGCCGGCGCCGATTGAGCAGCGCACCATCGTCGTCGTCGACCCGATGCTCGCCACCGGCGGCAGC
>JAZQBE010000089.1:0-59432 GCA_045545575.1 Shuttleworthella sp.
CCGGTCTCGTCCTTTACCTCGTCTCCTGCCTTATAGGTGTTTCCGGCCGCATCAGTGCCGTCTTCCTTATAGTGCATGGTTCCCTTTGCGGTGTAGGTTTCACCCACTGCAAGGTTCTTGTAGGATACGACGTCGACGATCACCGCTTCTTCGGCATTCATACCGACCTCGTCTCCGGTTGCAGAGTCAGATGCGTTCGTGTGACCTTCGGGGAAGTGAATGGACTGTCCCTCGTCGGTCAGATCTTCATGCTGCGCGACTTCCGTTTCGATGTCGGTGTCTGCATCGTCTTTGGATAAGCAGATGAGCTTTTCAAAGACGACCACAGTGACGTTTTCAAGATCTGTTGCGTCAAAGGCGAAGGTCAGTTCCTTCGTCATGTCGCGCTCGGCCGCTTCAAACGCTTCAGACGTCGCATAGATCTCGTTTCCGGCTGCATCCACGAAGGGCAGGCCGGTCGCCTGATCCATCAGCACACCGTCCACACGGTAGGTTTCGCCGACGGTCAGGTTGGTCAGGCTTACGGTGTCGATGACGACAGCTTCTGCTCGGGCCACGCCGGTATGGGTGCCGGAAAGGTCGTCTTTCGCAAGCGTGCGAACCTTCGGCCAGTTCACGGTCTGTTCTTCGCTGTCCAGGTCGTGATGCGGCGCGACAAGGATGCCGTTGTGATACAGATCCTCGAAGACGACGCCGGATACGCCTTCCAGAAGGGTCGCGTCCACGTCAAAGACGATTTCGACCGTCATGGTGGGGTCTGTGGCAACAATCGTTACTGCCGGGTGCGTGGCGATCACGTCGCCGGCCTTGTGCTCCACACCGTTTACGTCTACGCAGCCTTCTTTGTAGACTAAGGTGCCGTTTACATCATAAGACTGTCCGACGATCAGGTTCTCCATCACAACGACGTCGATGACCTGTTCCGTCTTGCCAACGGTTCCGGTATGCGTATTCGTCTTCGAATCCTTCGCGGTGGTGGTCACTTTCGGGATGTAGACGGTCTGCTCTTCGTCCAGCAGATCTTCATGGACTAAGATCGCTTCGCCGGAATCGTAGTCATACAGGGTTTCCGTTACAACAAGGGTTTTGCCCTGCATCGCGGTCAAATCCAGTTCGAAATATGGCATGGGCAGCACACCGTCCCTCGGCCCGACGAAAACCCCCATCGCGTCTTCGGTCACTTCTTCTGCCATGTAAGAAACGTGAAGAATACGGTCCGCCTTGCAGTCGGCTCCGGATGCATCTTTCACGATTTCTCCGGAATCCGCATCGTGCAGGATTCCTTCCGCGTGATACAGTTTGCTGTCCGCAAGGCCCTCATAGAGAATCCGATCTGATATCTTTGCGGTTTCCGACGCTGCTCCGACATGATCGCCCGTGAAGGCATCCGCAGCCTGCGTACGCATATAAGGTACGTAGACGGTCTGTGCTTCTTCTGAAAAGTCCGTGTTATGCGTGACAATCAGGATCTCTTCGCCGCGCCAATTCATGTAAAGGCGGTCGACAGCGTGCAGCATTCCTCCTTTCATGGCGGACGTGTCTACCGTCACCGTATTCTCAACGGTTTTCTTTGCAGAAGCCGCTGTAAACGTCATGTCTGTGATGCCAACGGCCGTCTTTGTGCCGGCGCGGTCCACATAAAAGATTTCCGTTTCAGCGCGATACGTTTCGTTCGCTTTCAGGTGGTTGTATTTCACCACGTCGGTAAGTTCCGCTGCTGCATCAAAGGCTGCGGACTTGTTTCCGGATCCTTTATCTGTCAGCTGAGATTCCGTTTCGATATTAAGATCGACAAAGACGTTTCCTGCCAGATACCGTTTTCCATCCGTGAACGGATCGGTCAGAATGGTCTGTTTTAACATGACCTGTCCCCGGTTCGCTTCGCACTGTAGTTCTTCCAGCAAGTAGTTGCCCGGAATGAGGGAACCCTTGCCGGCGGCCGGCGTGCCTGCTCCGAACCAGACGTTCACAGCCGGATCTAACGCCGACTCATCCGTAAAGCGTGCGCCGGACAGATAATCGTCAAGCGTATTTACGGTATCGTCCTTCGCGCGGTCTGCCGTAGAGGCATAGCCGTTGGCATCGGTTACGATGACGTGGGTTTCGACCGGATTGCCGTCCGTGTCAAGTCTGGACACCGCGAACGGGATGTTCGCCATCGGTGCGCCGTTCTCGTCGACCTTGATGAAGATCAGGTCCGCACGGATCAGTTCTTCCGGAAGCGGGTTCGCTTCGCCGGTATTTACGATCACGCCGTTTTCACGGATCGTAAAGGTGACCGTCCAGTCGGTGTTTAGCTTATACCCGTTCGAGGGAAGGGTTTCACGTGCGGTGTACGTACCATACGGCAGTGCGTCCGCCGCGGTCTGCGCCGTTCCGTCCGCAGCCGTGGTTACGGTCAGGACGTCCTCTCCGGGTGCGCAGGTCGTGCCGTTTACAATCACGGAAGCCGCACTGGCGTTTTTGATCGTGATCTCGGCACCTGCTAACGTCGCGGTGCCCTGGCCAACTGCCGTCATGGTTTCAGCGTCTACTTTCAGGAAGGATACGCCGCCGCGGACGACGTCATTTTTAAACACAAGCTTCTCGCCGGACGGATCACAGCTTACGATCACGCCGTTTTCACGGATTTCAATTGTACGCGGCGCGCCGTCCGTCAAGAGATAACTGCCGTCCTTTGCCGCTTCCTTGATCTCATACGTACCAAAGGGAAGAAGGTCGTTTTCGGATGTATAGTCGCCTGCCGCATTCGTGGAAAAGGTATGAACCGGCTTCGGATCATCCGGATCAAACGTCTTGCCGCCGACAACAACCTTGCCTTTGGACTTGTTATAAACGTTAAATTCAACGCCGCTGAAGTCCGCATCACCCTGGGCCGCCTTCGCATCGAGTTCTCTGTCCCACTTCTCAATCTTAAAGCCGCCGCGGATGACGTTGTTTTTAAACGCGAGCTCCTCTCCGGCTGTATCCATCGTGACGATTTTGCCATTTTCACGTATCTGTATTGTACGTGGTGTGCCGTCCGTTAAGAGATAGCTGCCGTTCGCGGCGATTTCCTGAATCTCATATGTACCGTACGGCAGAAGGTTCGACGGGGACGTATACCCACCGGCCGCATCGACCGTAAATGTATGGACTGCTTCGTTCTTTTCAAATGTCGTTCCGTTTACAATAACCTTCGCGGCCGATTTGTTCGTGACTTTAAACTGAATGCCGTTAAAATCGGCATCACCCTGGGCAGCCTTTGCGTTGAGTTCCCTGTCCTGCTTCTCAATCTGAAAGCCGCCTCGAACGATGTCATCGGAAAAGTCCGCCGAAGCGATCTGCCCATCGATTTCGATCTTTATCCGCTTTGTATTCGCTTTGAACAGGTAGCCGCTGCTGCCGGCATACAAGTCGGATTCCTTTCCAAGCTTCGGTGAACCGTCGTAAACGTCGCCGGCAGCGATGGACGCGGTGGATCGAAGCTCGCAGAGATCGTATTCGCCAAACTCGAGACTGTTCGCCGGAACAGAGGCATTGCCGGAGGCGTTCGTTTCAAGAATCGCGACGACACATCCGGGCGCATAGGATCCGCCGTTGTACGTTACCGCGTTTGCGGACCGGTTCACTAACGCAAACCGAATGCCGGAAAGCGACGCGTCGCCCTGGGCCGCTGTCGCGGCGCTGTCGGTCTTTTTGACCGTGGCGCGGCCTTTGATGCTGTCATCTGGAATACGTAAACCGGTATCCGCGATTTCATTGCCGATCAAAACAGATGTGTTCGACATCTGTCTTCCCGCCGCATTGTATATGTCTACACCGGCTTCCGTGATTCGAATCAGGAACTTCTCCGTGTTGATCTTATAGCCCTTCGGCGGAAGCGTTTCCTGAACGATCAGCGATCCGGCCGGAATCTCATAGTAATTCGTTTCGTCATTAAAAAACATTGCATCGCCGGACACCAGGTCATCCGGATGATAGTTCACATAGCCATCCTGATCCGTTTTGAAAATCCACGACCGCACCGGTGATCCGCTGTTTTCAACACTTTCCACGGTGGTGTGGCTGGTATCCGCGTAATACTTCACTGAGAACTGCGCATCCTTGAGTTCGCCATTGCCAACCGGAACTGCGTTGCCGGAACTGTCGACCTTCTTCAGGAGAATGTCAATCGGGTCCGTTTTTATCTGTTCGGAAACCGTGATCTTTAACGGCAGCGCCGGCGTATGCGTGGACTTTACGTCATACGGGCCGTGCACGGCCGGATCCGGCTGGTATGCCTTGTCTGCCGCAGACGCCTCCACTTCCTGCAGATAATATTGACCGACCGGAAGGTTTATCACATCTGACGTACCGGTCGACGCGGCCGCGTCGTAGGATGTAATCGTCATCACCTTGCCGGCGATTGGATTGCGGTCCTGATCGAGCACCTGGTATTGAATGCCGGTCATATCGTATGCCGCGTTCCCGTTTGTGACGTCTTTCCCGGCGGATTCCTTGAAAAGCTGAAGGTTTCCTCCCTCTTCCTCGTTTCCGACCGGAACAAGGGTATATCCGAAGGTCGCGGCCGGGTCGTCGGGATTCGCCGTTACGACGCGGATCGGGTTGAAATTCAGCCTGTAGGTTTTGCCGTTCTGATCGATTGGCGCGCGAAGCTCCTTTACCCAGTACTCTTCGCCCATCAGCATCTTCGCAGTAAAAAGGCCGTCGCCGTTGGCGTCGGTTTCAACCGTTTCCATACGAAGCGGATTTGCTGCGGGATAATTCGTATCCGCGACCGCGTCGTTCTGTGTCTGATACAGACCAAATACCGCACCCTGTCCCGGATTGCAGCGGATGCGATTGCCCTGACCGTCTTCCTTCTGGATCAGAATCTGCGTCTTTTTGACCTCGTTCGAAACCGTCGTAAAGGACAGCCCATAAGGGAAGGTATCGCTCGGAACATAGGGCGCCGTATGCACCGGAATCATGTCGTCACTCTTAATAAAACCGGACGGCGCTTTCCCTTCAATCAGCCAGTAATACTGGTTTGCTTCAATCGGCCCGAAGATCGTCGAACCGGTACGGTCCGTCGGAGCCGTAAACCAGATAAACTGCACGAGACCGGCTGCTTCATAAGACGCGATGTCAGAAGCCTTCGGATCCGCTACGGACATCAGAAGCCCCGTATCCTTAAACACGGTAAATTCCGCGCCGCCGTAGTTTCCTGCCTCTGTCGTGTTGTTATTGTAATTGGGATTGTCCTGAATCACTCTTCCGCCAACAACCGTATTGGAGCCTGTCATGTAGTCTGCTTTTGCTCCGTTATCGTCTTCTACGATGCCCTGCTTTACGATCCAGATGGAGCCTAAAAGCTGACCCTCGCCAAAGATGATGGTCTGGCGGCTGTCCGGCGTTGCCAGCCGGTATACCTTCTGCTGGTCGGCCGTCGGCGCGAACGCCGCGTCAATCAGTTCCAGATACCGGTTCGTCGCGTTAATGCCGGCGGCGTTCAGACCGCTTGACCAGCTGGAATCACCATAGGCTTTCGCAAGCGCGGTGTGCGTGATAATATTCTGCGCCGCTGCACCATATACCCCGGCATTTTCCAGAAAGCCGCCAACCTGTCCGTTGTATCCATAGAAAAGCACCTTGCGCAGGCGTTCGTTGCCGGTCAGATCCTCAATCGCATAGGTTCCGTTGGCCGGCGCATAGAGGGACGGGTTTACGCAGAAACCAAAATAATCTGTTCCGTTCGAGTTGATGTAAAACTCGTTCGTCCAGTTGCCGGATCCAAGACCGGCAGAAGCATAATTGATCTGATTTCCCATGGAAAAATAGCCGCTGTCCGCAGGCGCGGCCTGTGCACGGATCGGCGCAAAAACCGTTTTGACCCGGTCCGCCAGCCCAGAGGCCAAAGAACGAGCTTTATCAAAGACACGGCCGAGAACCGTCCCTTCTTCTTCGGTTTCCGTTTCGACTTCAACCGAATCCATTACAGCTTCCTGATGAAGCAGACTCATGCCCGACCCATTGTGAACAGCGGCGCTTTCCTCACTGGTCATTTCCGAAAATGTGACCGTTACCGTTACGTCCTTCTTCGGCATGACAAAGGCCGCATGAAGCAGCGAGTCCTCACTGCTCCAGAAGACCGTGTTCCCATCTTCATCCAGGATTTCCATCAAGCGCGGAAGGACGTTTTTGTCCAGGAAAGAGATCAGAGAGATTTCGTCGCCCTCCGCGTAAACGTCTTTCGGGTTTTCAATGTAAACACCGTCAGAAAGCGTAATGGAAAACCCGGTGCGAAGATCTTCTTCTTTCGCTTCTTCATCCGTGACTGATTCGTCACCGTCGTCCGCTTCATCCGTGTCCGCTTCGGGCGGATCGACTGTGGTGTTTTCGTCATCGACGTCGACATCAGCCGCATCCGGGTTTTCAGTATCTTCCATCGTATCCGCCGGTTCATCATAAGTTGCCGGTTCCGGATCTGTCACTGCGATAACTTCATCGGTTTCGATGACCGCATCTTCACTTTCGCCCTCCACCGTTTCATCTGTATACACCTCAGTTTCCGGCACAGCATCCGCGTCTTCCGAGCGAACGGTTATCTCCGGAATACTTCCTAGTGTAATGAAACAGGTCAGCAGGAAGACCAGCATTCGTTTTACGTTCTTTTTCATGAGTGTCCTTTCTTTCTGTCTATTGGCTGTAAGAATTCTGTGTGCGGGCGGGTCTCGTAATGCCATGCGTTTTCTCCTGTTTTCGAGCAAACAAAAAGGACCTCGAAAGGTCCTTTCAATTCTTAATGGAATCCGCTGCCGGCTTCTGCGCCGGACAGTGCTGTTTCATCTATTTCATCAGATGTTCCTGGATATGTCTTCTCATTTCTTCAATCTTCATGTCGTTGATGTCCTCATTGCAGAGGGCGCAGAAAACATGATGATACCCGGATCCTTTGGGGGTATCCCTGTGATACATATAGGAGTCGCCTTCCTTTGCGTATTTGCTGGACACATCATCCGTTTTCGTTTTGCCGCAAACCGAACACCGACAGTGCACGAGGTCCCGGCCGGTTGATACCCAGGTTTCTCCGGATCCGCGGTGTCCTCCTTCCCCAGCGAATGCGTGTGCTTTGTCATGCAGCCGAACGTCATCCATCGAATATTCTGAACGTGTGAAATCCAGGCCGCAGATATAGCAGAAACTATGCATGTCAAGAATCATGTTTATTTCCCTCGACGTTTCCTCCCACCGGTGATCTGCGATCGGGATTGTTTTATGTACTTCACCGCATTCGGAGCAGTAAATCTTTCCCTCCTTCTGGCAGGTTGCGGCTTCCGTCACCCATGTGTGCGTATGGGCCGGCTTTGGATCGTCCTGCGGCAGTGGTTTGCCATTGTCCATGCCATACCAGGCAATCCCTTCATCGGACCAGCCGTTCTGTAAAAGGACGCTTCGCTCATAGGCATCTGTCGTGTAATGATGCGCACCGATGCCGGCATTCGGATTATACAGCCGATAAACCAAAACGCCCTTCGCATCATCGGAATACCAGCCAATCCCTTCGTCGTTCCAGGGGCCGTTATCCAGCAGATACCGGCGCTCATATGCGTCCGTGGTATAGAAATGCTCCCCTGTTTCCCGGTTGAACACACGGTACACCGGTGTATTGGACGTTTCCGGCGTGATCCAGGACGTTCCTTCATCTTCCCATCCGTTTTGGGTGGTATGAACAAGCACCTCATTCAGGTCCTTTGTGTGCAGATGCTCTTTTGTGACCGGGTTGTAAATCCGGTGCATGGAAATGCCAGTCGCTGCAGCGGACACCTTCATACCCGAAACAGCTGCGAAGACCAGCAGTAACACAAATGCAAACGAAAACATTTTTTTCATTTCAGCTCCTTTGCATCATCGGGATGTCGCTCATCAACTACCCGCGAAACAGCTCCCTGTCCTTCCCTCTCCCTCCGCCGTATCTGTTTTGCGGCATAATACGGCGTAAAATCCAAATTCCCAAACAGATTCCGGGCAGGCATCCGCTCTGTCCCGGTTTTCATTTTTCGATTCATTCGCTGTTTTTTTCGATTTGCCATGACAGGTCTTCCTTCACACAGAAAGACAGCTCCGCAGGGCATGGTACTCCCGTCGTTTTGACTACGTCAACGTCCGCCGATGCGGGAAATGACGGGAAGCAGCATTCCGTGCAGGTGTCGATTCAAGGAATTTGTGTGAAAGAAGCGGAAATGAAACAGAACGCCTGCATATGTATGGGTGTGGGCATATGCAGATCTGTCTGCTGCCGGGTGTTTGCAGCAGACACCGATACTGTAACGAAAAAAAGCGGAAAACGCAATCGGTTTTCCGCGATTTTAGAAAGATTTTAGACATTTTAGAAAAAGTTTAGAATTTGACCACCGATGTGGGCATACTTTGGAACAGAATGGACTTTACAGCACCTCGACAGCAACCGGAACAACAAGGTATGCACCAGGATACAGCGTGTCTTCATGAAGATGGTTCAGCATGCGCAGCTGCTCGACATAGGCGGACTGCGAATAATCCGTATGGGCCATATGCTCGCCCGCGATGGACCAAAGGGTGTCCCCCGGCTGCACTTCGACGGATGAATAAACAATATCGTAGGAAACCGGATCCTCAGCCGAGACCGGGAACGCACCGGCATGGAATACAATGATGGAGCAAAGGATTGCTGCAAGAATCAGAACAACCGCGGAACGCTTCATGTTAATCACTCCCCCTCTCACTGGTCTTTCGAGACCAGAACAACTGTTCGATAGATGCATTATAGTATTCGAACAAACGTTTGTCAATACATATGTTCGAATTTCGAACATGTTTTTGCGAATATATGTTTGCTGTTTCGCGAAGGATCTGCTATAATACAAGCATCTGATACCATGCAGACACAAAGGAGGTGTCCATGTCCTACGGCAAAATCTCTGCCAAGCAGCAGGAAATCCTGGAATACATCAAGTCCGAGATCCTGAATACCGGCTATCCCCCGACGGTCCGGGAGATCTGTGAAGCCGTTCACCTGAAGTCCACGTCTTCCGTTTTCATCCATCTGGAAAAGCTCGAAAAAAGCGGTTATATCCGCCGCGACCCCACCAAGCCCCGGGCGATTGAAATCATCGACGAAAACTTCAACCTCACCCGCCGGGAAATGGTGAACGTTCCCATCATCGGCGAAGTGGCCGCGGGTATGCCCCTTCTTGCGATTCAGAACATCTCGGGCTACTTCCCCATCCCCTCGGAGTTCATGCCGAACACGCAGACGTTCATGCTGAAGGTTCACGGCGACAGCATGGTCAATGTCGGCATCTACGACGGTGATACGATTCTCGTCGCACAGCAGTCCGTCGCCCGGAACGGGGATATCGTCGTCGCGATGGTCGAGGATTCCGCCACCGTGAAAACGTTTTACAAAGAGAAGGATCACATCCGCCTGCAGCCGGAAAATGATTATATGGACCCGATCATTGTGCCGGACTGCATGATTATCGGTAAGGTGTTTGGTGTGTTCCGCTTCTTTTAAGGAAGCCGGCGGTGCAACCCCTCTCTTCTGAAATGCATTATAGTATTATGTGAGTCCGTTTTATGGGACACTAAAAGGCCTGCCATCCGAAGATGACAGGCCTTCTTCCTTTTTTGTTCTTTTTTCGTATCTGCGGCGTCCGCCGGCAGTTCCAGCGCCGGCTTAGGCGTTCTCTTCCGCCTCAAAGGGCGCCGTATCCATGGTAATACCGTCCTTCCAGATGCGCTCGAGGTCGTAGAACAGCCGGTCCTCCTCCGAGAACAGGTGCACGATCAGATCGCCGAAATCCAGCAGAATCCACGTGGAGGCGCGGTTGCCTTCCACCTGGCGGGCGTCGATCCCGATCTTGTGCAGGGCTTCTTCCACGGCGTCCTGCATGGCCAGCAGCTGGTTCTGGTTGGAACCGCTCGCGACCACAAAGTAATCCGCGATCGTGGAAACGCCGGAGATATCGATCATGCGGATATCCTGGCCCTTCTTTTCCGAAAGTGCGTGGTAAACGGTTCTTAAAGCTTCCTTCGTCATCTTTGCAGCAGGTTCCTTTCTTTTTTATTCTTTATAAAACCCGATCTCCTGTTTCATGGAACGGGATTCCATCCGGTCCGCGAAGTATACGCGGGTTTCTTCCGTCGTCAGATCGATGGCGGAATTGTTTTCCTTCAGATAGGCAATGGTATCCTCAAGAATCATCATGCAGGCCAGTTCCAGATCCCAGAACGCGATCTGCCGGATCTCGTTTAAGCGGGGCGCTTTCGCGCGGTTCGGCTCGATGTAGTCGGCCACGAACAGGATCTTGTCGAGCAGCCCCATCACGGGATTGCCGGTCGTGTGAACACGGATCGCCTGCAGGATTTCGGGATCGGTGATCCCGTATTCCTGTTCCGCGAGATAGGCGCCGAGCTTTGCGTGGATCAGATGCGGCGAAGCGATTTCCGCCGGTGTGATGTCGATGCGCTTCTTCTGCGCAAATTCGAGCATTTTCGCGTTGCTCATATACTTGGCACAGTCGTGGAGCAGGCCGGCGCAGCGCGCGGTCTCGACCGGATACTGCCAGCGGGCTGCCAGGGCGCAGCAGGTGTCCATCACACCGAGGCTGTGCAGATACCGGGCGGGCTTGAGTTTGTCTTCCAGTTTTTTCTGCATGACCGGAAAGTCGTAGGATGCCGGCGTCTCATACAGATGATGCTCTTTGATGTACGTAGCCACGTCGTGATCGGTCAGGTGGATAACGGGCTGACCGCTTCGGACGGCTTCACGGATCTCTGTGGACGAAACGCGCCGGGCCCGGGTGTCGATGGCTTCGAAACTTCCGGCATACCGGCTGCGCAGATCCTGGAAATACGGTTCCATCTGCGCGGCGGCTTCCTCTGCCGTTTTCCCGTCGTCCCCGCCGCGGGGCGCGGCTAAAATCGTGGCGCAGTGGCTGATGATCTCGGGATGTACCCAGTCGGAAAAGGTTTCCAGGGAATCCTGTCCGATAATGAAATAGAACGCGGCATCCGGCATCGCCGCCGTAAAGCGGCGCAGCGTGATGTAGGAATAACTCTTCTGCGAGCGCTCCGTTTCCCATGTGCAGACCTTCGCGCCCGGAATGGATTTTGCGGCGATCGCCGTCATCCGCAGGCGGTCAAGGCGGGATACCTGGTCCGCGACTTCCTTGTGCGGAGAATCCCCGGTCGGCATCAGCCAGATCTCGTCGAGCTCATACTGGCGCACGGCGGCTTTGGCGATGGCGATATGGCCGTTGTGGATCGGATTGAATGTTCCCCCGAGAATGCCGATTTTTTTCATAAGACCTCTTTATATTTCGAGTCCTTTGCCGGTCTGAAGAGAATGATCTTGCGGCCGATCGTGCGGACGACGGCCGACTGGGTCCGTCCGGCGATGATGTCGCCGAGTTCTCTCGGATCGTCCATGCAGTTTTTCTGCACGGAGATTTTGATCAGTTCGCGGGCGCGCAGCGCGTCGTCGATGGCGGAAATCTGCTCCGGCGTCAGGGAGTTCTTCCCGACCCAGAAGATGGCGTCGATGCCGTTTGCGAGGCTCGAAAGCTTCGCCCGCTGTTTGTTTGTCAGTTCCATCATATCACAATTCCTCTGTTAAAACATTAAGGCACGTAGGTAAATGCGAGTCCGTACATGCGCACGGTGTCTCCTTCGGCGATGCCCATTTCTTCCAGCTGCGCAAGAATGCCCTGCTCTTTCAGGAAGCGGTGGAAAAAGAGCATGCCTTTTTCGGATTCGAGATTGGTATAGCCGAGCATTTTCTCGATGCGCGGACCCTCGACGACGTATTCGCCGTCTTCGTTGATTTCGACCGTGTAGGGCTCCGTAAACGCGCGCAGACGCTGCTGGGGATCAAATTCCTGCTCGTAGGTAATCACGGGCGTCTCGATGCCTCTGAGCGCCTCAGAGACGGCATACAGCAGCTCGCGGACCCCTTCGCCGGTGGCCGCGGAGATGCCGTAGACGGGAATCTGCCCGTCAAAGGCGCCGCGGATGCGTTCGAGGACATCCTCCGCAGGCTCCATGCAGGCATCGAGCTTGTTGGCGACGATGATCTGCGGCTTTTCCATCAGGGACGGATCATAGGCTTCCAGCTCCTGATTGATGGCGCGGATGTCTTCCACGGGATCGCGTCCTTCGACGGACGCGGCGTCCACGAGATGCAGAAGCAGGCGGGTGCGCTCGATGTGGCGCAGAAACTCGTGGCCGAGGCCGACCCCCTGGGAGGCGCCTTCGATCAGGCCGGGAATATCCGCCATGACGAAGCCGTTCGTACCGTCTAAATCCACCACGCCGAGATTCGGGTTCAGCGTCGTGAAATGGTAATTGGCAATCTTCGGCTGGGCGTTCGATACCCGGGAAAGCAGCGTGGATTTGCCGACGTTCGGATAGCCGACGAGGCCGACGTCCGCGATCAGCTTCAGCTCGAGTACGACTTCGATTTCGATGGCGTCCTCGCCGGGCTGGGCGTATTTCGGCGCCTGCATGGAGGACGTGGCAAAGTGCTGGTTGCCGAGCCCGCCTTTTCCGCCGCGCAGAACGATCTGCCGGCGGTTCTCGCCGGACAGGTCGCAGATGACCTGGTGGGTTTCGGCGTCAAAAACAACGGTCCCTTCCGGAACCTTTAAGACGAGGTCTTCGCCGTTTTTTCCGTGGCAGCGTTTTTTGCCGCCCTCTTCGCCGTTTCCGGCCGCGTATTTGCGCCGGTTGCGGTAGTCGTACAGCGTATTCAGGCCGGGATCGATCTCGAAGATGATATCGCCGCCCTTGCCGCCGTCGCCGCCGTCCGGACCGCCGTTGGGAACGTATTTTTCCCGGCGGAAACTGACGTGTCCGTCGCCGCCTCTGCCGGACCGGAGAATGATTTTCGCGCGGTCTGCAAACATGCCGTGCTCCTTTTTCTTAAAAGTTCAAAAAACCCTGACGACAGCGCCGTCAGGGTTCGATCAGTCTTTGGAACGGTTTATTCCGCTTCCACCGGATATACAGAAGCCTGCTTGCGGTCTCTGCCCTTGCGCTCGAAACGGAGCACACCGTCGGTCAGGGCAAACAGCGTGTCGTCGCCGCCGATGCCAACGTTCTCACCGGGATGGATCTTTGTGCCGCGCTGGCGGTACAGAATGTTGCCGGCCTTGACGAACTGGCCGTCCGCGCGCTTCGCGCCGAGGCGCTTCGACTCGGAATCACGGCCGTTACGGGTGGAACCGACACCCTTTTTATGAGCGAAAAACTGAAGATTTAATGCGATCATCGTCTATTCCTCCTTCTCTTCAAGAGACACATAACGGTCTCCGTACTGCTCGATGATCTGGCGGATTCCGAAAATCAGGAAATCCATCAGAAGATCGGTCTGTTCTGTGGGCTTGTCGAGGATGCGAAACTCGATCCTTCCGTCCGTTTCATCCGAATCCTCGTAATAATGCTCTGCACAGAAGGATTCGATGTAGTTGACTGTACTGATCACGAGGACCGATACAGCGTCACAGACGGGATCGTACTGATCCCCGGCAGTGCTGTCGGCATGTCCGCTGACGCAGATTCCCGTGAAGGAACCTTCGCGGCGGAACGCGGTAACGGATATCATCGCGTTTGCCTGTTATGCGTTGATCTTGTCGATGCGCACGCGGGTGTAGGGCTGACGGTGACCGTTCTTTTTGTGATAACCGGACTTCGGCTTGTACTTGTAAACGATGACCTTCTTGTCTTTGCCTTCCTCGAGCACGGTCGCGGTAACGGTAGCGCCGCTGACGGTCGGGTTGCCGACCTTCATCTCGTCGCCGGCCACCACGAGCACCTGGTCAAAGGTGACTTCGGAATCGGCGGCTGCGCCAAGCTTTTCGACGTTTAACACATCGCCTTCGCTGACACGGTACTGTTTTCCTCCGGTTGCAATGATTGCGTACATACTTGAAACCTCCTTACATAGAGACACGCCGGTTATGGCGGCTTTTCCCCTGAAAAGCACTTGCAGAACCTCACCGGGCGGCATACCGATATATATTAGCACGATGCATCCGGTTCGTCAACAACTTTTCCGACAAAATCCAGCGATTTCAGGCCGTCTTCGGTACAGGCGTACAGATCCGCGCGGTGAACGTGCAGACGGGCGGCGGGATCCGCCGGATCGATGCCCAGCGCCCGGTCGAGCACCTGCATGACCAGCTGGGGCTTGACGGCATCGGCGCTGCTGGCGCTGACGCGCATCCGGATGACCGGGCCGTCATCGCCCTCTTCTGCTTCGATCGCGTAAATCAGCGGTTTCAGATCCAGATCACGGGTTCCTTTTTTGGTTTCCTTTGTCACGCAGACCGCATCGGCGTCCGTTATGGTCTTTTGAATGGCCGCACGCAGACGTTCCGCGGACGGCGCAGACGCCGGATCGGCCCAGGTGACGGCGTAGTCGGCGGCCGCGACAGAAGCCATGGCGTTCGGCGTTTTCTCCGGGAGTTCTTTCCAGGAACAGACCCGCACGCCGTCCACCATCTCGGCGTTCAGCCGCCGGACGGCTTCGGCGCTCGCGACGGATTCCGTCGTTTCGATGTCCATGTATTCGCCGCTGCTGGTGACCCCGAGGCCTAAGGGCTGCGCGAAGGACATCACCGGATGCGGGTTGAACCCTTCGGTGTATTTGATGGGCAGGCGGCTGCGGCGGAAGGCCTTCTGGAAGAAGCGCATCATGTCCAGATGGCCGACGTACTGCATGACGCCCCATTTTTCAAATCGGATTCGAATTTTCATCTTCTTACTTTTTCGCCGTCGGGCAGATGCCCGCCTCAAACACGCCGCATCCGCACCCGGCACATCCCATGGCACAGTTCGGCGTAATCACGCCCTCTTTGGCGCGTTCCCATTCACGTTTCAAAAAGGCCTTCGTAATGCCGGTATCGATGACGTCCCACGGGAGCACCTCGTCAAGACTGCGTTCGCGGTAGGCATAGAAGGGGATGGAAATCCCGCATTCCTCGAAGGCGTTCATCCAGCGTTCCATCGAAAAGAATTCGGTCCAGGCGTCAAAGATCCCGCCGTGTTCATACACGTGGCGGATGGCCTTGGAGACGCGGCGGTCGCCGCGCGCGAGCACGCCTTCAAGCACCGTGACGTCGGGGTGATGCCACTGGTAGTGCAGGCATTTCGAATGGCTCTGCCGGTGCATCTCGTCCTTGACGACCTTTGCCTTTTCCGTATAGGCTTCCGGGGGCAGCATCGGGGCCCACTGGAAGGGGGTGAAGGGCTTCGGCACGAAGAAGGACGTGCTGATGTTCACCTGGCATTTTCCGTTGCGCTGTTCCTTCGGAATCTCGAAATAGACGTCGCAGATCTCATTGGCCAGCCGCGGAATCTCGCGCATGTCCTCTTCCGTTTCGAGGGGAAGGCCCAACATGAAGTACAGCTTGACCTTCTGCCAGCCGCCTTCGAAGGCTTCCTTCGCGCCGTGGAGGATGTCTTCCTTCGTCAGTCCCTTGTTGATGACGTTTCGCATGCGCTGGGACCCGGCTTCGGGCGCAAAGGTGAGGCTGCTCTTGCGCACGTCCTGCACCTTCGACATCACGTCGAGGGAAAAGGCGTCGATGCGCAGCGAAGGAAGGGAGATGTTGATCCGGTCCTTCGCGCAGCGCTCGAGCAGGTAATCGAGCAGCTCGGGCAGCTGCCGGTAATCGCTGGAACTCAAAGAACTCAGCGAGATCTCCTCGTGGCCGGTGGAGGACAGCATGTCGTCCGCCAGCGAGATCAGCGTTTCCAGAGACTTCTGACGGTCCGGGCGGTACACGTCCCCGGCCTGGCAGAACCGGCAGCCGCGGATGCAGCCGCGCATGATCTCAAGCACGACGCGGTCCTGGGTGGCCTTAATGAAGGGAACGATGGGTTTGCGGGGATACACGCCGCTGTCGAAGTCCGCAAGCACCTGCCGGCGGACCGTTCGCGGAATGTCCGGGTACTTCGGCTCGATCGAACGGATCGTGCCGTCTTCGTTGTAGGAGACCTCATACATGGAGGGCACGTAGGTGCCGGGGATGGCCGCCGCGCGCCGCAGAAAGCCCTCCCGGGTGTAGGAGCCGTCCTTTTTCATGGCGATGTAGAGATCCATGACGTCGAGGTTGGTTACTTCCCCTTCCCCGATAAAAAACATGTCGAAGAACTCGGCGACGGGTTCCGCGTTGTAGGTGCACGGGCCGCCGGCGACGACGATGGGATCCCGGTCGGTCCGTTCGGACGCGGACAGCGGAATGCCGGACAGGTCGAGCACCTGCAGCACGTTGGTGTAGCACATCTCGTACTGCAGCGTGATGCCTAAGAAGTCCATATCCCGGACCGGCGACTGGGTTTCGATGGTAAACAGCGGAATCTGTTTTTCCTTCATGACCGCGTGCAGATCCGGCCACGGGGAATAGACCCGCTCGCAGTAGATATCCGGGCGGCGGTTGTACATCTCGTAAAGGATCTGGATGCCCAAGTGGGACATGCCGATCTCGTAGACGTCCGGAAAGCACATCGCGAAGCGCACGTCCACCGCGGACGGGTCCTTCATGACGCTGTTCCATTCGTTGCCGATGTATCTGGCCGGCTTGTCCACGGACATCAGAATCTCTTCCGGCAATGCAAGCTTTCGCATAGTTTCCTCTTTACTGGTTTTCCTCATAAATGCAGCGGAAGAAGCAGCTGCGCGCCCCGGTGTGACAGGCGATCCCGCCGATCTGCTCCACTTCGGCCAAAAGCGTGTCCTTGTCGCAGTCGGCGAAAATCCGCCGGACATTCTGAAAATGCCCGCTTGTTTCGCCCTTGACCCAGAGCGCGTTGCGGCTGCGGCTGTGATAGGTCATCCGGCCGGTGCGCAGGGTCGTTTCATACGCCTCCTCGTCCATATAGGCCATCATCAGTACGTCGCGCGCTTCGGCGTCGATGACGATCACCGGCACCAGGCCGTCCGGTCCTTTTTTCAGATCCTCCCACGCCAGCGATTCCCGGATCATAACGCCCCCTTTGTGCTCAGTACGCCTTCGATCCGCGGATCCTTTTCCGTGGCGGTATCGAGGGCCTTGCCGAAGGCCTTGAACATCGCTTCGATGACGTGATGCGTGTTTCCGCCCGTCAGCACCTTGATGTGCAGATTCATCTGCGCGTTCACGGCGACGGCGTAAAAGAATTCGCGAACCATTTCCGTGTCCATGTCGCCGACGCGGGGAACGGCAAAGTCCGCGTCAAAGGAAAGATACGGCCGTCCGCCAAGATCGACGGCGCAGAGCACGAGGGATTCGTCCATCGGCAGGATGAAGCTTCCGAACCGGCGGATGCCTTCCTTTGTCCCGACGGCTTCGGCAATGGCCTTGCCGAGCACGATGCCGCAGTCTTCGATGGTGTGGTGGCAATCGACGTACAGATCGCCCTTACAGGTCAGATCAAGGTCGAACAGCCCGTGGCGGGCAAAACCGTCGAGCATGTGGTCAAAAAAGCCGACGCCGGTCGAAAGCGACGTGCGTCCGCTTCCGTCTACAGAAAACGTACAGGCGATGTCGGTTTCCCGGGTTGTGCGTTTGATATCAGACTGTCGGATCGTACTCATGGCAGCACCTCTCTTTGCGATGGTTTTTTACTGAAATCTGGCGTACATCGAATTGGCGTGGGCGGTCAGCTGCTCGCATTCGGCGAAGGCCGCGACGTCCTGCCAGACCTCCGCAAGCGCCTCTTTGGAATAGGAAATCACGCTGGACTTCTTGATAAAGTCGTCCACGGACAGCGGCGAGAAAAACCGTGCCGTTCCGTTGGTGGGCAGCACGTGGTTCGGGCCGGCAAAATAATCGCCGAGAGGCTCCGACGAATAGGAGCCCAGGAACATCGCGCCGGCGTTTTTCACGTGCGTCATCGTTTCGAACGGATCCGCCGTGATGATTTCGAGGTGCTCGGAGGCGATGGCATTGACGGCATCAATGGCCTGTTCCATGGTCTCTGCGGTCAGGCAGAATCCGTAATTGGACAGCGACTGCTCGATGATCTCGCGGCGGGAAAGCTTTGGAAGCATCTCTTCGATCTCGGCAAGCACTTCCTTCGCGACGCGTTCACTGGTGGTCACCAGGATCGCGGATGCGAGCGGGTCGTGTTCCGCCTGCGAAAGCAGGTCCGCCGCGACGTATTTCGGGACGGCCGTATCGTCGCAAAGGACGAGGATTTCACTGGGGCCGGCGATGGAATCGATGTCGACAAAGCCGAAGACGGAACGCTTCGCCAAGGCGACGTAGATATTGCCAGGGCCGACGATCTTGTCCACCTTCGGAATCGTTTCCGTGCCGTAGGCCATCGCCGCGACGGCCTGGGCGCCGCCGGCTTTGTAGATTTCGTCCACGCCGGCTTCCTTTGCCGCGACAAGGGTGGAGGCAAAAACGCTGCCGTCCTTTTCCGGCGGTGTGCACATGACGATGCGCTCGACGCCGGCTACCTTCGCGGGAAGCACGTTCATCAGGACGGACGACGGATACACGGCGCGGCCGCCGGGCACGTAGACACCGGCAACGGCCAACGGCGTGATCCGCTGGCCTAAGATAATGCCCGGACGGCTGGCGTCGAACCAGCTGTTCTGGCGCTGCATTTCATGGAAGCGGATGATATTGGCCTTGGCTTTGCGGATGACCTCAAGCAGCTTCGGCGAAACCGCCTCGTAGGCCGCCGCGATCTCTTCGTCCGTGACGCGCATCTGATCCGCGGTCAGCTCGACCTTGTCAAACCGCGCGGTGTAATCGAGAACCGCCGCGTCTTTTTCCTTCCGCACGCGCCCGACGATGTCGGCCACGGCCGCTTCATATTCTGTATACTGGGCCGGGCTGCGCTTCAGCAGGGTTTCCAGAAGGGAAGCCACCGCTGTTTCGTTTAATGCGATCTGTTTCATCATGTCCGTATCCTCTCCTTTTTACGCGCGGAATTCCGGCAGAGCGCGCGTGATGTCCGCAATCAGTTTCGAGATCCGCTCCTGCTCCGTCCGCATACTGACGCGGTTGACGATCATCCGCGCGGACAGCGGGCAGATTTCCTCGAGAACGGTCAGACCGTTTTCGCGGAGCGTGCTTCCGGTTTCGACGATATCGGCGATCACGTCGGCTAAGCCGACCATGGGCGCGAGCTCCACGGAACCGTTCAGTTTGATGATTTCCACGGTCTGCTGCCGCCGGTCAAAGAAGAAATCCCGCGCGATGTGCGGATACTTCGTCGCGACCCGGATCTGCAGGCGCCTGTCGAGCATCGGCCGTACGCTTTCCGGACCGCAGACACACATCCGGCAGCGGCCGAAGCCAAGATCGAGCACCTCGTAGACGTCCCGAGATTCCTCGAGGATCGTATCCCGTCCGACGATACCGATGTCCGCCGCGCCGTATTCCACATAGGTCGGCACGTCGCTGGCCTTCGACAGGAAGAACTGCATCCGGGCTTCTTCGTTGACAAACAGAAGCTTCCGGGTATTCGGATCCTCCATTTCGGCACAGGAGATCCCGATCTGTTCAAAGAGCTTCATCGTTGTTTTGGCGAGCCGCCCTTTGGCAAGTGCGACCGTCAGCATTTGTTGGGATTCCTTCACAGCAGGCCTCCTCTCTCGGTGTTTCCGTCCAGAAACAGGGTTCGGGCCGGCATGGGGCCGTCAAACAGCTCCTCCGGGGTCGCCGAAGCCGGCACCACGGTCAGGATGACATTGTGTCCTTCGGCCCGCAGGCGGGTCGCCCGTTCGATGGCCGTCCGCCGCGCGGCGGGCGTATAGAAGATTTCAGCCGTTTCCGGCTGCGGCAGCGGACGGTTCCCCTGCCGGTTCACCGCGGCGAGCAGCGCGTCGAGGGCAAGGGCGAAGCCGATGGCGCAGGCGTCCATGCCGAAGTTGGCCAGCAGTCCGTCGTAGCGGCCGCCGGTGGCGACCGGCTGTCCGGTGCCCGCGCCGTATCCGGCAAAGACGACACCGGTGTAGTACTCATAGGAAAGCACCAGGCCGGGTTCATAGGTCACGTACCCGTCGGCGCCGTACATCTGCAGGATCTCGTGAATCTGTGCCATGCGGTCCAGCGCCCCGGCGATCCCGGGATACGGCTCGGCCACCGCGCGAAGATCCGCCCACTCGTCCGGTGTGCGGTAGACGCCGGTCACGAGGGAGAACAGCCGCCGAAGATCGCCGTCGGATACACGTTCGGACAGGAATCTGTCCACAGCCAGCGCGTTGTGATGATAGACCATCTCCTGGAGTGCTTCCGCGTCCTCCGAAGACAGCCCGAGCAGGCGTGACAGCTCCTTTAAGATATCGACATGACCGATGGATACGGAGAACCGTTCCAGGCCTGAACGCAAAAGACAGTCAATCGCAAGTGCGATCATCTGCGCGTCGGCATCCACGCTGCCGTCTCCGATGCACTCGGCGCCCATCTGCGTCGATTCCGCAAGGCGCCCCTGGTAGCGGCTGTGGTTGATGAAAATGTTTCCTTTATAATACAGCCGCAGCGGTTTCTTTTCGTCGCAGAAATACATGGCGGCCGCGCGCGCGATGGACGGCGTGATATCCGGACGAAGAACGAGCGTGTTTCCTTCGCGGTCGAAAAACTTGAACAGATTCCGGGACGCGATGGTGGTAAGCCCGCCGGCAAAGACGTCAAAATACTCAAACGACGGCGTGGAAACCGGCGCGAAACCGTAGGAACGGATCACGTCGCTTAAGGCATGCTCGATCTCCTTTTTCTGCAGGAGCTCAGCCCCGTAAATATCGCGGACGCCCTCGGGCGAATGAAGCAGTTTTTTACTCATCGGTCATCCTTTGAAAACAGTCACTTTAGCGCGGTGCATTGATATTGTGTTAAAGCACCCGGTGTTTCATTATAGGAATCTCCTTACGGATTGTCAAGCCGGCGCTCGAGATCGAGGGACAGCATGGGAAGGAACGGCACCATGAGGTTTCCTTCGCGGGCGAAGAAAAAGGCCTCGTCGAGCTCTTCGATCCGGAAACTCTTCCGTCCGCCCTGTTCAGCGCGCTCCCAGAACGTCATCATCTCGCGGTATGTCATGTAGTAATACCGGTCGCGCTGCGTAAAATAGATCAGAAGAAACGCGACCCCGTCCTGGGCCTCGAAATCCGTCATGAACTGCACCTGGTGGGGATGGATGTTGGCCAGGGGAAACGTGTCGGTACGGCTTTCTTTTGCGTCAAAGCACACCGGGACGCCCTGTACGGCGCCGATGTAGTCGACGGTACTCTTCTTATCGAAATAGGCCAGCGTAATGTGCCGCGACGATTTGTCGATCTCGATCGGCGTAATCGGCGTGGGGATCTTCTGGATCAGCGCCAGACCGGCATCCAGATAGGCCTCGTTGGTCATATTGATGTATTCTTCGAAATCCGATCCGCGCAGGCCGCGGGAATTCCATGTTGCCATAGACGGTACCATCCTCCTTTGCGGATGTCATCCCTGTTTCGGATCCGCCGGTTTTGTCCAGGACGGAAAGTCCTCCGGCAGCGGCGCTTCAATCCAGCCGATGCCGGGAAGCTTTGCGCGAAACGCATGCAGCAGCTGCCGTCCGGCTCCCCGCCGCACGGCGGCCGGCGCGTATTTCGGATCCCCCCAGACCGGATAGCCCAGCCACGCCAGATGCGCGCGCAGCTGATGAGATTTGCCGGTCAGAAGAAGCAGGTCCGCGTCCGTTTTTCCGTCGCGAACCTGCCGCGGGTGAACGGCGGTCCGCACCGGTACGGCGCCGGCCGACGGACGCGGCAGAATCCCGGACACGTTTGTTTCGCGGTCCTTGCACAGGTAATGCGCCGCCAGAATCCACGGCGCGCTCTCGGAAAGCACGGTGCCGAGAGCCGCCCTCTGGGCGGGGGAAAGCAGGTCCTTCGGCAGGGAAGACAGATCCCTTTCGCTGTTTAAGACGAACAGGCCGTCCGCCGCCGGATCCTCCTGCTTTCTTCGCTCCGGAAGCCCGCGGACATCGCCGGAAACGACGGCGCGGTAAACCTTTGTGATTCCGCCGTCCGGGTCTGTGCCGGCCAGCCAGGCAGACAGCTTCTGCTGTCCTCCCAGCGTCTTCCCCATCAGGACGATTCCGGAGGTGTTGCGGTCGAGACGGTTTGCCGCGGCCGGCGTAAAGAACGAAAGCATCTCTTTGGTATAGCCCCGCCTGCGGATCAGAAACGACAGCCAGGCGTCGTTGAGGGACACGTCGCCGAGGGCCGCCTTCTGCGTCAGTATGCCGGCCGGCTTGTTGACCGCGGCGATTTCTTCATCCTCGTAAAGGATGTCGACGGGGATCCGCAAAGCGCGGTCCGACGTGTCCTTCGGCGGCACAGGATCCTTTCGCGGCGCCGAAAACGCGGCCAGCGTTTCGTCGGAAAAGAAGACACAGATCCGGTCGCCTTCCGCAAGGCGGTCCGACCCTAAAGCCCGTTTTCCGTTGACGGTAATATTCTTTTTCCGCAGCATTTTCTGCAGGAACCCGGCGCCGGCGGACGGCAGCATCCGCTGCAGGTATCTGTCGACGCGCATGCCGCTGCAGACGCTGTCTGCGATCCATTCCTTCATGTTTTTCCCTGTTTATGCCTGCCGGCTGCGCAAAAAAGCTTCCAGCAGCTGTGCGTAGGTTTCCGCGAAGCCGTCCGCCGCGGCTTCTTTCTCCGGGCGGATTTCCGCGGAATAGTCATCTTCCACGGCGCATACACGCATGCCGGCATTCTTGGCCGCGGCAATGCCGGGCAGCAGATCCTCAAACACCAGGCAGCGTCCGGGGTCCGCCTGCAGCTGGGCGGCCGCGTACAGATACACGTCCGGCGCCGGTTTTCCGACGGTGACTTCGTCCGAGGTCACGAAGGCCTTCATCTTCCGGAAAACGGGATGCTGTTCGGCGGCGGCTTCCACAAGGCGGCGCGAATTGCTCGTCGCGATGGCCATGGCGATGCCGGCGCCGTCGAGGGCGCCGATCAGTTCGGCGGCGCCTTCCTTCATCGGGATTTCGGTCCGGTATGCTTCTTCCGCCATCCGGTTCCAGGTTTCCATGATTTCATCGGTGGATTCCGGAAGGCCGTATTCGCTCTGAAACCATTCCGCGACCTGCAGCATGGAGATGCCTTCGATCTGTTTCTGCAGGTCGGGGCGCATCGGCAGGTTCCGCTCCGCAAGGAAACGGACGTCGATATCACGCCAGACATGCATGGATTCGATCAGCGTGCCGTCCATGTCGAAAATCACCGCATCGATGCCGCGGAACAGTCCGGATAAATCGTTTGTTTTGTTCATAGATCGTTCTCGTCGGACGGCCGGCTCTGCCGCCGTCCATAAAGAAAAGGCATCCGGTTTGTCCCGAATGCCTTTGCATTGCAATCATCTGCGGCTTTAGAACAGTCCGTTCGGCACCTGCGGACCACCGTTGGTTCCGGCTGCCGGCGCGTCGCCGCCGGTCGCGTAGGTGTCCATCATGTCCGCTCCGGTCGGCGCAAGCTCGATCCGGTTCTGGCGGACCACATCCAGGTAGCTGCGAAGGGACGTGGTCACCTGGGTGCTGTTGTTCTGGATGGCATCGATCAGAGAGCTGTTCTGTGCCTGCGTCATCTGCATGGTGTTCTCTAAGATCTGCTGGATGGCGGAGAGAAGCTCGTCCGTATAGGAAATCGCGCTGCTGCGGATGCCGTTGGCATCCTCGGTCGCCTTGTCAAGAAGCTCCTGCGCGTTCTTGGTCGCGACGTTGACGATTTCATTCGCCTGCGCATAGGCCTGCTGCATGATCTGATGCTCGCTGACGAGCTCGTTGGTCGTGATCTGCGCCTGGGCGATGATCTGATCGGCCTTGGCCTGGGCGTCGGACAGGATCGCTTCCTTGTTCGCTATGATCTTCTGATAGCGCTTGATTTCTTCCGGCGTCTTGCTCCGAAGCTCCGCTAAAAGCGCATCGATTTCATCCCGGTTCACAACAATTTTCGAGGATGAAAATGCCGAAGGCTTGCAGCTGTCAATATACGCTTCAATTTCTTCGATGATATCTTCTATTTTGCTTGCCATGATGCGCTCCTTTACGCAAAAAAAACGATGGCGGCAGCTCCCTTTTGTGCGCCGCTCTATCACAGGATTCTACTATTATAGCAATATCTCAACTGTTTGTAAAACATTTCTTGCGCAATGCTTCTTCCACCGTCGGCGGCACGAATTTGGAGACGTCCCCTTCGAAGGAAGCGAACTCCCGGACGATGGTGGAACTCAGGTAGGAATACTTCAGATCCGTCGCGAAAAAGACCGTGTCGATCTCGGGCATCTGCACCCGGTTCGTCTGCGCCATCATCAGTTCGTAGTCGAAGTCGGTGACCGCCCGCAGGCCGCGCACGAGGAAGCCGGCCTGTTCCCGTTTCGCGAAATCGATCAGCAGGCCTTCAAAGGAAAGCACGCGCACGTTCGGCAGATCCTTTACCAGTTCGCGGATCATTCCGACACGCTCCTCGGTGGTAAACAGCGGCGTCTTCTTTTTGTTGACGAGGACACCGACAATCAGCTCGTCGAACATGCCGGCGGCGCGCCGGATGATGTCCATGTGTCCGTAGGTGACCGGGTCGAAGCTTCCGGGATAAATGGCTCGTTTCATGGCTGTCCCTCTGTGGTTTCCTCTGCCGCCGGCCCAAACCGGCAGAACACGTGGCGGTTTGTTTTATAATCCTTGACGCGCAGAATCTCGATGCCCTCCGTTTCCCACAGACCGGGATCCTCCGAAAGGCTCGTTTCCGCGACGATCAGCGTATCCTTTGACAGGCGGCCGGCGGCGGCAAGCTGTCCGAGGGTTCTGTCGACCCAGCCCCTGTCATAGGGCGGATCCAGGAAAATGACGGCTGCGTCCGCCGGAAAGCGGCGGTCCTTCACCGCGGCCGAAACGTCGGCGCAAAGCAGCAGGGCAGCGTCTTCCAGATGCGTCGCGGCCAGGTTCTGCCGGATGCAGTCACAGGCCTGGCGGTCCCGTTCGACAAAGACGGCGCGGGATGCGCCGCGGCTTAAAGCCTCAATCCCCATCTGTCCGCTTCCGGCGAACAGGTCGACGAAGGTTCCGCCGACATAAGCGTCTGAAAGCATGTTGAACAGGGTTTCCTTGATCCGGTCCTGGGTCGGCCGGGTCGCGTCGCCTTTCGGCGTCCGAAGCTGTGTGCGCCGGGCTGTACCGGATATCACGCGCATGGCAGCACTCCTGTCCTACTTCTGGGACTGCAGAACCGCACGGTTCTTGTACAGATAGTCCACCAGGGAAATCACCGTCAGGACGACGGCGGCGATCAGCAGAATCCGGCCGAGCAGCTGCCACAGCGGATGCGGGAAATTGGCGATCAGCACGATCGTCATCAGCATCTGCACGATGGTCTTGGATTTTCCCCACCAGCTCGCGGCGATCACGACGCCGTTGTCGGCGGCGACGAGTCGGAATCCGCTGATGATGAATTCGCGGGCGATGATGATGATCACGGCCCAGGCGGGCAGCTGGCCGGTGGAAAGCAGGCAGATGAGCGCCGTACATACCAGCAGCTTGTCGGCCAGGGGATCCATGAATTTTCCGAAATCCGTGATCAGGTTGTACTTGCGGGCAATCATGCCGTCAAGCATGTCGGTAAGGCAGGCGACGATGTAAATCGCCACCGCGGCGATGCGCCAGCCCGTGCTTTCCGGGTGCAGCAGAAGAACGGCCGCAAACACCGGGACCAGGACCACGCGGAACAGGGTCAGTTTATTCGGCAGGTTCATCGATCATCCTCCGTTTCATTCGTCTTCCGGGTCTTCCTCTTCGGCCCACTCCCCGGTCAGATCATAGGCCGAGGCATCCGTGATCCGCACGCGGATCTCTGTGCCCGAAGGCAGGTCCGACCCGTTGCGGGGAACAAACAGAAAGCCGTCCACATCCGGCGCGTCGCGCCAGGTCCGGCAGACATAGATCTCATCCTCCGGCACGCTTCCTTCGATGACGGCCGGTACCGTCATGCCGACAAGGCCGCGGTGAATCGACAGCGAGATTTCCTGCTGCTGCAGCATGACCTCTTCCACCCATGCGGCCGCCGTTTCGGCGTCGATCTGGTCCGCGAATTCCGCCGCGGGCGTGCCTTCTTCGCGGGAATAGGCAAAGGCCCCCAGACGGTCAAAGCGCATCCGGCGAAGGAACGAAAGCAGTTCTTCGTGCTGCTGCCGCGTCTCCCCGGGAAAGCCGCAGATGACCGTCGTGCGGATCGCGATGTCGGGGATGGCGCCGCGCAGCTTCTGCACCACCGCTTCGAGCCGGGCTTTGTCGGTGCGCCGGCCCATGCGCCGGAGCACCGGATCGCTGCAGTGCTGGACGGGCATGTCAATGTAATGACAGACCTTCGGGTTCGTGCGGATCTCGTCGATCAGCGCGTCGTCGATCTCCTCCGGATAGGCATAGAGAATGCGGATCTGACGGATCCCGTCGATCCGCGACAGCTTCTGCAGCAGTTCGGGCAGAGCCTTTTTCCCGTACAGATCCGTTCCGTACAGCGTCGTCTCCTGGGCGACGAGGATCAGCTCCGACACGCCCTGCGCCGCCAGTTCACGGGCTTCCTTTAACAGCTGCACCATGGGGATGCTGCGGTAGCTGCCGCGAAGCTTCGGGATGATGCAGTAGGTGCAGTGTTTGCTGCAGCCTTCGGCGATTTTCAGATACCCGTAGAAAAGACCCGTCGAATGCAGGCGCCCGGTTTCGGAATCGTCGACGGTGTCGTCGGCGGACGACCGCGCGACGGCGTATTCGCCCGACAGCGCTGCCGAAACCACCGGCACGATCTCGTCATAGGAGGACGTGCCGACGATGCCATCCACCTCCGGAATCTCGCTTCGGATTTCGTCGGCATACCGCTGGGCCATACAGCCGGCGACGACAAGCGCCTTCGCCCGGCCGGTTTTTTTGTATTCTGCCAGGGACAGGATCGCGTCGATGCTCTCTTCCTTCGCGGAATCGATGAAGGCACAGGTGTTGACGACAAGCACGTCCGCTTCGGCATAATCGTCGGTCAGAGAAAACCCGCCCTGGATCAGGCGGGAAAGCATGTGCTCAGCATCGACAACGTTTTTATCACAGCCCAGAGAAAGAAATCCCAGTTTCATTTACGCTTCTTCGACCGGTTCCTCTTCGGCTTCCGGCTCCTCTGCTTCCGCCGCGTCGTCCCAGTTCTCTTCCCCGGCTTCTTCCGCTTCTTCCGCTTCTTCTGCCTGGCGGCGAAGCTCCATGGCCTGGAGACGGCGCTCTTCGGCCTCGGCCTCCATGCGCTCCTGCTCACGCTCGGCTTCTTCCGGCGTCAGGATCTTCAGCTTGCCCTGCCACAGCTCTTCGACGGCGATCAGCAGGGATTTCGCGCGGTCCTTCTCCGAGACCTCGATCAGGGGCTCCGCGCCGTTTGTCAGCTGACGCGCGCGTTTCGCGGTCGCGCAGACGATGCTGTAGCGGCTGTTGACGACGGGTTCTTCCCCGATGGCGCTGCCTTCGTTAACGATATTCATCAGTTCGACATAAGAGGGATGGATCATGATTCGTTTCCTTTCGAAAAAACCTGCAGCTGCTGCCGCATCCGGTCGATGGTTTCCTGATTGCGGCTCATCCGCAAATGTTCGCTGGCGATCATCTGATGGACGGAAAGCACGGCATCCTCCAGCCGGTCGTTGACGACGAGGAAGTCGTATTTTTCCATCTGGGCGGACTCGCGGATGGAAATCGCCAGCCGCTGCGCGATCACCTCGGGCGTTTCGGTTCCCCGCCCCACAAGGCGTTCCTTTAAAACATCCGCGGAAGGCGGCGTCACAAACAGCAGCAGCGCGTCCGGAAAGCTGTCCCGGATCTGCAGCGCGCCCTGCACCTCGATTTCGAGGATGACGTCCTTGCCGCGTCTGACGCAGTCGAGAACCGCCGCCTTCGGCGTGCCGTAATAATTGCCGTTGAACTCGGCGTATTCCAGCAGCTCGCCGCCGGCGATCATCTGCTCGAATTCCTCGCGGGTCTTGAAGAAGTACTCCCGCCCGTCCTCCTCGCCGGCCCGGCGTTTGCGGGTCGTCGCGGACACCGACAGGCAGTACCGTTCGGGGTAGGCTGCCAGCAGGTGTTTCATAATCGTGCCCTTCCCGGCGCCGGAAAAGCCGGACAGGACAATGACCAGTCCCTGCGTCTGCAGATTCGTCGTCTCGCTCAAGATGCACTCCTTTTTGATTATTCGATATTCTGTACCTGCTCGCGGATCTTTTCGATGAGCGTTTTCATTTCGACGCCCATGGAAGCGATCGACGCATCGGTGCTCTTGGAAAGAATGGTGTTCGCTTCGCGGTTCATCTCCTGGGCCAGGAAATCCAGCTTGCGCCCGACGTTGATGCCGGAGGAAAGGGCTTCCTCGCCTTCCTTCACATGGCTGCGAAGGCGGACGATTTCTTCGTCGATGGCAACCTTGTCGGCATACAGCGTCACCTCGGCAGCGATCCGGTTTTCGTCAAGGGAGAACTCCTCCACCAGCTCGCGCACCCGGGTCAGGATGCGTTCGCGGTATTCGCGGATCAGCTGCGGCGAACGGCGCTCGATCTCGCTGACAAACCCGGAAAGCGCGTTGAACTTCGCGGTCAGGTCGTCGTACAGACGGCGGCCTTCCTGCATGCGCTGGTCCCGGAAGGCGGCGAGGGCTTCGTCAAGTGCGCCGAACAGAAGGACGCGCAGGACGCTTTCCTCCGTGTCCTTTTCGACGATTTCAAAGACGTCGGGAAACCGGGACAGGGAAAGCACCGTCACGTCGTCCGTAAGGCCGAGCTTTTCCGACAGGCCGTGCAGGCTGGTCAGATAGGACGCTGCCAGTTCCTCGTTGCAGCGGACGCTGTACGCGCGGTCCTTTGACGCTTCGTAGTTGATAAAGACGTCGATTTTCCCCCGCTGGGCCACTTCGGCGACGCGGGTTTTGACTTCACTCTCAAAAGCCAGCATCACGCGCGGAAGCTTGATGTTCACATCCAGATAACGATGGTTTACCGCGCGGATTTCGATGGTGACTTTGCCGTCGGCGGTTTCGAAACTGCCGCGGCCGAAACCGGTCATGCTCTGTATCATGTTCGTCAATTCCTTAATAGCAATTCCTCTGCAATCATGTTATTATACTCCAGAACCACAAAACCCGCAAGGATTTCCGTCCGGAAGGGAGAATTCATCATGGCCTTTGACGGCATCGCCGTCCGCTGTCTCGCGGACGAATTACATACCCGGCTCGCCGGATCCCGCATCACCAAAATTGCCCAGCCGCGACCCGCGGCCATCCAGCTGACCTGCAAAACCAGAGAGGACACCCTGCGGCTGCTGCTTTCCGCGGACGCGTCGCTCCCCCTCGCCTATCTGACGGGCACGAGCCTCGCCGCGCCCCAGACCGCGCCGGCGTTCTGCATGCTGCTGCGCAAAAATCTGACCAACGGCCGGATTCTCTCCGTTTCCGTCCGCGGTCTCGAGCGCGTGATCGTCATCGACGTCGAACACGCGAACGAGCTCGGCGACCTGACGCTCCGGCGGCTGTATCTTGAGCTGATGGGCAAGCACAGCAACCTGATTCTCTGCGACGAAAACGACGTGATTCTCGACGCGATCAAGCGCGTGCCCTTTACCGTCAGCTCCGTCCGGGAGGTTCTGCCCCAGCGCCCCTATTTCATCCCGGCGCAGGAGAACCGTCTCGATCTGCTTTCGGCTTCACCGGACGAAGCGGCGGACGCCATCCGAAGCAAGCCCTTCGACCTGGCCAAAGCCGTCTATACCACCTTTACGGGCATCAGCCCTGTTTCAGCCAACGAGCTGTGCTTTGCGGCCGGTCTCGACGGCGGACGGCCGGCTGCCGCGCTGACCGCCAAAGAAGCCGCGGCGCTTTTGAAAGAGCTCTCGGCGCTGCGGGACCGAATCCTTCAGAAGCGCTGGTCTCCCTGCCTGTACCTGGACCCCGCGACGAACCTTCCGTCCGAGTTCGCCCCGTTTGCGCTGTCCTCCTGTGCCCACCTGGCCTGCCGCCCGTCCGATTCCATGTCGGCCGTGCTCGAGGAATACTATGCGGCCCGCGAGGCCCACAACGCGATGCACCAGCGCTCGTCGGATCTGCGCCGCCACGTCCACACACTGCTCGACCGAAACGTCAAAAAGCTTTCGCTGCTTCAAAAGCAGCTGGAAGATACCGAAAAAAAGGATCAGTACCGCCTCTGGGGCGAGCTGCTGCACGTTTACGGCTACGCGGCCGAGCCGGGGGCGAAATCCCTCGTCTGCAGCGATTATAACACCGGAGAGGACGTCACCATCCCCCTCGACCCCGATAAGAGCGTCATGGAAAACGCCAAAGGCTATTTCGACCGCTTCGGGAAAATGAAACGCCGCGCCGCCGCCCTCGCGCCGCAGATCGAGGAAGCCGAGGAACAGATCAGCCAGCTTCAGTCCGTCACACTGGCGCTGGATCTGGCCGAAAACGTTGGCGATCTCGATGCCGTCACGCGCGAACTGGCCGGTCTGGGCTTTCTGAAAAAGCACGGAACCAAAGAAAAACACACCCAGAAAAGCCAGCCGCTGCATTACCGCACCCCGGACGGTTTCGACATCTATGTCGGCAAGAACAATGAACAGAACGATCAGGTGACGTTCAGACTCGCCGAACCGGATGACTGGTGGTTCCACGTCAAAAAGATCCACGGCTCCCACGTCATCGTCAAATGCGCCGGCAAAGAGCTTCCCGACGCGGTCTTTGAAACCGCGGCTTCTCTGGCAGCCTACTATTCCCAGGGCCGCGACAGCAGCCGCGTGGAGGTCGATTACATTCAGCGGAAATTTATCAAAAAGCCGAACAAGGCCGCCGCGGGATACGTCATCTATCACACCAACTATTCCATGGCCGCCCGGCCGTCCCTCGGGGACGCCGTCCTGGTCCGCTGACCGCGTTTACAGAACCGAATAACTGCGTTTTTCCAGTGCGTCCACCGCCTGCCGAAGCCGCACATGCTCCGGCAGGGACAGGTCCTTGTCCGCCGCGAGAAGACCGTCTGCGTCGTCGGAGGCCAGGGCGAGCACGTCCGCGTCAAGAAAGACGTCTCCCAGCGCGAAGCTCATATCGCCGCTCTGCCGCACGCCCAGGAAGTCCCCCGGGCCGCGCAGCTTCAGGTCCTTCTGCGCAATCTCAAATCCGTCCGCCGATTCCGACAGAATCCGAAGACGTTCATTTCCCTCCGGCCCGGTGTCGGACGTATCCATCAGAATACAGTACGACTGCAGATCCGACCGGCCGACGCGTCCGCGCAGCTGATGCAGCTGTGCCAGACCGAAACGGTCGGCGTTTTCGATGAGCATCACCGTCGCGTTCGGCACGTTGATGCCCACCTCCACAACCGTCGTCGACACCAGAATCTGCGTTTCGCCGGCCGCAAACCGTTCCATGACGGCATCCTTTTCCTTCGGCTTCATGCGCCCGTGCAGGATCTCCAGGCGCACACCGTTCCCCAGCCGTTCGCCCAGCTCCTTCGCGTAATCCTTGACATTCTGCGCTTCCGTCAGCTCCTCAGAGGCCTCGACGAGGGGGCAGATGCAGTAACACTGATGACCGGCCGCCACTTCCTTTAAAAGGAACCGGTCCGCCTTCGGGCGGTCGGTTTCGCGGATGACCGCGGTCCTGATTTTCAGCCGGTCCTTCGGCTTCTCGGCGATCACGGACAGCTGCATCTGACCGTACAGAATCATCGCAAGGGTGCGTGGAATCGGCGTCGCACTCATGACCAGCAGATGCGGCTTCGCGCCCTTTGCCGTCAAAAGGCTTCGCTGCCGCACGCCGAAGCGGTGCTGTTCGTCGGCCACCACCAGCGACAGGTGGTCGAAGCTGACGCTGTCCTCAATCAGGGCCTGCGTCCCGATCACGAACGCGCCGCGGGCCTTCGCGATCTCTTCTTTCATCTTCCGCTTTTCCGCGGCCGTCATTGCGCCGGTCAGGCAGAACACGGGAATCTCAAGCCCGCACCGGGCGCAGAATTCCAGAAAGGTCTGCTCGTGCTGACGCGCGAGCACCTGGGTCGGAACCATCAGGGCCGTCTGGTACCCGTTCTGCGCCATCAAAGCCATGGCGATAAAGGCCACCACCGTCTTTCCGCTTCCGACGTCGCCCTGGATCAGACGCTGGGTGACCGTGTCTCCCTGCAGATCAGACAGAACCGCCGCAAGCGCCTCCTGCTGGCCTGCGGTCAGGGAAAACGGCAGACGTTCCAGAATCTGTGAAACGGCATCCGTCTTCGAAAGCTTCCAGGGATTGGACACCGCCCCCTGGGCCGCGGCGAAACGCCGGACGTACAGCAGAAACAGCAGAAATTCGTCGTAGACCAGGCGCCGGCGGTCCCGGGTCAGCTCTTCCATGGACGGCGGCCGGTGCATGCCGAAGACGGCGTCGCGCTCCGTTGGCAGATTCCGCCGGGCGCGCAGGTCCTCCGGCAGCGGGTCGGCAAGGTCCTTCGTCTCCTCGAGGGCCAGAGAAACGGCGCTTCTGACCATCGTATTCGACAGTCCGGCCGTCAGCGGATAAATCGGCTGGGGACAGGAAACCAGACGCTCATAGGCCGCCGGCAGGTAAATCTCCGGCTGATCCATCCGCAGGTGTCCGTTCTGGACCTGGAGCGTCCCGTAGAACACGATGGGCGTCCCCGTGGGCAGCTGGGTCACCACGTAGGGCGTCCGGAACCAGAACAGCTCCACGGTCTTTTCGCCTTCAAATCCCCGCGCGATGACCAGGTCCATCCGGCGGGTTTTCCGGACGGCCGCGCCCTTCGAAAGCCGCACACAGACCGCGGTCTGGGGGTACTTCCCGTCGGCGGAAAAATCGGACAGCGAAGCCGGCTTCGGATACTGCCGGTACGTGCGCGGGTACAGGCGAAGCAGATCCGAAACCGTCTGCACACCGAGCCGCTCGAACCGTTCAGCCCGCTTCGGTCCGATCCCCTTTAATTCAAGAATGGAAATGCCTTCCGTCATAGCACACCGTTTTCTCTCTTGGAACAGAGAAAGGCCGGTACGGATGGTACCGGCCCTTCATATGGCTGTGGATCAGGTTTATTCCAGGGAAACCGTGTAATAATACACCGGCTGGCCGCCGTATACCGTTTCGATTTCAAGATCCGGATACAGTTCACTGACCTTGTTCGAAAGCGTCTCGGCATCCTCGGCTGTGACGTCTTCCCCGTAGTAAACCGTCAGAATGGCGCTGTTTTCGTCGGCCATGGCGTCGATCATCGCAAGGAAGGTCTGCGTCAGATCCGGTCCGACGGACAGGATGCCGGCGTCGCCGATGCCCATGAAGTCCCCGGAGTGAATCTCCTTGTCGTCGATGACCGTATCCCGCACCGCGTAGGTCACCTGACCGGTGCGCACCATCTTGATCTCCTCGAGCATCCGGCCTTCGTTGTCGAAGGGGGACTGCTCCGGAATGAAATTGATCAGCGCCGTGATGCCCTGCGGAATCGACTTCGTGGGAATCACGATGACGTTCTTGTCCTCGCAGAGCTCGCTGGCCTGGTTGGCCGCCATGATGATGTTCTTGTTGTTGGGCAGAACGAAAATGCTCTTCGCATCCACGGATTCGATCGCGACAAGCAGATCCTCCGTGCTGGGATTCATCGTCTGTCCGCCCTCGATAATGGCATCGCAGCCCAGATCGCGGAACAGCTGGTTTAAGCCTTCCCCGATGGAAACGGCCACAAAGCCCATGCTCTTTCGCGTATCGTCCGCCGCGTCGGCAGAGGCGCCGGCAGCGTCCGCTTCGGTGTCTTCTGTCTTCTTCTCTTCCGTCTCCGCCGCCGGTTCGGGCTTCGTGCTCTGAATCGGCGCAAGCTCCACGACGCGGGAAACCTCCACCTGGCTGATGACACCGTAGGTCACGACCGCGGAAAGCGCGGAGCCGGGATCCTGCGCCGTCATCAGAACGACGATCTTCTTCCCGTTTCCGGCCGCGTCAAAGGATTCGATCGTGCCGGCTTTTTCAAGCAGACCGTGAATCTCGGAAAGCTGCTCGCGGGTAAACGAACCGGAAACCGCATGCAGCGCATATGCCACGGAATACAGCGCGTCGACGCAGGGCGCCGCGGGCTCCGCTTCCGTCACTTCCTCATGGTCCGTATAGACCACCTCGGCACAGGGATCCTCGCCGATCAGGACGTTGTACGCCCCTTTTAAGACCTCGAGCAGGCCCTGTCCGCCGGAATCCACCACACCGGCCTGGGCGAGCACCGGAAGCATCTCCGGCGTGTGGGAAAGCACGTCCTCTGCCGCGCGCACCACTTCCGAAACGAACCAGACCAGGTCCTCCGTCTCGTCGGCCAGTTCAAGCGCGCGGTCCGCAGCGCCGCGGGCCACGGTAAGAATCGTGCCTTCCTTCGGCTTGATGACCGCCTTGTAGGCCGTTTCGACGGCGCGCTGCGTCGCGTCGCACAGGACGTCGACCGTCAGCGTATCGTAATCGGCGATGCCCTTGGTAAAACCGCGGAACAGCTGGGAAAGAATCACGCCCGAGTTGCCGCGCGCACCGCGAAGGGAACCGGAGGAAATGGCCTTGCAGACCGCTTTCATTTCCGGATTCTCGCCGAGGGCCGTCACGGCATTGGCCGCGGACTGAATGGTCATGGTCATGTTTGTGCCGGTATCGCCGTCCGGTACCGGAAACACGTTCAGTTCGTTGATATGATCTTTGTGTGCCTCAAGGTTTTTGGCGCCGCCGAGAAACATGGCGGCAAGCGAAGAGGCATTGATGCCAGTGATATCCAACATACGCCTCCTTAATCAATAACGCGGACGCCTTCGATGAAAATCCGGATTTCCTTTACAGGCATGCCGGTAAAGGCTTCCATGCGGTATTTGACGGTATCCCGGAGGTTGTCGCAGACCGTCGCGATGCCGACGCCGTAGGCGACGATCACGTGGAAATCCAGCGATACGCCGTTCTCCTCGTCGATGGTGACGTTGATGCCGCGGTTTAAGTAGTCTTTCTTCAGAATCCGGGTCAGGCCGTCCATCATGTTGACGGCCGCCATGCCGACGATGCCGAAGCACTCGACGGCAATCGAACCGGCATAGGTGGCGATGACTTCGGAGTCGATTTCGATCTTGCCGAGATTCGTGGACATTTCACCCTGCATGCGAACCTTCCTTTCGTTTTATGCAACACAAGCCACCACGTTTGAACCACGCGGCGGCTTGTGAGAAGTCAAGAATAATCTGTCGGTTTATGCGCGCTCGACGGCACCGGAACGCAGACAGGAAGCGCAGACATACTTACGCTTCGGCGTACCGTTTTCGACCACTTTCACCGATTTGATGTTGGACTTCCACATCCGGTTGGATCTGCGGTGGGAATGGCTGACTTTAATACCAAAATGTGCGCCCTTGCCGCATACGGAACACTTTGCCATAATAGACCTCCTTTTTCAAACAGCGCTGCTGCATAGATTTAACACGCTTAAATACGGCCTTCACAGACCGCAACAGAGGTATTATACCAAAGCGCACCGAAATTGCAAGTCTTTCTTTAAAAATATTACGCCTGCGTCGAGGACTCTTCCACCATCGACCGGATTTCGGCTCCGGCTGCGGCCCGCGCTTCTTCGCGGCTTCGGACCTCGGCCTTCTCCGCCTTGCGGGTCTGGAAGCGGTCGACGAAATCCGGAACCATATCGAGGATGCGGTCAAGACCGGTGTGCGTCGAGATATTGATCAGGCGCGTGATGCCGTTGTGGATGACGATGACGGAATTCGGGGATACCTTTCCGCCCATGGCCGCCGCTGCGCGGTCCTCGTCCGCTCCCATCGCACCGGCGCCGACGCCGAAGGCCAGCGACACGAGCGGGATGATGATCGTATCGTCAATGTGAATGGGGCTGCATACCACGGTTTTGGCCGATACGAATTTCTCCATTCCCTGAAGGAGGGTGTTGACGGCGGCGTTGACGGTTTCCTGGGATCTTTCCATGTTAAACTCCTTCTTTTACATACAACCGGTGCTCTTTGCATCTTTATTTCATCAGTTTCAGAACGGCTTTGATCAGCCCGCGGCAGTCCCGGTCCATCAGGATCCGCAGCACGGCATACAGAATCATGGCCACGGACAGATGCGCGTTGACGCAGACGACGCCGTCCATGTACGGATCCTCGGAAGTGAAGTCGGGGTCGAGGCGCACGTCCTCTTCATACCAGACCGGCAGCTGCAGCAGCAGCGCCGACAGCATCCCGGTGGCCTGCGGATCGCTTAAGGCAAACCGCATCTTCGTACCGCCCATATGAAAGCGCATCTTCTTCGGGATATAGAAAAGCCATCGAAGGATGGTGCCCACAGCCCGACGGTTCGCCGGATCGGCGATCATCTCAAACACCCCGGAAAGATCCGTTTTTTTGTCTTCGTCGGCTTTGCCTTCGGAAAGCAGGTGTCCGTCTTCCGGAGCGGGCGCTTCTTCAGCGGACTTTGCCGGGGCCGGCTCTTCTTTGGCCGGTGCAGCCGGCGCGCTTTCAGCGGGCTTTGCCGGGGCCGGCTCTTCTTTGGCCGGTGCAGCCGGCGCGCTTTCAGCCGGCTTTTCCGGGGCGGCCGGCGTACTTTCGTCCTTCTGTTCCGGAGCGGACGCTTCCGGCTTCTGCCGGGCCGGCCGCGGATAAATCCGGAGTTTCCCCCACAGGGCGGAAACGATCAGGTCCCGGGCCTTGCCCCGGATATCCAGATCCACCTGCCAGAAGGACAGGAACCCAAGAACCTTCGCGTGAAGGAAGGGTTCTTTGACATACCCGCCCTCCGCGTGCAGCCACACCGGAAGCAGAATCAGATACAGCAGAACGGCCAGAACGAGCCCGAGCAGAATCAGCAGAAGGATCCCGATGATTTTTAAGATGAGAAGCAATATGCTCACTGTTCCCCCTGCCTTTGCAAAAACCACTCGCGAAGCTTTGCGTCCTTCGTCTGACCGTAGACATCCTTAACGATTTCGGAAACCAGCCCCAGCGAATGGAAATAGCCTTTTCCGAGGCCGACCACAAACAGGCGGTCGAAATCGACGCGGCCCTGGCGCAGCTCAAATGCCGGATAAATCACCAGCTCATTCCCGGGTTCGGAACTCAGTGCGACGACGAACCAGGGCGCACGGATCTTTCCGGCCAGAAGCGACTTGCGCGCGGCGCGAAGCTCCTTCGGGCGGATGGGACCGGATGTGTAAAGTTCGTCCGCAATAATCATCTTCCCCCCCTGTGACCCACCGGCGGCGCAGACAACCTTGCCGGCCGGTATCTTATTTATTTACTATACCACAAAAGCCGCGCGAAAACACTTCGAATGTTTTCCGTCCGCGGACAGGGTCATTCGACGCCGCGGCGGTAATGTCCCCGGGTTACGGCAGTGTCCGGCAGGGGACGGTCCGCGGCATGGCACGCAAGAACGGTCCGCACCTGCGCGGCGGTTTCCGTGGTGAAGTCCAGCCGGTGCGCGGCAGATGAAACAAAAGGATCCTCGCGCAGCTGCCCGAGCAGCGAAATCGGCAGGCTGTTGAAAATCGTATTCATGCAGAGCATGCAGTCATTGCGGACGGGGAACCGGGCGTTTTTCCGGTCCGTCAGCTCATAGGCGTGCGGCCGGTGATCGCATCCGGCCGTATCTTCGCGGATGCAGTTTGCCATGTGCATCAGCGCCGGCCGGCCGTATACCGTACAGACCGCGCCCGCCCGGCTGCGGTGGGAAAGCTCCGCCGCGTTCAGCTCCAGAGGCGCGCAGAACCGGCGCAGCCCGAAGCCGCGCAGAAACGACAGCGTCCGGTCCGACCAGGTGTACAGATTCGTATCGGCCGTCACCCGGCTCATGTCGTATCCGACGGATTGAAGCCAGCCCAGCCCGTCCACGGATCCGCACAGCACACCGTCACAGGCGAAAATGCGTTCTTTCAGGGTCTCGAGCAGGCGAAGGGCCCGCGCGCGGATCACGGGCGGAAAGCGAAGGAACAGCCGCAGACCGTGCGTCTGCGCCGCCGTCCGGACCGCTTCCCATTCCGCGTCGGAAAACGATGCGCACAAAGAGGCGCTGACCGCGACGTCCGCCGGGGAATCCGGCGCGTTTTCGGTGACCGCGGACAGCTGACCGGCCGTGCTGACCACCAGCAGCGTCCGCTTATCGCCGTCCGCATCCGTGTCGTCTTCGGCATCCGGAACCGGCGCGTACGGCAGGGGCGCGCGGCGTTTTGGCAGCACGAGCTCCTCCAGCAGACCGGACAGCGCGTCTCTGCGAAGCGCGTTCAGCGCGGACACCGGAAGGAACACGTCGCCGTCACACACAACCGACAGCTCAGCGAAGGCGAAGGGCGTATCCTTGGTGCGCTCAAGCTGTCTGCGGATCTCCTCTTCCGTCAGCGGGCGTTTTTGTGCCGGTTCGGCTATCGCGCCGGAGGCAGAGAACGTCCGTCCGTCCTCTGTCCGGACCTCGAGGGTGACCGGCTTTCCGGCGGCCGCGGCAAACGACCCGTACACCGGAATCCGGACATCGCCGGACGCAGCGTCATCCGCCGGCTCTGCGGCCGGAGGCTTTGCCGCGTCATGGTGATGCGCGGAATCTGTAAAAGAGACCATGGACCGGCCGTTCTGCGCATGGTAATACCGGTCCGTAAAGCCGTTCCGGTTCCCAAGGGCAAACAGGATCTGTTCTTCGGCCCGGACCGTCTCTTCGATCGGCTGTCCCTCCGCCATCCGGTCGAGCACGCGCCGGTAGCAGCCCGTCACGCCGGCTGCGTACGCCGCGCCCTTTAAGCGGCCTTCGATCTTCAGTGAAGCCACGCCGGCCGCTTCCAGCTCCGGCAGGTCTGCCAGTCCGCACAGGTCCTTCAGACTTAACACGTAGGGGCCCTTTGCGGAAACCGGCCGCTGATCCTCGCGGACGGAAAACGGCAGGCGGCAGGTCTGGGCGCACCGTCCCCGGTTGCCGCTGCGGCCGCCGATCATGCTGCTCATCAGGCACTGGCCGGAATAGCATACACAAAGAGCGCCATGGACGAAAACCTCCAGCTCGATACCGCTTTGCGCGGTGATCGCTTTCATCTCTTCGAACGAGAGCTCCCGCGGCGCGACCATCCGCCGCACGCCCAGGGATTCCAGAAAACGCGCGCCCTGGACGGAAGCCGCCGTCATCTGCGTGCTGGCCGAAATCCGCCAGTCCGGGAAATACGACCGGATCATGGAGATCACGCCGAGGTCCTGTACGATGACGCCGTCCACACCGGCTTCGTAGTATTCCTTCAGAAACGGATACAGACGCGTCTCCATTTCGACGTTCTTTACCAGGGTGTTCACCGTCAGATAGGCTTTCCGGCCGCGCATATGGGCATAGCAAACAGAGCGGTACGCATCCTGTGGGTCAAAGGACGCGGCGCCCGCTCTTGCTCCAAATGCTGTCCCGCCGAAATAGACGGCGTCCGCACCGGCGTCGATGACGGCCCGGAACACCTCCGGATCCGCCGCCGGTGACAGAAGTTCCATGCTCATGCCTTTTTCTCATCCTCAAAGAACGAAAGCTGCTCTCCGTCCTTCTTCGGCTCCTTTGCCGGCGCTTCCTCTTCCTTTGCGAGAAGCTCGGCCAGCCGGGCCTTGGTCTCGTAGAGATCCTTCTCCGCCCGGGCGAGCTCCTCCTCCCGGCGTTCGAGCAGCGCCTTGGCCTTGAACAGGTCGTCGGCCAGGTTCATCTCCACCATCACGGCGCGCTGGTCCGCCGGAAGACGGCGCCAGTTTTCGGCGCGGGAAAACTCTTCCATCCGCGCGTTGATGTACGAAGCGAGCCGGGCGATGTACTCCTGTTCTTCAAATCCGCTCATCCGGTAAATCTTCCCGTCGATTAAAAACTCCACATTGTGCTTCGATGCCATATCCGTCTCCTTTTCCTGTCCGGTTTCCCGTCATTGCTTCTTCACCGGTTTACGCCTCGGCCGTCTGGGGCTTCGCGATCCCGAAATGCTCATATGCCAGTTCCGACGCCACCCGGCCCTTCGGCGTGCGAAGAATCAGGCCGTTTTTCACCAGGTACGGCTCATAGACGTCCTCGATGGTGCCGGCGTCCTCGCCGATGGACGCCGAAAGCGTCTCGAGGCCCACCGGACCGCCGCCGAAGCGTTCGATCATCGTCAAAAGCAGCCGCCGGTCGTTCTGATCGAGTCCCATGGGATCGACCTCCAGAAGATCCAGTGCCTCCTGCGCGATTTCCTTTGTGATCACGCCGTCGTAGCGGACCTCGGCGTAATCGCGCACCCGCTTTAAGAGGCGGTTGGCCAGACGCGGCGTTCCGCGCGAGCGGCGGGCCAGTTCGTACGCGCCCTCTTCTTCGAGGGACACGGACAGCTTCGCGGCGGAGCGCACGACGATCTGCGTCAGCTCCTCGGGGGTGTAGAAATCCATGTGGAAAATAACACCAAAGCGGTCGCGCAGCGGCGCCGTCAGAAGACCTGCCCGGGTTGTCGCGCCCACCAGCGTAAACTTCGGCAGGTCAAGTCGGATCGAACGCGCCGTCTGCCCTTTGCCGATCATGATGTCGATGGCAAAATCCTCCATGGCGGGATACAGCACTTCCTCCACCTGCCGGTTCAGCCGGTGGATTTCGTCGACAAAGAGGATGTCGCCCTCGGACAGACCGCTTAAAATCGCGGCCATCTCGCCCGGCTTCGCGATGGCCGGCCCGGAGGTGATCTTCACGTGGACGTCCATCTCGTTCGCGAGAATGCCCGCCAGCGTCGTCTTGCCAAGACCCGGCGGGCCGTACAGAAGGACGTGGTCCAGGGACTCGCCGCGGTTTTTCGCGGCTTCGATATAAATGGAGAGACTCTCCTTTGCCTTGCTCTGTCCGATGTACTCGGAAAGACGCTGCGGCCGCAGCGTGGATTCGATTTTCTTATCCTCGGTGCGGACTTCTGTCTGTATAACTCTGCGTTCCATGCGGCTCCTGTCTGCTGTGGCTGCACAATTCTATCTGAAAACCCATGCCCTAAAATGCCAGATTGCGAAGGGCGGCTTTTAAGATCTCTTCGACGTCCATATCCTGCGAATCCAGGCTGCGGACCGCGCGCATCGCCTCGGCGGATCCGTATCCTAAGGCCACCAGGGCCTGGATGGCTTCCTGCTGCGGCGTTCCGGGGGCGGCGGCCGCGGCGGCGGACGCACCCTGGTCGAGGCGCGTCTCCATGGCGCCGGCGTAATCGATCTTGTCGCGAAGATCGAGAATCACGCGCTGGGCCGTTTTGTTGCCGATGCCCGGCGCCCGGCTGATCGCTTTCGCGTCCTCGGAAGCAATCGCAAAGCGCAGGTCGTCCGCGGAAAGCACGGAAAGAATCGCCATCGCGCCCTTCGGCCCGATCCCGTTGACGGAAATCAGCATCGTGAACAGCTGCAGCGTATCGCGGGTTAAAAACCCGTACAGCGAAAGATCGTCCTCCGCGACCCGCAGGTACGTATACAGGCGGATTTCGGTGTTGACCGACAGCGCGTTCAGCTCCGACGCCGGCACGTAGACGAGGAAGCCGATACCCCCCTGTTCGATGACGGCGGAATCCGCGTTGATCTCGCAGACGACGCCTTTGATAAATGAAATCATGGTTACTCCTTCATCAGCAGCTTCCGAAACCGCGGAAGCAGGACGGATCCCGGCAGACCGATCAGAAAGCCGGTCAGAATGCCGGAGAATACCAGCACCGGCAGATAATACCAGAGCGCGCCGCTGCGCAGCACCAAAGCCGCCGCAGCCAGCTGGCCGAGGTTGTGAAGCAGGCCGCCGAAGGCACTGACGGCGATGACCGGCAGCGCCGTCTTCTGTTTCAGCACCGCCATCCCCAGAAAGCTGAGGGCTCCGCCGGCCAGGCTGTACAGAAGCGCCGCCCCGTTCGAAAACAAAAGGGCGGAAAGCAGAATCCGCGCGAACAGCACGGCCGCGGCCATGGGCACGCCGGCGGTATACAGCAGGATGACCGTCACCAGATTCGACAGCCCCAGTTTGACGCCGGGGATGCCGATCTGCAGCGGAATCAGCATTTCGATGTATCCGCAAAGCAGAGCCGCCGCGGTAAACAGGCCGCCGAACGCGGCGCGTTTTGCAGCATTCAAATCGCTTCCTCCCCTTCGCCTACTGCGTGATCGTATCCGGTTCGTCCCCGGGTTCGGTTTTCGCATCCTCTGCGCGGATCGAAAGCACGAGCCGGTACGGAAGACAGACAATCGAGGATCCGTCCCGGTTCTGCCGTCCCTGGTGGACGCAGATCTGATCCGGGCAGGCCGCGTAAAGCATCTGCGCGCCTTCTTCAGACACGGAAAAAACGTGCGTCAGCCCGCGGCTTTCGGCGAAGGCCTTCCAGCCGGCCGCGTCTTCGCCGGAGCATTCGGCTTCCGAAATCCCCTGCAGGGCGCCGTCTTCTGTCACGCCGAACCACTGGGGTTCGGCAAGCGGTATCACGGCCAGACTGACGCGGTTCTGTTCCACAAGGACCGACGCGCCCTTCGGATGAAACAGCACCATGCCAAGGACCGAAAGCACGGCCGCCGCCGCGAGGATCAGCAGCAGGAGGCGCTGCGCAAAGGGACGGTTCAAAGGTATTCCGCTGCTCATTCGACCCGCTCACCGATATAGTAAAATCCGCGGCATTCCGCAAGGCGGACGCGCACGTAGGTGCCGATCATATCTGCCGTTCCGGGCAGATGGACCACGGAATTGTTGTCCATCCGGCCGGTCACGAGGCTTTCGTCCTGCCGGTTGACGCTTTCCACAAGCACCTCCTGCAGTGTTCCGGTAAACCGTTCCGCGCGCGCCGCGCCGGTTTTCTGAACCAGCGAAAGCAGACGGTCAAACCGCTCCTGCACGACCTCGGGCGGCGTGTCATCTGGCCAGGAGGCCGCGGGCGTTCCGCTGCGCGGCGAGTACTGGAACGTAAACGCGCTGTCGAAGGCGGCTTTTTCCACGACGTCAAGGGTTTCCTTCAGATCCTCTTCCGTCTCGCCCGGGAATCCGACGATGATATCGGTGGACAGCGTCAGGTCCGGCATGGCCGTTTTCAGCCGGTCCACCAGGGCAAGGTACTCTTCCTTCGTATAATGCCGGTTCATCCGCTGCAGCAGCCGGGTGCTTCCGGTCTGCAGCGGCAGATGCAGATGCTTGCAGATGACGTCGTTTTCGGCCATCACGGCGATCAGCTCGTCCGAAAGGTCCTTCGGATGCGACGTCATAAAACGGATCCGGCGGATCCCGTCCACCTTCGCGCATCGCGAAAGCAGTTCCGGGAAGGAAACCCCGAAGGCGCCGTCCGCGTCATAGGAGTTGACGTTCTGCCCGAGCAGCATGATCTCGGTCACCCCGTCCGCCGCAAGGGCGCGCACCTCTTTTAAGATGCTCTCGGGCGAGCGGCTGCGCTCCCGGCCGCGGACGTAGGGCACGATGCAGTAGGTGCAGAAATTGTTGCAGCCGAACATGATGTTCACGCCGCTCTTAAAGGGATACGTCCGGTCGGAAGGCAGATCCTCCACGATCTGATCCGGCTTGTCCCAGATCTCGATGACCGGCTCGCCGGTTTCAAGCATCCGGCAGAGCAGTTCCGCAAAACGGTACAGATTGTGGGTGCCGAAAACAAGATCCACGAACCGGTATCCCGTGCGGATCCGCTCCGCCGCGGACGGCTCCTGGGTCATGCAGCCGCACAGGCCGATTTTCATGAAGGGGTTTTTCTTTTTATAGCCGTTCAGCACGCCCAGACGCCCGTAAACCTTGTTGTTCGCGTTCTCCCGGACGGTGCAGGTGTTGTAGATGACAAGGTCTGCCTCTTCCGAATCGGAAAGCGTATAGCCGGCATATTCAAGAATGCCGCGCAGCTTCTCGGAATCCTTTTCGTTCATCTGGCAGCCGAAGGTGCGCACGTTTGCGACAAGACGGCGCCCGGCCCGGCCGGAGAGCTCCCCGACGAGCACGCGCACCTTTTCCATATAATAATACTGGCGGGCCGGTTCTTCCGCCGGCGCCGGCAGGGAAAGATCCGCGGCCGACGGATCCGTCAAATGAAGATCCGGGACTCTGACTTCTTCGTTCAAACTGTTCTTCCTCATTCTTCTCCGGTGATGACCGCCTGCATGGGCACGTCATGGGCGTCATGGGGCACGTTAGCCGTCACCTGCTCGGGAAACGCGATGCCGATCGGAATCAGCCCCGGGTGCGCCGAAAGGTACCGGTCGTAATATCCTCTTCCGTATCCCATCCGGTTGCCCTTACGGTCAAAGGCCACGCCAGGAACAAGAACGATGCCTTCTTCGCCTGTAAACGCGCTGTCTTCCTCCGCCGGCGGCTCCTGGATGTTCATCGCGCCCGTCCTCAGGTTCTCCGGCCCCGTATAGCGGTAAAACCGCATGCCTTCGCCCTGTGTCGCCGGCAGATACACCGGCCGGTTTTTCGACAGCAGGCGCTCCAGAAGCGGCCAGAGAGACACCTCGGGTTCGATGGCCGCGTAAGCCAGAACCGGGGTTTCGGCGGGGAGATCGTCGATCAGGCGTTCCAGTTTCCGGCAGACGGCCACGGATTTGCGTTTCCGCAGTTTTTCCGGAATCTGGGCGCGAAGGATGCGCATCCGGGTGCGGACGGCTTTCCGCTCATCCACCGTATTTCCCTCGGCATCGGTCCAGGTGCCGTCCGGATGGCGGATGCTGCCGTCGGGATGAAGGACGTGCACGTGATCGAGATGCCCCTTCAGATTGCCCTTGACCGCGTCGATGTAGGCGCGGCGGAGCGTTTTCTGTTCTTCCGCTTCTTCCGGCGTCAGACCCTCTGCCTGGGATTTGCGGTAAAGCGCGTTGATCCGCGCAATCTGTTCTTCGGAAATCATAGATTCTCCAGTGCTCCGATAATGTCAAAATACTCGTTGCTGTGGGCGGCAAACAGCGTCCCGGAGAACTCGTCGTCAAAGATCCTGCAGAGGACCGAAAAATCGGAGCCGTTGGTGATGATCATATCGGCGCCGCAGGAGGACGCGATCTCCGCCGCGCGGATTTTCGAGCGCATGCCGCCGGTACCGACCGTGCTGCCGGGCGTACCCGAGGCCATGGATCGGATGCGGTCGTCGATGAGGTCCACGCGGTCAATCAGACGGGCATGGCTGTCTGTTTTCGGATCCGCGTCGTACAGCCCGTCGATGTCGGACAGAAGCACCACCAGATCCGCCCCGACAAGGGCGGTCACGATGGCGGACAGCGTGTCGTTGTCACCGAACTGGATTTCATAGGTGGAAATGGTATCGTTTTCGTTGACGATGGGAATCACGCCCATCGAAAACAGCGCGTCAAAGGTATTCTGCGCGTTCTTGCGGGAAACGTGGTCGATCATCGTGTTCTTCGTCATCAGGACCTGGCCGGTCATCTGACTGTACTCGGAAAACAGGCGCTGATAGATGCTCATCAGACGGGACTGGCCGACCGCGGCCAGCGCCTGCTTCTGCGGCAGCGCGTCCGGCCGGCTGTGCAGCCCGATGGCCTCGCGGCCGACGGCAATGGCGCCGGATGACACCAGGCAGACATCCAGCCCGCGGTTGCGCAGATCGCAGAGCTGGCGGACCAGTTTTTCGAGACGTGTGTAATCTACGCGGCCCGTGGCGTCGTGCAGCAGCGAATGCGAACCGACTTTTACGACGACACGGTGAACATGGGAAGCATCGTATTTCATAGGACCCCCGAAAGCATTACGGCAGCGGGACGCATCGGAAATCCCCCTCCGGCATGCTGCATGTGTTATAATGAAATCAGTACCAGAACTGCCTTGCGGCAACTACAACACATGATTGTAACACAAAACCCGGATCGATGGTATGTTTTCCATGAATTCTGTCTCTCATTCCATATTTCACAGGAAGGCCGGCTGCCGCCGTGCTTCTCTGCTGCTGTCCGTGCTTCTTCTGTCCGCCGCACTCCTGTCCGGCTGCGGAACGGACAAAGAAGCGGCAAAAACGCGCACGGCCGTCTATTTTGATACCGTCATCTCCGTCACCCTCTACGGCGCGGACACCGACGCGTTGTTCGATACCTGTTTTTCCGTCGCAGACCGCTGCGAAGCCCTGTTTGACCCTTCGCTTCCCGACAGCGACATCGCCCGCATCAACAGCCATCCCTTCGAGGCGGTGACGGTCGATCCCATGACGGCCGAGCTTCTGTCCCGTGCCCTGTACTGGTGCGAACAAAGCGGCGGCCTGTTCGATATCACGATCGGCCGTCTGACGGACCTGTGGAACATCCCGCAGCAGGCCGCCGGCGAAGCGCCGCCCGTGCTTCCTGACCCCGACACGGTTGCTCAGGCCGCAGAAGAAGTAGATTACACCTGTGTCGACGTGCGCGGACAGACCGTAACCTTGCACAGCGACGCCTGCGCCATCGATGTTGGCGGCATCGCGAAGGGCTATATCGGCGACCGGATGCGCAGTGCGCTTCTTGCGGAAAAAGCGGAACACGCCCTGATCAATCTGGGCGGCAACATTGTCTGTATCGGCGGCCATCCGTCAGGGCGGCCGTTTACCGTCGGCATCCAGAAACCCTTTGCCGCAGACGCAACCCCCGCCGCGTCCGTGCAGCTGACGGACAAAAGCGCCGTAACCAGCGGCACGTACCAGCGCTATATCGAAGTGGACGGCCGTCGGTATCATCATCTGCTCGATCCCGCCACGGGCTGGCCGAAAGACACCGGCCTTTCGGGTGTCACCATCTTCACGGACTCGTCCGCAGACGCGGATGCCCTGTCCACCATCGTTTTTCTCATGGGAGAAAACGAGGGCCTGGCGTTTCTGAAAAGCATCGGAAACACGCAGGCCCTGCTGATCCGTGAGGACGGATCGATCATATCCACGGAAGATCTTTCATACCGCGTTCCGTGACACGGCTTCGCCTTATCCCTGACGGGATTTCGGTGAATTCATCACGACGTTGACGTACGGGAACGGAATCTCGATGCCGTTCTTCCGCAGCGCCTCATACACCCGGGTATTCACGTCATTTCGCATCAGCTCCCGGACATCCATGGACGAAAAATACACCAACGTCGTCAGCTTCAGCGAGCTTTCCCCGAACGCGAGGAAATTGACGGGACTGTAATCCTTCCCGTGATCGGTGTCCGCGCCGGGCAGCGTGTATTCGCTCTCGCGGATTGCCTCGCGGATCACCTCCTGCGCTTTTTTCACGTCGCTGCCGTAGGCGATGTCAAAGGTGAACAGAAAGCCGCGCAGCTCCGTCTGGCGGCTCTCGTTGATGAGAATCATGCTGTTCATGCGGCTGTTCGGGATCAGCTCGTCGGCCGCGTCGATCCGGCGCAGAACGACGTGGCGAAGCGTAATGTCCTTCACCCAGCAGATCGTACCGTCCTCTAAGACGAGGCGGTCACCGATTTCAAAGGGCTTGCCGACACTGATGATCAGGCCGCAGATGACGTCGCTGATGACCGTCTGCCCAGCCAGGCCGATGACGGCCGTCAGGACGGCGGTTCCCTGGAAAATGGTTTTGCCGACGGAAGCCGTCGCTTCCGTGCTCATCAGAACGCCAAAAATCGCCAGGCCGATGATCACGGCCCGGACGATGTTTTCAATGAAACGAAGATGAATTCCGCCGCCCCGCGCAATCTGCCGGGCAAAGAAGGCGCGGCTGACACGGAGAATGACGACGGTAACCAGTACGATAACAGCCGCGGAGACGAGAAACATCAGAAGCGTTTTCACCCAGTCGGCTGCAGCCAATGTGTCAAACATAGGTTACTCCTGCGAAACAGCTGCATTTCCCGCCGGATTCTGCAGCACAATAGTCTTCTTCGGGCATTTCGCCGCACAGATCCCGCATCCGGTGCAGGCCGCATGATTGATATGCGCGATGTTGTCTGTGACGATGATTGCACCGGTCGGGCAGTTCTTCTCGCACAGATGGCAGCCGATGCAGCCCGCTTTGCAGACCAGCGCGATCTCCTTCGCGGTTCCCTTCGACAGACATGCCACCGCGTAAGCGGCATCATAGGGGATCATATCGATCAGATGCCGCGGACAGACGGAAGCACACTTTTCACAGCCCTTGCAGTTCTCCCGGTCCACCACGGCGATGCCGTCCACGATGTGAATCGCGTCGAAGGGGCAGGCGCGCACACAGCTGCCGAAACCAAGGCAGCCGTAGGTGCAGGCCTTTGGTCCGCCGCCCGGCACCAGGTACATGGACGTGCACTCTTCCACACCCTGATACTCGTAGCGGTCCACCGCCTTTTCACAGCTGCCGGCGCATCGCACGAACGCGACGTTCCGTTCGGAATAGCCGCTCTCGACGCCCATGATTTCGCCGATCTGCTCCCCGACCGCAGCGCCGCCGACGGGACACTGATTCACGGCCGCTTCGCCGGCGACGATCGCCGCCGCAAGGCCGGAACAGCCCGCATATCCGCATCCGCCGCAGTTGTTTCCGGGAAGCACACCGAGAATGGCTTCCTCCCGGGGGTCGGTTTCCACTTTAAACTTTTCAGAAGCAATGCACAGGAAGAAACCGATCAGACAGCCGGTTGCTCCCACGATCACCATTGCCAGGACCACTCCTGTCATAACAAGACTCCTTTACATCCACCCCGTCTTATAACACGCCGGAGAATCCGAAAAACGCAATTGCCATCAGGCCGGCGGTCACCAGGACAATGGCCGATCCCTTAAACGGTCCGGGAATATCGTTGTACTCGATCTTCTCGCGGATGCCGGCCATGATCACGATGGCGATCAGAAAGCCGACGGAAATGCCGATGCCGTATACCACACCTTCCAGGATGCTGTAGTCGTTCTGTACGATCTTCAAGGCTGCGCCGAGCACTGCGCAGTTGGTGGTAATCAGCGGCAGATACACGCCGAGGGCCTGATACAGCACCGGAATGTGCTTTTTTAAGACCATCTCGACGAACTGCACGAGGGCCGCGATCACGAGGATGAACACGATCGTCTGCAGGTACTCCAGCCCGGTGGGCACCAGGATAAACTTATAGATCAGGCCGGTCACAAAGGAGGAAATCGTAATGACGAAAATGACGGCCACGCCCATGCCGGCCGCGGTTTCCACCTTCTTTGAAACGCCGAGGAACGGGCACAGGCCCAGAAACTGGCTTAATACGACGTTGTTGACGACGCTCGCGGCGATCAGAATCAGTAATAATTTCATCTCTTATTCCTCCGCCTCTTCCTTCGCCTGGGCAGCTTTTTCTTCGGCGGCCCGTTTTGCGGCTTCCTCCGCGGCTTTGCGCTTCGCCTCTTCGGCCTTCTTCGCCTTCGCCTCTTCGGCTGCCTTCTTCTTCTGTTCTTCCGCGGCCTTCCATTCGATGGTCTGCTGCGTCATGCCGCCGCAGGTGGCGGCCATCGCGCAGCCCGCGCAGGTGTCCGTCATGCAGCCCTGGGGCGCAGCCAGCGGCTTTCCTTTTTCTTCCATCTTTTTGCGGACCACGTTCATGACCGCGACGACCAGGGCCAGAACGAAGAACGCGCCGGGCGCCAGAACAAAGATGGAAATCGGGGTGTAGCCGATTTTTCCGGCGGAGGCGTCCGCCAGCGGAATCAACTGTTTTCCGAAGACCTGGCCGGCGCCGAGGATCTCCCGGATCAGGCCGATGATCGTCAGGCTCATCGTAAAGCCGAGGCCCATGCCCAGACCGTCAAAAAACGACGGCAGCACCGGATTCTTCGACGCGTAGCTTTCCGCGCGGCCTAAGATGATGCAGTTGACGACGATCAGCGGGATGTAGATGCCCAGCGCACTGTACAAAGCGGGCACGAAACCCTGCACCAGAAACTGCACGATCGTAACCAAAGACGCGACCACGACGATGAACGCGGGCATGCGCACCCGGTCCGGAATGACCTTGCGCAGCATGGAGATCAGCAGGTTCGAAAGGGCCAGCACCACCGTCGTCGACAGGCCCATGCCCAGGCCGTTCGTCGCGGATGTCGTGACGGCCAGCGTCGGGCACATGCCAAGCATCAGAACCACGGTGGGATTCTCTTTAATCACGCCGTTATACAGGCGCTCCAAAGGTGTGTTCTTTTCCATCATCCCACCCCTTCCGTCAGAAATGCAAAATAGGAAAACGCCGCATTGACCGCGTTTGTCACGGCGCGAGACGTAATCGTCGCGCCGCTGATGGCTTCGATTTCACCCGCGGCGGACGGTGAGGCTTTGACCACGGTCAGCGCCTGCACGGCAAGATCGACGAACTGGTCCTTAAACTTCGGCTCCTTGGATTTCATGCCCAGACCGGCCGTCTCGCTGATGTCGGTAATCTCGTAGGCGTTCATGACGCCCTCGTTCGTGATGCCGATGATCAGGGTGATGTCTCCGCCGTAGCCGGCATGGCTGGTAACGGTGATTACGTATCCGAGCTGGTTCCCCTCGTCGTCATAGGCGTTGGCGCAGTTTTCGATGTCATCCGAATAGCCTTCCGCGCGGACCACCTCCGTGGCGGCCGCCGCGTCGAAGCCCTCCTGGTCCACACAGGCCTCGGCCTGGGGGAACACGGCCATGTACGCTTCCGCCTTCTGCTGCGCCTGCGCGAGGGCGATGGGCTCTTCCGTGATCCGGTGAACGAAGCCTAAGGCCACGCCGGATACCAGGGTAATCAGCGTCAGAATCAGCGCGTCTTTGATGAGCTTATTCATTTTTTGCCTCCTTTCGAAGGCGCAAGACCAAAGGCTCTCGGAATCGTGATGCGCTCAATCAGCGGGACGAGCAGGTTGCCGAACAGGATCGCGTAGGAGCAGCCCTCCACGGACGTTCCGACGAAACGGAACACGGCGTTCAGCGTGCCGACGAGGATGCCGAAAAGCACCCGGCCGAGCGGCGTCACCGGCGTGGTGACATAGTCCGTCGCCATGAAGAAGGCGCCGAACATCAGGCCGCCGGCGCAAAGCTCCGACAGCATGTAGCCGAAATCCAGGCCGCGGCCGCCGATCAGAAGCGTCCAGCAGGCAAAGGTCAGCAGGTAGCTGACGGGAATGCGGAAATCGATGATCCGGAACACGATCAGGAAGATGCCGCCGATCATCAGGCACAGCGCGCTCGTCTCGCCGATGGTGCCGGCCGTCGTTCCCAGGAACAGATCCAGAAGCGGCACCGAGCCGCCTTCCTTTAAGATGGCCAGCGGCGTCGCGCCGGTAAAGCCGTCGTAGGAGAAATTCGTCATCAGGCCGGCAAAGGAAATCAGAAGAAAGCACCGGGCGCCCAGGGCCGGGTTCATGAAATTCTGGCCCAGACCGCCGAACAGCATTTTGACGACGACGATCGCGAACGCGCCGCCCAAAGCGCCGATCCACAGGGGCGCGGAAACCGGCAGGTTCATCGCGAGAATGCACCCGGTCACCGCGAAGCTCAGATCGGAAACGGTCGGTTTCTTTTTGACGGCCATGCAGAACAGCGTTTCGGAAAGGCCGCAGGCACACACCGTAATCAGGATGTGAAGCAGCGCGCGGACGCCGAAATGGATGATGCCGAACAATGCTGCGGGCGCGAGCGCACAAAGAACCAGGGCCATAATAAGCCGTGTGGTCATGCCCTGCCGGACGTGCGGCGAGGACGACACCAGATAATGATCAGCCATAGATACCACTCCTTTTTATTTCGCCGCGGCTTTGCGCCGGTCTGCAAGAATCTCTTTTTTCAGGGTCTTGATCTTCTGCGCGAGATGCTGGTGCGCCGGGCAGGCAAAGCTGCAGCTGCCGCACTCGATGCACTCCATCCCGTGCCACTTTTCGAACATGTCCTTCTGCGCGTGCTCCGCGAAGGACGCAAGGCGCGTCGGCACGAGCCGCTCGGGGCAGGCCGATACGCAGCGGCCGCAGTTGATGCAGGCCGTGGTTTCGACCCTCGCAGCCGCTTCCTTCGTCAGCGCCAGCAGGGCTGAGGTCGTCTTCGTCGTGGGCACATGCAGGTCAAAGAGCGCGAAGCCCATCATCGGGCCGCCGGAAATGCACTTGACGGCTTCTTCCGAGAAGCCGCCGGCCTCCTTCAGCAGCGTGTCAAAGGACACGCCGATCGGGATCCGGAAGTTGCCAGGCTCTTTGATGGCTTCTCCGGTCACCGTAAAAATCCGGTCCATCAGCGGCCTTCCCTCCGCGACGGCGTGGGAAATAGCACAGAACGTCGCCACGTTGTCGACGATGCATCCCGCGTCCGCCGGAAGCATCCCGGAGTTGATGGACCGCTTTGTGACCGCGTAGATCAGCTGACGTTCGCCGCCCTGGGGATATTTGGTTTTCAGCGGAAGCACCGTCATCCGGTCTTTGCCGGCCACAGCCTTTTGCAGCGCCTCGATCGCCGCCGGCTTGTTGTCCTCGATGCCAAAGACGCCCTGCGCCTTCGGGAAGACGGACAGCACCATCTCCATGCCGAGGACGAGGCTTTCGGGATCCTCCACCATCTGGCGGTAGTCCGATGTCAGATAGGGCTCGCATTCCGCGCAGTTCGCGATGATGTATTCGATCTTGTCCGGCTCCTTCGGAGAAAGCTTTACGTGGGTCGGGAAACCGGCGCCGCCCATGCCGACGATGCCCGCCTTTTTGATCCGCCCGATAATATCCTCACCGGAGAGTCCGTGCCAGTCCGAAATGCCGTCGAAGGGAACCTCCGCGAAAAAGCCGTCGCTTTCGATTGCAATCGCGTCCACCAGGTCGCCCGTGGCGGTGCGCCGCTTTTCGATTCCCTTTACCAGCCCGGACACGGACGAATACACCGGTGCGGAAACAAACCCGCCGGCTTCGGCGATCATCTGACCGCGAAGAACGGTATCACCGGGCTCAACGACCGGTTTCGCCGGCGCGCCGATATGCTGTGAAACCAGGAACACATATTCCCCGCCGGGACGGATGGGCCGGATTTCCTTCTCTGAGGAAAGGGACTTGCCGTCTTTCGGATGTACACCTCCGCGAAAGGTTGCGGACGCCATAGAACACCTCCCTGTATGTACGGTTGAAAACATCAGTTAAAGTATACCATATTGGCCTTCCGGAAAACGGGATGAAATCGAATTATTTGTATATATTTTGGTGCAAACCCGCCCTTTCGGCTCTCCTTTTTATTAATCTTGTAACAAACATGTATGCTTGCTTTTTTGCCAGATTCCGATACCATAAAAAGAGAATACCGGAATCCATTTGTTTCCATTCGGTCCCTATAGAAAGACGAATTATGCAGGTCTGTCACGAAAAATTTCCGCTCTCCCTTCCGGATCCGCAGAACGCGGACCTGTTTGCGGAGCAGACGGTTCTTCTGGATATCGAAACCACCGGCTTAAAGCCCGCGTATTGCTGGATTTACCTGGTCGGCACGATCCGCCGCGGAGACGGTCATCTGCTGCTTACGCAGCACATCGCCGAAACGCAGGAGGAAGAGGCCGCCCTGCTGCGGACGCTGCTGCAGGAGCTGGACGCGTTTTCCTGCCGCCGGATCCTTTCGTGGCGCGGCGACCGCTTCGACCTGCCCTTCATTCAGGAGCGCTGCCGGACGCACGAACTGTTTTTTGATCCGGCCGCCTATGAATCCGTCGATCTGTTCGAAACCTCCAAGCTTCTGCCCCGCATCTATCCGACCGCGGACCGCGGGCTCTGGGCGACGGCCGACCTGTTTGGCCGCGCGCACCCGGCCGGGCGCCCGGCCCTCGGCTGGGGACGCGAGAAAGTCGGCATGCACAGGGAATACCTGAAAACAAAGGATCCGGCGCTGCTGGAAACCCTGCGGCTGGCGAACCGGGAAAACCTGCTGGATACCCTGGCCTGCCTTCCGCTGAAGACCTGCGAGCGCCTGCTCGACGCGAAGGTTTCCGTACAGCGCGCTGCCATCGACGGAAGCGATCTTCTCTTTGAGGCCGCCCTTGCGTTTTCGGTTCCGGTCAGCTTCCGCCTGTCCTGCAGCGGCGCCTACCTGATTGTGAACGGCAGCCGCGTCAAGGGAAGCCTGCGCGTCAGAACCGGCCGCTTCTACTACGAGCTGCCCGATCCGTCGAAATACGTCTACGTGACAGACGAAGGCGTGCTTCTCCCGAAAGCGCTGGCCAAAACCGTCGACGCGTCCCGCCGGCGGAAAGCGACGCGCGAAGACTGCCGCGTCTTTCTGGAGACCTCCTGCGTACAGGTGGACCCGTCCTATGTGTTCCGGGACGGATACCGTCCGCTTCACGCGGCGGACGGCGACGACGGCGCCCTGTACATGACGGTTCCCGGGGCGGACCGTCTTGCGCCGTATCTGGAGGATCTGCTGCCGCAGCTTCTGCGGGACGCGGTAAAAAAACGCATTCTGTAAAGGCGCAATGCCGCCGGCGCGCAAACTCAAAAAAACCTGCTGCCCGTTCGGACAGCAGGTTTTCTTTACATTTGAAGTTCGGAACAACCGCGGATACGGCTTATTCCTCGACCGGAGCCTCTTCCGCAGCGGCTTCTTCCGCCGGGGCTTCCGCCGGAGCTTCTTCCGCAGCCGGCTCTTCGGCCTTTTCGTCCTTATGCGCAGCGATGTAGGCATCGATGTCCACGGACTCGGCGTCGTCGCCGCCGGTCAGACGGGTCTGGGGAGCGGCGTCAAGCTGCTTGATGGAAAGGCTGATCTTGTGATCGGACTCGCGGAAATCCACGATCTTCGCTTCCACTTCCTGACCGACGGAAAGAACATCCGACGGCTTCTCCACGTGATTGCGGGAGATCTGGGAAACATGAAGCAGGGCGTCCACGCCCGGAGCGAGCTCGATGAACGCACCGAAGTCGGTCATGCGGGCAACGCGGCCGGTAACGATGTTGCCGACAGCGAAACGCTCGGAAGCGCCGTTCCACGGATTCTCATCCGCGAACTTGCGGCTTAAGGCAATCTTGGTGCCGTTGATTTCCTTGATGAACACGCGAAGGGTTTCGCCGACGGTGAAGACCTTGCGCGGATTCTCCACGCGGCCCCAGCTCATCTCGGAAATGTGAAGCAGGCCGTCGATGCCGCCCAGATCGATGAACGCACCGAAATCGGTGATGTTCTTGACGGTGCCTTCGATGATATCGCCGACAGCGATCCGTCCAAGGAGTTCTTCCTGCATCGCGCTCTTGCGCTCGATGAGGATCTGCTTGCGGTTGCCGATGATGCGGCGGCGCTGCGGATTGAACTCGGTGACGATGAATTCGATTTCCTGATCCAGGAACTTGCCAAGATCCTTCTCAAAGGTATCCGACACGAGGCTTGCCGGAATAAAGACGCGGGCGCCGTCTACGTCAACACCCAGGCCGCCCTTAAGGATCTGCGTTACCTTCGCGGTGAGAACGGTTTCGTTCTCAAATGCTTCACGCAGCTTCTGGTTGCCCTTCTCCTGCGCCAGACGGCGATAGGAAAGGCTGACCTGGCCATCTCCGTCACTGACCTTTGTGACGATGGCTTCCATGGTATCGCCCACAGAGGCGACCGTGGTCAGATCCAGATTGGAATCAGCGGAGTAATCATTGCGAAGGATAATGCCGTCAGACTTATAGCCGATGTTTAAAATAATTTCATCCGGCTTGACGCTGATGACGGTGCCTTCCACCACATCTCCATTGCGGACTGTCTTGATGGATTCATCAAGCATCTCCTCAAAACTCATTTCTGACATTCTCTAACTACCTCCTGAATAATAGTGTTCGGGGTCGATGCCCCAGCTGTAATGCCAATTTCGCGAATGGATTGTAGCGTTTCCGGATCGAGATCCGACGCAGTCTGGATGAAATAGGTCTTTTTACATGCCTTCCTGCAGATCTCGAACAGCTTCTGTGAATTTGAACTATTACTCCCACCGATGACCAGCATTACTTCTGCGTGCGCAGCGATCCGGGCCGCCTCTTCCTGCCGGGCCGCGGTTGCACTGCAGATTGTGTTAACAGCGCTTATATCATATCCTTTTTGATGCATGATTTCAACAAGATCTTCAAATTTATCGGCCCGAAACGTGGTCTGGGACACGATAAAAACGCGCTTTTCATACGGAATATTCAATGTGTCTGTATCCGCCGGGTCCGAAATGACGGCAAAAGGCGCCCCTTCGGGGATCCAGCCCACGATTCCTTCCACTTCCGGATGGTCGTGATTGCCGATGATGACGACGAAATCGCCGGCCGACGCATGCTCGCGGACCAGTTTGTGGATCTTTTTGACAAAGGGACACGTCGCGTCCACGACGGCAAATCCCTCGGCCTGCAGCCGGTCCGCGACCCGCTTCGCGACGCCGTGGGAACGCAGAACCACCGTTCCGCGCGGCCAGAGGGTCTTGTCGGAGAGGTCGGCTTTCTCTTCCATCACACGCACGCCGCGGGCGGAAAGTTCGTTCACCACGTGCTCGTTGTGGATGATGGGACCGTAGGTATAGATCGGGCCCGACGCGCGGGCCGCCTCCTGCTCTACCAGTTCCACGGCGCGCTTGACGCCGAAACAGAAGCCGGCGCTTTCCGCGAGGATGATGCGCTTCTCCATGGCAGTTCCTTTCCGTGTTTACCGTTTTGCCGCCGAAACCAGTGAAAGGATGGTCTCCACGACTTCCTCGATCGTCATGTCGGAGGAATCCACAAGCACCGCGTCCTCGGCCTGACGCAGCGGCGCGATGGCACGGGTTTTGTCGCGGTGGTCGCGTTCGCGGATATCGGCGAGTACCTTTTCATACTCGTAGGGCTCGTTTTTCTGGTCGTACTCCAGACAGCGCCGGCGGGCACGGACTTCGTCCGAGGCGGTCAGATACACCTTGACGGGCGCGTCGGGCAGGATGGCCGTGCCGATGTCGCGGCCGTCCATCACCACGTTGTAACTGGCCGCGAGATCCCTCTGCAGGTCGAGCAGTTTTTCGCGCACAGCGGCATAGGTGCTCGTCAGAGACGCCGCGTTGCCGATTTCTTCCGTGCGGATCCGGCCGGTGACGTCTTCGTCCATGTAGAAAACGTGCTGTGTGCCGTCGATGTGTTCGGCGTGAATCTCCATCGGTCTGACCGCTTTCGCAACCGCCTCCTCGTCGTGCAGGTCGACGCTGTTCTGAATCAGGCCATAGGCGATGGTGCGGTAAAGCGCTCCGGTATCGACGTACAGATAGCCGAGGCGGGACGCGACGGCCTTTGCGATGGTGCTTTTCCCGGCGCCGGCCGGTCCGTCGATGGCGACGTTCATCGTGGGCATTTTGTTCTCTCCCGAAATATACTGGCAAAGATGCATGCGGTTCTCCTTTCAAACCTGTTCGACGGAACGTCCCGCCAGGACCCCGGTCGACCAGGCGATCTGCAGGTTGAATCCCCCGGTATAGGCGTCGACGTCGAGCACCTCTCCGGCGAAAAACAGCCCCTGTACCGTCTTTGATTCCATGGTTTTGGGGCGGATGCCGGAAACGTCCACGCCGCCCTGGGTGATGATGGCTTCCGAGAAGCCGCGGGTGCCGACAGCCGTCAGTGAAAAATGCTTCAGCAGCCGGCGGATCGTCTGCCGCTCGGCGCGGGTGACGTCCCCGATCCGCTTGCCCGGATCGATGCCCGTACGCTGCGTCATGACCGGAATCATCGTGTGCGGAAGCAGCTCGTCATAGAAATGCGAAAACTGCTTCGCGCGGCGCGCATCGACCTCCCGCAGCAGGCGCGCGTCCAGCTGCTCGTCCGTCAGCGCGGGCTTCAGGTCGATCTCGCAGGGAACCGGCGTCCCCTCCGCCAGAAGCCGCGCGATGTCGCTCGAAAGCGAAAGACCCAGCGGACCGCTGATGCCGAAATGGGTAAACAGAAGCTCCCCTTCCCGTTCCACGGGCTTCTTTTTTCCGGGAACGAACGCGCGCAGACAGACGTTGCGCAAAGACAGGCCCTGCATTTCGGAAAGATCCGCTTCCGCCGTGACAATCGGCACCAGTGCGGGCACCGGTGTTCTGACGACCATGCCGAGTTCCCGGGCGAAGCGGTATCCGTCTCCGTCCGAGCCGGTTGACGGGTAGGAAAGGCCGCCGGTGGCGACGATCACCGCATCCGAAGGGACGGTTTCCCGGTCGGTTTCGACGCCGCAGACGGCGCCGTCCTTTGTCAGCAGGCGCTTTGCGCAGGTGTTCAGCCGGACGGCAACACCGGCGCCGCGAAGGTGTTTTTCCAGTGCCTTTGTGACGTCAGACGCGTGATCCGATTCCGGAAACATCCGGCCGCCGCGCTCCGTTTTGACCGGAACCTGCGCATCCTCGAGAAGCGCCGCCATGTCGCGGTTGGTAAAAGCCGCGAAGGCGCTGTAAAGAAACCGCGGATTGGAAACGGTCTGCCCGAAGAATTCCTCCATGGGCGCGTCGTTCGTAAAATTGCACCGGCCCTTGCCGGTGATATAAATTTTCTTTCCGAGTTTTTCGTTCTTTTCCAGCAGCTGCACCTTGTGCCCGGAACGGGCGGCGGCCAGGGCCGCCATCATGCCGGAAGCGCCGCCGCCGATGACGATGACACGACTCATCTGCGTTACTCCAGGGATGTCCGTTGACAAAAGAAAGGAGCAGCCGAAACTGCTCCTTCCATCTTACTCGAAGAGATTTGATCAGTCTACATCTTTGATGGAGAAGCTGATGCGTCCCATCTTGTCCTTGCCGAGGCAGACCACCTTCACCACGTCGCCGAGGGTCAGGACGTCTTCCACATGGTCGATGCGGCGATGCGCGATCTTGGAGATGTGCACCATGCCTTCCTTGCCCGGAGCGAACTCGATGAACGCACCGAATTCCTTGATGCTGACCACCTTGCCGGTAAGGACCTGGCCCTTTTCGAAGTCGGTCACGATGATGTTGATCAGGCGGATGGCTTCGTTGATGGCGTCCATATCGGTGCCGGCCACGGAGACGGCGCCGTCGTCGGTGGTGTCGATCTTCACGCCGGTGCGGTCGATGATCTCGTTGATCGTCTTGCCGCGCTGGCCGACCACGTCGCCGATCTTCTGCGGATCGATCATGATCTGGATGATCTTCGGCGCGTACTTGCTGATTTCCGGTCTCGGCTCGGCGATGGCCGGAATCATGCAGGTATCCATGATGAACAGACGGGCCTCATGGGCGCGGCGGATCGCTTCTTCCACGATCGGACGGGTCAGGCCGTGGATCTTGATATCCATCTGGATGGCCGTGATGCCTTCACGGGTACCGGTCACCTTGAAGTCCATGTCGCCGAAGAAGTCTTCGAGACCCTGGATATCCGTCAGGACCAGATAATCGTCGTCGGTTTCACCTGTGACAAGACCGCAGGAAATACCGGCAACCATCTTCTTGATCGGCACGCCGGCAGCCATCAGGGACATGCAGGACGCGCAGGTGGAAGCCATGGAGGTCGAGCCGTTGGACTCGAACGTCTCCGAAACGCTGCGGATCGCATACGGGAATTCGTCGATCGAAGGAAGAACCGGGATCAGCGCCTTCTCCGCGAGCGCGCCGTGTCCGATCTCTC
>JAZQBE010000090.1:0-18590 GCA_045545575.1 Shuttleworthella sp.
TTCATCGTGAGATAATGTAATATTTACCTGAGCCATGTTCACACCTCCTGTTCATGTTTTTGTGGTGATTACATTATACAGGATGAGCATGGCTCTTTTTTTAGAAATATGAATTTACACCATTATATAGACATAACTCGCGGAAACGATCGGAATTGCACACAGCCGGAAAGTAAAGCAAGTGCGTGCAAAATGCCGCCTCCGGCGTGCATTCATGCACGCGGAAACTGCCGAATTTGCACACGGCCGGAAAAGAAAGCAAGTGCGTGCAAAAGCCGGCCTCCGGCGTGCATTTATGCACGCGGAAACTGTCGGAATTGAACACGGCCGGAAATGAAAGCAAGTGCGTGCAAAATGCCGCCTCCTGCGTGCATTTATGCACGCGGAAACCAGCGAAAATGCACACGGCCAGCAGCGTAAGGCAGGGGCCGGAAGAGTAAAGCAAGTGTGCAAAAAAAGGGCGGGCAAATGCCCGCCCTTCGGAGTTTCTTCTTGCTCTTATTCCGCATGTGAGGTCTGTTTGATCCGTACTTTGCGCACGCGGCGTTCTTCCACCTCGAGCACTTTGATGATGGCGTTTTCGTAGTGGAAGGCCTGGCCGGCATCGGGGAAGCCGTCGAGCATTTCGATGCACCAGCCGCCGACGGTTTCGCTGTCGAAGTCGAAGTCGGCTTCGCGCCAGCCGGTCAGCTCGAGGACGTCGGAGATGGGCGTGTCGCCGTCCAGCTCCCAGGTGCCGTCGGGCTGTTCGACGATGTCTTCTTCGACGACGTCGGTTTCGTCCCAGATTTCGCCGACGAGCTGCTCTAAGACGTCTTCCATGGAGACGACGCCTAAGGTTCCGCCGTATTCGTCGGTGACGATGGCCAGGTGCTGCTGGGCCTCGCGCAGGGCGGAGAGCACGGCGGGCAGCTTCATGGTCTTGTAGACGTAGCAGGGTTCCATGAGGAGGGCCTTGAAGTTCGGCTCGTCCTGGTCGATCAGCGCCTTCAGGAAGTGGTTCATGGACAGGACGCCCACGATGTGGTCGATGCTGTCTTCGTACACCGGCACGCGGGAGTAGGGCGAGTCGGCCACTTCGGGGATTTCCGTCTGCCATTCGTCGATGTCGATGGCGAGCACGTCCACGCGGGCGGTCATGATTTCGGAGACCGGGGTCTCGGCGAAGTCGATGGCGGCGGTGATCAGCTCGGAGGCGTCTTCGTCGATGACGGCTTCGTCCTCGGCGGTGTCGATGATGGTGTGCAGTTCGTCGACGGCGGCTTCGGCGCTGTCGATGTCGTCGCCCTTCATCCGCGCGGTGAGCAGGTTGACGAGGCCGACGACGAGGCGCGTCACCGGGAACAGCACGACGGACAGGCCTTTGATCGGGCCGGCGATCTGCTTCGAGAAGCGGGTCGCGTTTTTCTGCGCCGTGATCTTCGGGATGGTTTCACCGAAGATGATGACGGCGACGGTGATGACGAGGGTGGACAGCCACGCGAATTTCTCGCCGAGCAGCAGGGTAACGGCAACCGACCCCAGGGAAGACGAGGCGATGTTTACGAGGTTGTTGCCCACGAGGATGGCGGAGAGGGCGTCGTCGAAGTTCTGCGTCAGGGCCAGGGCGCGGGCGGAGCGTTTGTCGCCGGCGTCGCTTTCGTGTTCAAGGCGCACCTGGTTGCAGGAGGACAGGGCCATCTCCGAGGCGGAGAAGAACGCGGACAGCGCGATGCACAGGACGATGGCTGTAATCATGACGGGAAGGGTCATTTTAAGCACCTCCCTTCGCATGATCGTCCGCGGCGGGTTCTTCCTTGCGGCGGACGCGCAGGCGCATGATGCGGTTGTGCGTCATGCGGGCGACGATGATCTGCATGCCGTAGGCGGTAAAGCGCTGGCCTTCCGTGGGGATCAGCGCGAAGGCCTCGTAGGCGAGCTCGCTCATCAGCTTGTTTTCGAGCTCGTCTTCGTCCTGCTCGGTGTAGGGCAGGTCGAGCTCTTCGAGCACGTCGAGCACGCTTTCGGCCGGGTTGATGCTGAAGGAGCCGTCCGGCAGCGGAATGATGTTTTCGACGGCGTGGTCGTCCTCGTCCCAGATTTCGCCGACGAGCTCTTCCAGGATGTCCTCGACCGTGACGATGCCCAGGGTTCCGCCGTAGTTGTCGGTGACCACGGCGAGGTTCAGCTTCTGGCGGGACATTTCGGAGAGCAGGTCGTCGATTTTGGTGGACTGGTGCACAAAATAGGCCTGCGTCAGCAGCGGGCGGATGTCGGGCGCCGGTTCGCCGAGGCGCATCGTGCGCACGTAGCGCTTGATGTAGGTGCGCACGTGCAGGATGCCGATGATGTGATCCACGGTACCTTCGTAGACGGGCAGGCGGCTGTGGTTCTGCTCCTTGATATAGGCAAGCACTTCCTCCGGCGTCATGGCGATGTTGACGGCGGCCATGTCCACGCGGCTGGTCAGGATGCTTTCGACGGTGATGTCGCCGAACTGCAGCGCGGAGGAGATCAGGTCGCCCTGTTCTTCGTTTAACGCGCCGGATTCGGTCATGTCTTCGATGATGTCGTAGAGCTCGTTTTCCGTGACCGTCGCTTCCGCCTCGCCCTTCGTGGCCTTCGAGACGGCGCTGCCGATGGCGGTTAAGAGGGCCGACGCGGGCGCGAAGAGGGTCATGAAGAATTTCAGCGAACCGGAGGTCAGAAGCGACAGGGTTTCGCAGTATTTGCGCGCGATGCTTTTCGGCAGCATTTCGCCGAAGAAAAAGACAGCAAGCGTCGTGACCAGGGTGGAGACGGTGACCGCGGACAGGCCGTAAAGGCGCGTAACGGTAACGGTCACCAGCGATGCCGTGGCCAGATGGGTGATATTCGTTCCGATTAAGATGGTGGTGATTGCGCGGTCCATGTGCTCCGTGATCCAGAGCGCACGCTCGGCGCGGGGATTTCCGCCGTCGGAAAGAACCTTCAGGCGGGTGCGGGAGACGGATGCGAAAGCTGTTTCGGCAACCGCGAAATAGATGGCTCCGAAGAGCAACAGAATGATCATCAGCAGGGATATTCGACTGCCATCGTCCATGGTGGAAAAATCAACTCCTTTTGTAAAGCTAAGAACCGTATCGCTGTGGAGTATACCACGCAAACGTTTTTTACGTCAAGATGCGCCGGGACCGAAGCCCCGGCGCGTTGCGTTTGTTTTATACCATGCAGTCCTCGTGTCCGCAGAAGGCGTCCACCGGGGAGATGCCCTTGAATTCGGAACGGCCCATCAGCTTGTCGAAGACGGCGTCCTTCGTGTCGGCGTTGCAGGTGTAGGCGTTCACGTAGATGTCGGCCATCGGGATGTCCAGGAGGTGATAGGGGTTGCAGAAGCTGGCGACCACCAGGGGCATTTCGCCGGCGTACCACGGGATGTCGTTGCCCATGCCGGCGAAGACGCTCCAGGCGACGCGCACGACGGTGGCGTTGGACATGGTGGGCATGTTCAGGATGATGACGGCCATGTCGTACTGGGAGACGAACTGCTCGGTGGTGGCGCGGATTTCGCCCATGATGCGCATGGCGTCGGGGCTCATCTTGCCGGAGAGCATGTCTTCCATGTTGATATGGAGCTCGCGCTGGCGCAGGGTGACTTCAAAGCCTTCCTTTTCGAAGCGCTCCTTCATCTCGGCCGCGAAGGGCGAGCTGTCGTTGGCTTCGTTTTCGATGACGTTTAAGTAGATGCGCCTGTGGGTTTCCGGCGACAGGGGCAGGGCGATGCGGCCGTTGTTCTTCACCAGCGTGATGGCCTTGTCGGCGGCTTCCTTCGTCCAGGCCTTGAACTGCTCGCAGCCGATGACGGAGGTTTCCGGCTCGGGCACGGTGCGGTCCTTGTGGAGGTTCAGCATGGCTTTCGCCGCGAGGATGCGGAAGACGGCGTCGTGCAGGCGTTCGTCGGACAGGCGGCCTTCCTTGTAGCCCTCCATCATGTAGTCGAAGTCCTCTTTCGCATTGCGGTTGAAGAGGATCATGTCGATGCCGGCTTCGATGGACATGGGCAGCGCCACCTTGCGCGGCACTTTCTGCATGTAGCCCACCATCAGCGTGGAGTCGGTGATGGCGAGGCCGTTGAAGCCGAGCTTTTCGCGCAGCACGCCGGTGATCAGGGTTTTGGAGAGGGAGGCCGGATACATGGCTTCCGCCGGCGTGATGTCCGGGTTGACGAGGCGCGCCATCGCGGGCTGGGCGATGTGGCCGATCATGACGGTGGGGGCGCCTTCGGCGATCAGCGTGCCGTAGATGTGTCCGGAGGTGGCCATCCACTCGTCGGCGTCCATGCGGTTGACGCTGACAAGAAGATGCTGGTCGCGCTCATCCGTGCCGTCGCCGGGGAAGTGCTTGATGGTGGGCAGCACGCCCTCTTCCTTCGCCGCGCGCAAGTACCCGCGCGCCATGGCGAGCACTTCTTCGGGATGGCTCGAGAAGGAGCGGATGTTCGTGATGGGGTTGTGGTAGCAGCGGTCGATGTCGATGATCGGAGCATACCCCCAGCGGATACCGCATTCGTGGGCTTCGGCGGTGGAGATCTTGCCTAAGCGGTAGCCGTTTTCCATGTCGCCGGTGGCCGTCGCGCCCATGGGGCTGGCAAAGAGCGTGCCTTCGGAGACGGCGCCGTCGCCGCCGGTTTCGAGGTTCGCCGAGATCAGCAGCGGAAGCTTGCTGGCGGCCTGGGCGCGGTTCACACCGTCGCGCAGGTAGGCGCCGGGGATGGCGCGTACCATGAAGCCGCCGAAGTTCAGGTCTGTCAGGCCGTGGATGGAAGCGTCGTCAAGTCCGCCCACCGCGCCGCAGAACAGCTGGCCGATTTTTTCCTCGAGGGTCATGTTTTCCCAGGTGCTCTCCACCCAGGCCGCCTGCTCGTCGTCTAAGCAGAACGGGAGTGCACGTAAGTCTACTGCCATGATGATGTTCCTCCTCCTTTTATAATGATGGGTGCTAACAGTGCTGAAGGTTACCGTTGATAATAAATCTATTTTGACGGAAAAAAAGGGATCCGTCAATACGGCATATTGAAGTCAAAACGAAAACCAAAAAACGAATTATCTGATACGCAAAACGAAACAGTCCGTTATAATACAAGCACCCGCGCTGTGTCCTTTGGGACAGGACAAGTTTTTCAAGGAGGTATGTTTAAAATGAAAAAGAGGTACAGCTGTCTGACAGCACTGACAGCACTGCTTGCCGCGGCCTGCCTGACGTTCGGCGCCTGCGGCGGAACGGAAGCGCCCGCGGCGGATCCCGCACCGGCGGCGACGGAGGCCGAACCGGAAGAGACGCCGTCGGACGAGACGGAAGCGGAAGCGCCGGCGGATACGGCGGACGCGGACACGGCAGATGCGGAAGCCGAAGAGCCGGCCGAGGATACCCGCCCCATCGAAGAGCCCACCGAGGCTACCACCTTTACCTATCTGATCGCGACGGCGGAGAACAGCTTTTACTATGACGATTACGACGACAACCCGATCATGAAGTACTGGCTGTCGAAGGACTGGGACGTGGACGGCGCGCGCAAGAAGATCGCGATCGACTTTGACACGCTGCCCACCGGCACCGAGTCGGATACGATGAACACCCTGATGGGCACCGGCGAATACCGCGACGTCATCACCATGGCGTACTGCTCGTCCTCCGCGACGGAGCTGTACCAGGAGGGTGTGGCGCTGGATCTGACGGAATACGTCAAGAAGTACATGCCCAACTACCTGAAGTGGGAGAAGAAGCTGGAGAACATCTACGGCAACCGCCTGCAGAACTATGTGGACGGTGAGTTCCGCTATCTGGAGCTCTACACCCTGGCCGACATCCCGACCGAGCCCTACTGCGGCTACTGCTACCGCCGCGACTGGATCGTCAAATACGGCAAGAATCCGGATACGGGCAAGGCGTTTTCCGGCGGCTACACGGACGATACCTGCCGCGTCTGGGAGGATGACGTGGTCTTCCCGAGCGGAAATACCGACCCGATCTACGTTTCCGACTGGGAATGGATGCTTGACATCTTCGCGACCGCCCTTTCCGAAGAAGGCATCACGGACGGCTATGCCATGCAGATTCCGGGCCCCGGCGTCATTCCGATGGGCGACTTCGTCGGCGGCTTCGGCGAAGGCAACAATATGTACTACCTTAAGGACAACAAATGCTACTGCGGTCTGACCACCGAGCAGACCCGCACTTATCTGGAGTGCATGAAGGCCTGGTACGACAAGGGCTGGCTGCAGAAGAATTTTGACGAATCCACCGACGTGATGTTCTGGAAGGTCGATACCGAGAACGTTTACTCCGGCAAGGTGGGCGCGTGGTACGGCATGATTTCCTCACTGGGCAACCAGATGTCCGTGGACGGCATCTGCGTTTACGGCGCGCCGTCCCCGATCAACGATGTCTACGGCGATCTGGACACCTGCTCGAGCGAGCCGACCATGTATCATGACCGCTCCGGTCTGTCTTCCATCGCCGTCTGCATTACCGACAAGGCGAAGGACAAGGATCTCGCGGCGCTTTGCACGGCGCTGGACTGGCTGTATTCCGACGAGGGCGGCCTGATGCGTTCCCGCGGCTTCTCCCGCGAGCAGCAGGCGGAAATCCAGGATCCGTTCTATCAGGAATGGCTGCCGGACGGCTCCTTTGACGTGGAAGAGCGCGACGGCGAAGAGTGGTACGTGATCAACCAGGACGTCATGAAGGCCGACGACCTGGAAACGGCGCGCAGCGGCCGCCGCGTGATCGGTCTGGACAAGGCGGTCAACGTCGACCTCGGCTATGCCGACTGGATGAACCACGGCATCGCGATGTGGCAGTACTACGAGAACTCCGGCCGGGTGGGCAGCGAAATCACTTCCCAGATGACGCCGGACGAGGCGCAGGAAACGTCCTTCAATACCACGAATCTTCGCACGGTGTATTCCATCTGGTATCCGGACTTCATCACCGGCCGCAAGGATCTGTCGAGCGACGCCGACTGGCAGGCTTACTGCAACGAGATCAATGGCAACAACCCCGAGCTTTACTGTGACATCGTCAACCGGATCCTGAATCCGGATGCGCAGTAAGACGGCAGATGGATCATAGGATGAGTTGGGCTTAGGCCAAGACAGGCGCTGGGGGCAAAAAGCACCCGGCGTCTTTGCGCGATAAGGGGCAAAACGGGCGGATAACGGGTTTAAAACGGCGGTTTCGATTGAAGGGAAGGGTGCTGCAGTATAAAATAAGAGTCAGATTTCTAATGGAGAACCGACGCGTTCGGCAGCGGGATTTGCATTTGACAATGCGGGCACCGAAGCCATAGAATGATTCAGACACGGATAACCAAAGGGGAGAACGGCTTCAGTTATGGGAAAGATTTTTTGTCTTACAGGAAAAAGCGCCTCCGGAAAGGATGCGATTTATCAGCGGCTCATGGCGGATGACGCCTCGGGGCTGCTTCCGGTGATCTCTTATACCACCCGTCCCATCCGCGACGGAGAAGAGGAAGGCCGGGAGTACCACTTCTGCAGCATCTCGCAGATGGAACAGATGGAAGCGGAGGGCCGGATCATCGAGCGCCGCACCTATCATACCGTGCACGGGGACTGGCATTATTTCACGGCGGACGACGGACAGATCGATCTTTCAAACCACAGCTACCTGATGGTGGCCACGCCGGAACAGGTGCGGTCTCTTCGGGGGTATTTCAGCGCGGCGGCCGTGGCGGCGGTCTTTATATATGTAGAAGACGGTGAACGCCTCGAGCGCGCCCTGCGCCGGGAGCGGAAGCAGGAACAGCCGAAATATGCGGAGCTTTGCCGGCGTTTTCTGGCGGACGAGGCGGATTTCGCCTCGGAAAAGCTGGCAGAGGCAGGCATTTCGGATGTCATTGAAAATGTGGATCTGATGCAGACCCTCGCGGATGTCCGCAGCTGGATTGGAAAGGCGTTGTAATGCGTTTTTCAGAAATCATCGGACAATCGGAAAACGTGCGCCATCTGCAGCGGGCGATTGAGAAGGGCAAGACCAGCCACGCCTACATGCTTTGCGGCGAGGAAGGCAGCGGCCGGATGCCCTTGGCCATGGCCTTTGCGTCCGCGCTTTTGTGCGAGGCGGGCGGCGCCGAAGTCTGCGGGCAGTGTCATTCGTGCCGGCGCATCGCCGAGGGCATGCATCCCGACCTGCACAAGGTGTCCCACGAAAAGCCGAACACGATTTCCGTGGAGGACATCCGCACCCAGGTGATCCACGACGTGGGCAACCGTCCCTACGGAAGCTATAAAATCTACATCGTCGACGAGGCCGAAAAGATGAACGAGGCCGCGCAGAACGCGCTGCTGAAGACCATCGAGGAACCGCCGTCCTACGCCGTGTTAATTCTTCTGACCACCCATGCCGACGCGCTGCTGCCGACGATCCGCTCCCGGTGCGTGGAGCTGACCATGAAGCCGGTGCCGGACGCGGACATCGTGCGGTACCTGATGGAGCAGGAATCCGTGCCGGACTACCGCGCGCGATCCATCGCCGCCTTCGCGCAGAACAACTTGGGCCGCGCCGTGCGCCTGGCGACCTCGACGGAGTTCGAGGCGCAGAAGGACCAGGTGTCCGGCATTCTCCGCCAGGTCTGGGACAGCACCTACAGCGAGCGCCTCGCCTGGCAGAAAGAGCTTGCGGAGGAAAAAGACCTCCTGCCCCAGAAGCTGTCCCTGATGCAGATGTGGATCCGCGATCTGATGCTGGTGAAGGCGCAGGGAGGGAAGAGCGGCGCGAGAATTGCTTTTTTGTCGGATCAAACCGCGTTTAGTGAACTTGTGGAGCGCGTTTCCTGGAAGCAAATCGCCGCATCCCTCGATGCCATCGAGGAAGCCCGCACCCAGTGGACGGCCAATGTGCGGCCCGAGCTGGTGTGTGGTCTGCTCCTGGAGCGGATGGCGGGGTAGAGGCGGTTTTGACCCAAAACCCAGGCCGCAGGCCGGCTTGCCTATGCAGCTTGCTTATTCTGAAACGTAGACGGAGAAAAAAGGAGGAGAATTGAATATGAAGGATCGGTTTCTCGCTTTCCTGAAGCGCAAGGACATTGAGATTTCCCTGCAGCGCTACGGCATTGTCGCCTTGAGCGCGATGGCGCAGGGTCTCTTTTGTTCCCTGCTGATCGGCACGATCATCAATACCCTCGGCACGACGTTCCATCTCGGCTTCCTGACCGAGAGTGTGGCGACGGTGGGCGGAGTAGACTACACCGTGGGCGGCCTGGCGATGGCCATGAGCGGTCCGGCGATGGCGGTGGCCATCGGGTCCGCGCTGCACTGCCCGCCGATGGTGCTGTTTTCGCTTGCGACGGTCGGTTTTGCGGCGAACGCGTTAGGCGGCGCCGGCGGTCCGCTGGCCGTGCTGTTTATCGCCATTATCGCTGCGGAATGCGGCAAAGCGGTTTCCAAGGAGACGAAGGTCGACCTGCTCGTCACGCCTTTGGTGACGATCGCCGTGGGCATCGCCCTGTCGGCAGCCATTGCGCCGGCCTTAGGCGCGGCTGCGATGAAGCTGGGGAATCTCATCATGTGGGCCACGGAGCTGCAGCCGTTCTGGATGGGCATTCTGGTGTCCGTCATCGTGGGCATCGCGCTGACGCTTCCGATTTCTTCCGCCGCGATCTGCGCGGCGCTGGGGCTGGTCGGCCTGGCGGGCGGCGCGGCGACGGCCGGCTGCTGTGCGCAGATGGTCGGTTTCGCGGTGATTTCTTTTAAGGAGAACCGCTGGGGCGGTCTGGTGTCCCAGGGCATCGGCACGTCGATGCTGCAGATGGGCAACATCGTGAAAAACCCGCGCATCTGGATTGCGCCGACCCTGGCGTCCGCCATCACCGGTCCGATCGCGACCTGCGTGTTCCGCCTGCAGATGAACGGCGCGGCGATTTCTTCCGGTATGGGCACCTGCGGATTCGTCGGTCCCATCGGCATCTACTCCGGCTGGGCCGCGGATGTGGCTTCCGGCGCGAAGGCGGCGATCACGCCATTTGACTGGCTGGGCATGATCCTCATCTGCTTCGTGCTGCCGGCGGTCTTCTCGCTCGCCATTCATGCCGTTGTCCGCAAACTTGGCTGGGTTAAGGACGGGGATATGAAAATTTAAGTGAATCGGCTGTTGAAGGTACAGGCGGATTCCGCAAGCATGCTTGCGGAATCCGCTTTTTTAGGTGCAAAGCAAGTGCGTGCATATGCGGCGTGCATCTGTGCACGCGGAAACTGCCGAAATTGCACATCGCCGGAAAAGAAAGCGAGTGCGTGCATATGCGCGCCTGTCGGCGTGCATCTATGCACGCGGAAACTGCCGAAATTGCACATTGCCGGAAAAGAAAGCGAGTGCGCGCATATGCGCACCTTGCGGCGTGCATTCATGCACGTGGAAGCTGCTGAAATTGCACATCGCCGGCAGGCAAGGCAGGAGCCGGCAGCGTAAAGCAAGCGCGTGCAAACACCCGTCTGCCGGCGTGCATCTATGCACGCCGGTAGCCTTGCTTTCCCTCTTTCCGATAGGCTTTCGGCGTCATGCCGGTGTGTTCGCTGAAGATTTTGCCGAAGTAGCTTTGCGAGGGGTAGCCGAGGCGCAGAGCGATTTCGGAGTACGATGCGTCTGTCTCACGCAGGAGGTCTTTCGCTTCGTCGATTTTGCGGAGGTGGATGTATTCCGTGAGGGTCCGGTTCATGGTTTTGCGGAAATGCGCACTTAAATAGGAGAGGTTGTATCCGAGCGCCTCGGCGATGTCCGAGGCGCTTGTTTTTTCGAAGAGGTGTCCGCAGATGTACTGGTGCACTTTTCGGCAGAGGGCGTCGTCCGGCTGGTGTTCGCGGATGCGTTTGACTTCGCGGGCGAAGGGCAGAAAAGCTTGCGGGTAGAAGGCCTGGATGTCCTCGAGGGTGGCGGCGTGCGTCAGCTCTTCCATCAGATCACCGGCGATGCCGTAGGCGAGGTCGTAGCTGACGCCGGCACTGATCGCCGTGCGGGAAGCGAGCGTAATGGCGGAGCTCAGGTACTGGCGCATCAGTTGGATGGGCGGGATTTCACGGCCCGGAGTGCGTATCGGTTGTTCGAGCATGGCTTCGAAAGGAGCGGTATTTCCGTGGGCGATGTAGGACATCGTGCGCTGCTCCTTTTCGAAATCTTCCCGGCTGTACGGGGTTTTCATGATTTCCTGCTGTGTCGGAAACGGCGGGTGGTAAGTGATCCGGACAGAAGCTGTCTCGATGGAACCGGCCGGGATGCCTGTGATCGGAAATAGCCGCACGAACAGAAGAAGCGCGCTGCGCAGCTGGTTTTCGGAGATTTCGCCGCATTCCTGAAAATAGGAGATCAAGGTAAACACATCCTGCTGTGAACGGCCGAGCATGGAAATCAGGCGCCGTGCCTGTGCCTGCGAACAGGGGCCGGGCAGGATTGGGCCGAACAGGAGCTGCAGGTTGTTTGTGCCTTGAATGCCGCCGAACAGAACGTTGCGGTCGACGGTGGACGTCCAGACGTCGGGCAGATCCTCCGGCAGCTGAATCTGCAGAAACATCGGGAAATTCAGGTTGGAGGTCTCGCCGCCGCAATAGTGGATCAGGCGCTTTTCATTAAAGACCGAGACCGGGATGCGGGTGGCCTCGTAAAACCATGAAAGTGTCTGCAGGGCTTCCGTCCGTTTCTCTTCTGCGTTTTTCTGTTCCTGCGGTGCCATGGCGGCCTCCCTTCCGGATGCGTGGCAGTTTTATCCTAATAATACACAAAAATAACGGGAAAAGCAACAAATCGTGATATATCGATCCGGGAAGCGGATCTATACTTCGGCTATCACAGCCCCTGCGGCGCAGGGGGAGAAAGCCACAAAGGAGGGATATATGCAGAACAGAACATGGAGACGGCTTGCGGCGTTCGGTCTGGCGGCCGCGACGGCAGCGACACTGCTTCTGTCGGGCTGCGGCGGAAATGCCGGCGGCGCGGGCGAAACGAAGGAAGAAACGAAACCGGCGGCGGAAGAGACCGCTCCGGCGGCGGAAGGCGAAACCGCGGAAGGCGAAACCGCGGAAGAAGAAGCCGCTGCGCCGGAAACCGAAAAGGACGACACGCCGGTGATCGGCAAGGCCGACGGCAGCACGAATTTCACCTGGACGCTGCCCATGCCCGCTACCGAGGGCGTTGTGGATACCTGGGACGACAGCCCGGCGGTACAGCAGTGGCTGGCCGATGACGGCGAAGATGTAACGATCAGCTGGAATGAGTCCCCGACCTCCGCGGATCAGGATTTCTTCAACACCCTGATCGCGACCGGCGAGTACACGGACGTGATGCCCACGCGTATGGCGAACACGGTTGCCCAGCTGTATGAAGAGGGAATCGCCATCGACCTGACGGCGGCCGTCGAGAAGTGCATGCCGAACTACATGAAGTGGGTGGAAGAGCATCCGCAGTATCACAATCAGGTTTACAAGCACGTGGACGGCGAGGACCGCATCTTAAGTCTGTATGCGTTCAGCGAGACCGCCGAGCCGTGGTCGGCTTTCCTGTACCGCCGCGACTGGATCTTAAAGTACGGAAAGAATCCGGAAACCGGCAAGGCTTTTACCGGCGGCTGGCAGGATGACGCGAAGACGGAGTGGGAAGATGACATCGTGTTCCCGAGCGGCGAGACCTATCCGCTGACGATTTCCGACTGGGAGTGGATGTTTGAGATCTTTGCCGAGGCCTTAAAGGGCGAAGGCATTGAGGACGGCTATGCCGTACAGATGGCGTACCGTGGATATTACACCGGTCAGGGCTCGCTGCTGACGTCCTTCGACGGCACGTTCTGCGGCTGGCAGGAAAACGCGGACGGCGAGATCGAATACGGCTGGACAGACAAGAGCGACGCGGTGCGCGCCTACTGCGAGTGTCTGCATCACTGGTACGAGGAAGGCTGGCTGGATCAGAGCTTTGACGAGCGCACGAGCGATTCCGTGTTCTTCATGATGGACCAGACGTCTGTGTTCTCCGGCAAGGTCGGCATGATCTACGGCCTGATCGAGTCCCAGCTGGGCAACATGATGAACACCGGCAACAGCCCGCTGCTGGAGGATGTGTGCTACATGGTCGCCCCCCAGCCCTTAAACGACACCTACGGACCGAAGGAAATCCAGAACGTGCAGCCGTGGCACTATTTTGAGGCCGGTTCCCTTCTGGGCGGCGAGAACATCATCACCGACAAGGCGAAGGACAAGAACATCGAGGCGCTGCTGCGTTCGATCGACTACACCTATTCGCCGGAGGGCGAAGGTCTGTCCATGGGCGTTTCCGACGAGCAGCAGGCCGCGAACAACTACCAGACGATGATCGATGCCGGACTGGAAGACGGCGTGTACACCCTGCGCACCGAAGATGACGGCACGCTGATCTACGACGTGAATCCGAAACTGGCGACCTCCGATGCCGGCGCGGCGATCAGCTTAAACCGTCTGAGCATCGGCCTGAACCCGAACAGCCGCATCGACAGGCATGACAGCGCGATGCGCACGGAAGCCCTGGAGCTGGCTGTGCTGTATCCGGGCGGCGGCGACATCAAGTACCTGACCGCGGTTCTGCCGACAGAACAGGCGGACGAGAAGGGCACGATCGAGACCGGCGTCAGCAACATCCTGGATGTGTCGATTCCGGACTTCATCACCGGCCGCGTTGAGATTACCGACGAGAGCTGGGAAGCCTTCCAGCAGAGCATCAAGGACCAGGGCACGGATCAGGTGACCGAGTGGATCAAAGCGGCGCGCGACCAGTAAGGCGCGGCGCGCAGGCGTAAAACCCCTGCAGGTCTTGAGATAAGAAACAGAAAAAAGATATACGGCTGCGTAAGGCGGCCGTATATCCCTCGGCAGACCGACCGGATGGGAATGTCCCGTCCGGCCGGTCTCTTGTGTTTTGGTCTTTGTTAGATTAAGTAGAATATTCCGCCCGGTATTCGCCGGGGGTTTTATTCGTGTATTCCTTGAAAACCGAGCAGAAGTAGCTCTGCGAGGGATAGCCGAGATGCATCGCGACGTCCGTGACGCTGCTGTTCGGCATTTCCAGCAGCAGCTTGGCTTCTTCCACCTTGCATTCGTTGACGTAGGTGGATACGGTTTTGCCCGTTTCCTTTTTAAAGTGCGCGCAGAGATAGGACGTGTTGTAGCCGAGCTCTTTGGCGAGGATGGACGGGGTCACTTTTTCGTGAATGTGACCGAAGATATAGCGCTGGATGCGCCGGACGAGGGCGTCATCCGACGAAATCCTGCGGACCCGCGCCACTTCCCGGGCGAAATCGAGGTAGGCCTGCGGAAACAGGGAAGAGTACTCCGACGGCGTGCGGCTGGCGGTCAGTTTATCCAGGTAATGGGCGAGAATGCCGTAAGACAGGTCGTAATCCACACCGGCGGAAACGGCCACCCGGGAGCCGACGGTGAGCGCGGTGACGATATAGTGCTTGTGCAGCGGATTGGGCGCGATGTCGGGATAGCCGGTAAAACCGGAAAAGTCCCGCAGCATTTCTTCGAAGGGCTGTGTGCGGCCGTGCCGGATGTAGGCGAGCAGCCGCTGTTCGAGGTCGTAATCCGCACGGCCGTGCGATTCGGTTTCCGGAAGCGGCCGGGGCGGGAAGGGCGCGGTCCAGTGCCGCCGGATCTGCGTGACGTCCGCGTCCGGATCTGTGTTGAGTTCCAGCAGGTGAGTGTACAGATGAACGGCGGCGACGAAGGCTTCTTCGGTGATCACGCCGCATTCCTGAAAATAGGAGACCAGCGTGTTCAGATCGGACGCGGAGCGGCCCAGAAAGGACAGCAGCTTTAACGCGGCCGTGCGGGTGCACTCATAGGGGAGGACCGGCCCAAAAAAGATGTCCGGCGAGCCGTCGCCCTGGTGAATGCCGCCGAAGAGCAGACCCTGGTCAAAAACAGAGTACCACAGGAGGGGCAGGTCGGCGGGCAGGTCGGCCTGCAGCATCATCGGGAAGTTCAGGTCGCTGGTTTTGCCGGCGTAGCGCTTGACGATGGCGTTTCCGCTGAACAGCGTGACGGGAATGCCGGTGGCCTGGCGGAACAGGCGGATGCGGGTTTCGTTTAATTCAATGGTCAGGACGGGCTGTGTCTGCATGGCCGATCTCCTTGCGTTCCGAGGTTTTTTCAATATCAGAACAAATATATGATAATTATACAACATTTAACGGTATCTGAAAAGCCGTTTTTCATTATGATGGAGTCAAAGCCGTAAGGAACAGACCTTGCGGAAGGGTAAGAGCCGCAGGAACGTACAATGAGGATGCCTGCGGCACAATGATCGAAGGAGGGATATATGGCAAACAAGAAAATGCAGAAGCTGCTGGCGACGGGTCTGGCAGCACTGACCGCGGCTTCCCTGCTGCTGGCGGGCTGCGGCGGATCGGGCAATTCCGGCAGCGACGCTCCGGCGCCGGCGCCGGCGGCGGCGACAGATGACGCGGCTGCAACGGACGACGCGGCTGCGACGGACGACACCGCGGCGGCGGATGACACCGCGTCCACGGAAGCGGTACCGGATTCCATCGGCAAAGCCGGCGGAAGCACGACGTTTAAGTACATGATCCAGATGCCGGAACCGGATTATCCGATCTCCACCTGGGACGAGGATCCGGCCCTGCAGCAGTGGCTGGCCGACTGCGGCGAAGACATCAGCTTTGAGTGGGAAGAAACCCCGGTTTCCGCGGACAACGACTACTACAACACGCTGCTGGCGACCGGCGAGTATCCGGACCTGATGAGCCCGACGCTGTTCTCCTACAACGCGGCGCAGCTGTTTGATCAGGGCGTGGCGTTAGAGCTGACCGACATGGTCGAGAAGTACATGCCCAACTACATGAAGTGGGTGGAAGCGCATCCCGAATACCGTGCCCAGATCTATCAGGACATTAACGGCAAGGAGCGCATCGTCAACCTTCGCGCCGTCAGCGAGGTTGCCGAGCCCTGGTCTTCCTACATGTACCGCCGCGACTGGATCTTAAAGTACGGCAAGAATCCGGAAACCGGCAAGGCCTTTACCGGCGGCTGGAATGACGACAAGACCGAGTGGACCGACGATATCGTATTCCCGAGCGGCGAGACCTATCCGAAGTACATCTCCGACTGGGAGTGGATGCTTCCGATCTTTGCGGAGGCCATTGAGGACCAGAACATCGAGGACGGCTGCCCGCTGACGCTGATGTATCGCGGCTACTACAGCGGCACGAACCATCTTCTGACCGGCTTCGGCGGAACGTACGGCGGCTGGTATGCCGATCGCGACAACGAGATCAAGTACGGCTGGACGGACGACAGCGACGCGACCCGCGCCTATGTCGAGTGCATGCATCACTGGTACGAAGAAGGCTGGATCGACCAGTCCTTCGACGAGCGCACAAGCGATTCCGTTTTCTTCATGGTGAACCAGGCCGCGGTGTTCTCCGGCAAGGTCGGCTGCATGGTCGGTCTGCTGGAATCCCAGCTGGGCAACATGATGAACAACGGCAGCAGCGAGCTGCTGGAGGATGTGAACTACGTGGCGGCTCCGCAGCCGATCAACGATGTCTACGGTCCGGCTTCCGCGCAGAACGTGGATCCCTGGCGCTACTATGAGGCCGGTTCCCTTCTCGGCGGCGAGCTGGTGATCACGGACAAGGCGGCTGACAAGGATATCGCGGCTCTGCTGCGCGCCATGGACTATGTGTACGGCGACGGCGCCTACCTGACCAACATCGGCGTGACCGACGAGGATCAGGCGAAGAATCAGTACCCGGTGCTGACCGAGCTCGGCTATGACGGCTGCTGCTCTGTATCGACCAACGAAGACGGCGAAACGATCTATGTGCAAAACCGTCAGGTCATCACGGACAACGTGGGCGTGGCCCTGTCCCTGAACCGCTTCAACATCGGCTACAACCCGAACGCCCACATCGACAAGCAGAATCCGGAGAACCTGGTGGAAGGCATGAAGATGGCCGCGCTGTATCCGGGCGGCGGCGACATCACCTACCTGACCAATGTGCTTCCCACGGAGCAGGCGGACGCGATGAGCGCGCTCGGCACGGCTGCTGCCAACATCCTTGACGTATCCATTCCGGACTTCATCACCGGCCGCGTCGAGCTCAACGACGACAACTGGGATGCCTTCCAGCAGAGCCTGCTCGATCAGGGCGTCGAGGAAGTCAAGGGCTACATCAAGGCGCTGCAGTAAGTAAAGGAAAGAACTGAAAATCTAAGAATTGATATACGGCCGCGGAAAGCGGCCGCATATCCCTCGACAAACGCGCCCCGTCAGGGTTGATCTCTGACGGGGCGCGTTCGTGTAAAAAGTGGAACGGGTGCCTGACCCCTGTTCCACCTGAGAAATCCGTCAGGAATCTTAGAATTCTGCTTTCATTTCACAAAAGGGCTGTGTTAGAATCAGTTCAGACCAAACAGAAACGGGCGGCCGGTTTTCAGGTGCCGCGGAAAGGAGAAAAACATGCAGAAAATCAACCTGAACGAGGGATGGAACTTCAGTGACAAGTCGCCGATGCTGCTTATGATGCTGATGAACGGCGGGAAGCTGACCGGTGAAACGGTAAATCTGCCGCACGATTTCATGATCGGAAGCGACGTGTATCCTGAAGCGCCGTCCGGCCCGGCCAGCGGATTCTACAGTGCCGGAAACGGCTATTACAGCAAGATGCTCGACATCCCGGCGGAATGGGAGGGCGAGCGCGTCTGGCTGCATTTCGACGGCGTCATGATGAATACGACCGTGGAAGTGAACGGATCGAAGGTGACGCTGCATCATTACGGCTACACGCCCTTTGCCGCGGACATCACGGATTTCGTGAATTACGGCGAGGCGAACCGCGTCGTGATTTCCGTGAACGCGAGCATGCAGCCGAACAGCCGCTGGTATTCCGGCGCGGGCCTGTTCCGGGGCGCCGAGCTGTGGCACGGACCGAAGCTGCATCTGTGCGCCGACGGCATCTTCGGCTATACCACGAAGATCGATGACGGAACGGCGTATCTGGCGCTGCAGGCCGAAATCGCCAACGAATCCTGCAAGACCCGCCTCGTGGAGGTGACCTTCTCCCTGAACGACGAGGACGGCACCGTCGTGCGGACGCAGCGCACGAAGATCCAGGTGAACGCCAACAGCACGTCTGTGGCCTACACCACGATGACAGTGGACAACGCCCGCCTCTGGAGCGCCGAGGATCCGCAGCTGTACGTGCTGTCCGCTTCCATTAAAGATACCGACGTGATGAAGACCCGCCCCATCCCGGTGGAAAAGAGCATGGAGGACGCGGACGGCGTGCTGTTCGGCATCCGCACCATCGACTGGGATGTCCGCCACGGCCTGCGCGTCAACGGCGAGACTGTGAAGCTGGCCGGCGGCTGCCTGCATCACGACAACGGCCTGCTGGGCGCGGTGACGGTCTACGACGCGGAAGCGCGCAAGGTGCGCAAACTGAAGGAAAACGGCTTCAACGCCGTCCGGACGACCCACAATCCGCCTTCTTCGGCATTTATCGAGGCCTGTGACCGCCTGGGCATGTATATTTTTGACGAGGCCTTCGACGCCTGGGGCATGGGCAAGCAGCCCGGTGA